>JAJDGX010000014.1 GCA_030265885.1 Ruminococcaceae bacterium OttesenSCG-928-L11 | reverse complement strand
CAAAGGGCGGAGTATCAGGCCCTTTCGGTTCATAATAAAAAGGACTCAGAACGCCATTTATGGTGTCCTGAGTCCTTTCGATTCAACAATCCATCTGCCATATCTCCAAGAGAGGCGCGGTCACCTTCCCCCACGATAGCCATGACCTTCGCCTTCTCTGTGGCCTTGGCTTTGCCCTTGGCCCTGACTTTGCCCTTGGCTTTGGCCCTGCTCGCCGTGATGCTCACTGCCCTGCCCGGCGGTCGGATCGCGGGAATCCCCTTCCTCTGAGCCTTCACGCACCTGGCCGCCATGGTACCCATTGCCCTGGCCGGCGGCCGAGGCATGAGAGTCGCCGGCCTCCGTCTCATGACCCTGGCCCTGTCGGTGCGCCTGGGTTTGCTGGCGAATCTGCCGAATGGTGGAATCGCTGTGTTCCTCTAATGTGGCGGTCTCGTCAACCTCCAGCAGCTCCTGTATGGCCAGATACTTTGCCGTGCTCATATGGCAGCCGCGAGCCGTCTCCCGCACCTCCTGGGTGACGGGAAACACCTCAATTTCTGCCGTCGACTGCTGCACACCGATTTGTGCACCCGCCGACTGCAACAGTGAATTGCATAGCCGCTGCTCCGCTTCACTGTCCGCCGTCTGCACCGTCATGGTGACAAGGGCATCCTGCGCCATATAGCCCTGCCGCTCCATTTCGGCAAGCAGCATTGTTGCCGCTTCCTCATACCGCCTGCCGGTTATATCGACCTGCTGCAAAACGGATTCGCCATCCGCGTTGTAGGCAGCGGAGGCAATCACCTTGTCCAGACGATTCAGCGTCAGTTCCAGTGATGGATTGACATCGATGCTCACATAAGCCGCCGCAGTATAATAAAAACCGCGATACCCGAATATCCCCACCACCAGCACCAGCATGGCCGCCAATGCGCCGGCAAGCCTCAGGGGCCGGGTGCGATTCCGTCTCCCCTCACGCCTTGCCCGCTCCTCGCGCAGAGAAGCCGCCGTTGCCGCAAGCAGGGCGTCATCCGCCCGGATGTCGTCAAACGCATTCTGGATTCGATTCTTCACAGCGACTCACCTCCCAGCGTTTGACGCAGCTGCTCCCGGGCTCTTGTCAGCCAGGTGTAGATGGTGTTTTCCTTTTGCCCCAAAATTGCGGCGATTTCCGCCGCCTTGTAGCCCTCGTAGTAATGCAGGTAGATGACATCCCGATATTTGGGCGGTGTCAGACGCAAAACAGCATCCAACACATCTCGGTTTTCCTCCGCGATGGCCAGATGCGCTTCGTCTGCGTCTGCAAGGGAGGATACTCTGCGCCGCCAAACGCTTTTGTGCAAATCCTTACAGGCATTGATGGCAACACGAAAAAGCCATGCCCGCTCGTGGTCATCGCTTTCAAAATCCGCATCGTGAAGGGCATATTTCAGAAATACCTCCTGAAACACATCCTCCACATCACTGCGGTTGCTCAGATGCATAAAACAGATTCGCCTTACCTTGTCGCCATACGACATCAGCGCCCTGTTTAGCTCTGCTTCACTTCGCATGGCCTTCCCTTCTCTATTTACCGATTGCGGCCTCTTTCGCACCCGGTTCCCGTGCCATGATTTTGACAATAGTAATTGACTCCGTCATGCTGGTGCAAGCCAATCTCCGTGCAGTTTTCAACGGTGCAAACCGCATAATCGCCGGTGCGGCCGGACTGGCTGCAATACCAGTCACCGTCGTGCTGATGGGCACCGACTTCTTCACAGCCCTTCACCGTGCAAAGAGCGTGGGCAGGCTGAACATTCGCCCGGTTCTTGTGGCCATGGCCGCCGTGTGCATACGCAGTTGCGTTCATTGTCGATGCCATCGCCAGAGCAATTGCCAGAACAGAAAATACCTTTTTCATGTTGTCACCTCATAGTTCCATTTGTTGGGTGCAAAGCGCTATGCGTGTTGCACTGTGTAAATGTGCCTCTACAAGGAATACGATTGACCGAGTCATTTCCATTCACAGCGGGCATCTTTTATCCACAAATCTCTTCCAACGGAAAAACCGCCGTCGACCAATCATCGAAACGGCGGAAATTTCCTTTAGCTATGCGGTTTTTCTCTTTGGTTGCCCGACTAGGATTTGAACCCAGACAAACAGAGTCAGAGTCTGTCGTGCTACCATTACACAATCGGGCAATATCATGTATGCAAACGACTCTATTATTATATCGTCTGATCCGCACCTTGTCAATAGGATTTTTGCATTTTTTCAACGATTTTCTCTGTCCATATTGCACTGGGGTGAATTATCGTGTATACTGTTTTTCGTAACATGCAGGGGGACTCACTGCGAACCATGTTCGCGCCGCGGTCTGCAATTGCGGTATGAGTTGAGAAGGCTAAAACCTGACCCTTTGAACCTGTCGGTTAATACCGGCGCAGGGAGCATATCGAACACCGCGTTTGTTTGATGCCTTCCCTATTTCGGGAAGGCATTTTTAATTGAATCTGTTTGCGGGGGGACTCCATCACAAGCGGCTGCTTGTGACACGAGTTGAGAAGGTAAAACCTGACCCTTTGAACCTGTCGGCTAACACCGGTGTAGGGAGCATGTTATCTGCTTGGCGGATGCGTCCCTCTATGGATGCATCCGCCTTTTTGCGGGCAGCGCCGCCTGTCGTTGGGGCTGTCTCGGCCACGCCCCGCCTGCCAGGGCGCGGGGCGCGATGTGGCCATTTCTGCCTTGGCAGAAATGAGGTTTATCATGAACACGATACTCACCATTGCCGGCTCCGATTGCAGCGGCGGCGCAGGCATCCAGGCCGACCTAAAGACCTTTTCCGCCCACGGCCTGTTCGGAATGTCAGTCGTCGCCTCTGTCGTGGCCGAAAACACCCATCGAGTCATCGATATCCAGGACATCCGCCCCGATATCATCGAAAAACAGATCGACGCTGTCCTGGAGGACATCCCGCCGGATGCCGTCAAAATCGGCATGCTATCCTGCCGCGACGGCATGCTGGCCGTGGCGGGAAGGCTGCGGCAGTGGAAGCCGAAAAACATCGTCCTTGACCCGGTCATGTACGCCAAAAACGGCTGTGCTCTCATGGCGCCGGAATCCATCGACACCCTGATTGACGCGGTGGTTCCCCTGGCCGACCTGGTTACCCCCAATATCCCCGAGGCCGAGAAAATGGCCGGCATTGCCATCCACTCTCACCGCGATATGGAGCAAGCCGCCGAGTGCATCCACCGCATGGGCTGCCGGGCCGTGCTGGTCAAGGGCGGCCACAGCAACGGCAACGCCACCGACATTCTGTTCGACGGCCGGCGCTTCCACGCCTTTACCGCCCCGCGCATCCACACCAAAAACACCCATGGCACCGGCTGCACCTATTCCTCGGCCATTGCGTCCAATCTGGCTCTGGGTCTGGAATTGCCCGCCGCTGTGGAGCAGGCAAAGGCCTATGTCACCACAGCCATCGCCCACGCCCTGGAGCTGGGCCAAGGCAACGGCCCCACCCACCATTTTTACGACCTGTATCAATACGGCCTGAGGAGGACTGCCCAATGATAACACAAGCAGCGGCACTGATTGAACGCGTGCGGACAAGCAACCCCCTGATTCATCACATCACCAACTATGTCACGGTAAACGACTGCGCCAACATCACCCTTGCCATCGGCGCGTCTCCCATTATGGCCGATGCCTTGGCGGAGGCCGCCGACATCGCTGCCATGGCACAGGCCGTAGTGCTGAACATGGGCACCCTCAACGAACGCACCATCCCCGCCATGCTGGCCGCAGGAGCCGCCGCCAACAGAGCGGGCATTCCCGTTGTGCTGGATCCCGTTGGTGCCGGTGCCTCTCCCCTGCGCGGCGACACCGCCCGGCAAATCCTGGACGCTGTCGCCCTCACGGTTTTGCGGGGCAACAGCTCCGAGATCCGCTTCATGGCCGGACTTTCATCCAGCACCAAGGGCGTGGACGCCTCCGACAGCGACCTGGCCTCCGACAGTGACGCCATGGCTGTCGCCAAAGCCGCCGCCCAAAAGCTGGGCTGCACCGTGGTCATCACCGGCCCGGTGGATACTGTCAGCAACGGTGTCCACGGCTGGCGCATCGCCAACGGCCACCCCATGCTGGCCCGGCTTACAGGGACAGGCTGCATGTGCTCCTCCCTCATCGGATCCTTTTGCGGTGCCGCTCCCGATGCTCCTCTGACAGCGTGTATCGCCGCCCTTCTCACCGAGGGCATCGCCGGCGAGATTGCATATGAGCAAGCCGGCGCTCAGGGCACAGGCAGCTTTCGAGTCGCCTTTCACGACGCCGTCAGCCGCATGACCGCCGACACACTTGTGGGGAGGGCCAAGCTGTATGAAGCCTAATGTGGATTATACCCTCTACCTTGTCACCGACAGCGCCCTGATGACCACCGCCACCGTGGAGGAATCGGTGGAGCTGGCCATTCGGGGCGGCGCCACCCTCGTGCAGCTGCGGGAGAAAACCGCCTCCTCCAGAGAGTGTTACGCCACTGCCCTGGCTGTCTGCGCCGTCTGTCGTCGCCATCGTGTCCCCCTCATCATCAACGACCGGGTGGATCTTGCCCTGGCCGTAGATGCCGACGGTGTCCACATCGGGCAAAGCGACCTCCCCGCCCAGGTCGTGCGCCGCCTCATCGGGCCGGACAAGCTTCTCGGCGTATCCGCCGGTACTCTTCCCCAGGCTCTGGCCGCCGTGGAGGCCGGCGCCGATTACCTCGGCATCGGCGCCATGTGCGCCACCGGTACCAAAACCGATGCTTCCCTCACCTCCATGGCCACTCTCAGCGAAATCCGCGCCGCTGTTTCGCTGCCTCTTGTGGTCATCGGCGGCGTCAATCGGGAAAACGCCTGCGAGTTTGCCCGGGTCGGCGTTGACGGTCTGGCCGTGGTGTCGGCCATCGTGGCCCAACGGGATATCACCGCTGCGGCCCGGGAGATTAAGGCCGCCTTTCTGGGCGGGAGACCGGCACAGTTTCTTTCTCCGCCAAAACTGGAAATCGCCCCATCGATGTAGTATACTGGTAGCATCCAAGGCGACGAATGCCCCACTGCGCGCCTACTTCCGAAAGGATGAATGCCTGTGAAAATCGCCATTGCCGGCTCTGGCCGCATTGTACAAACCTGCCTGGAAACCCTCCGGGAAATCGACTCCATCACCTGCACGACGCTTTGCGTGCGCCCCCAAAGCCTGCAAAAAGGCGAGGCCATCGCCCGCGCCTTTTCCATTCCCCATGTCGTCACCGATTACAGTCGGCTGCTTGCCGACGGCGATTTCGACTTCGTCTACATCGGCATCGTCAACCAGCTTCACTACTCCTACGCCAAACAGGCGCTGGAGGCCGGCCACCACGTCATTCTGGAAAAGCCCATGACCTCCACCTATGAGGAGATGGCTCACCTGGCCCAGCTGGCAAAGCAGCAAAACTGCTACCTGCTGGAGGCCATCACCAACATCCACTCCCCCATTCTGGCCAAGGTACGGCAGCTTTTGCCCCGCCTCCGCGATGTCAAGCTGCTGCAAAGCAACTATTCCCAGTATTCCAGCCGGTATGACGATTACCTCGAGGGCCGCGTGCACCCCGCCTTTGACCCCGCCTGTTCCGGCGGCGCGCTGTTTGACCTGAACATCTACAACCTGCACATCGCGGCGGCCCTGTTCGGCAAGCCCGATTCGGTGCGATATCTCGCCAACACCGGCCACAACGGCATCGACACCTCCGGCACCGTCGCCATGACCTATCCCGGCAAGGTGGCCGTCTGCACCGGCGCCAAGGATTCGGAGAGTCCCGGCTTCACCCTGGTGCAGGGCACAAACGGCTTCATCCGCATCAACGGCGCCACCAACGCCTGTCAGTCCGTTTCCTGGCAGATTGACGGCGAGACCGGGGAATTCGCCGACCCCAACCCCGATTTCCGCATGCTGAGCGAATTCCGCGCCTTCGAGCAGATCTGGCGGGAACAGGACTGGCCGCGCCATCTGGAGCTGCTAGAGCATTCCCTGACTGCCATGCACATCGCCCACACCGCCCGAATGTCCGCCGGCATCCGCTTCGCCGCGGATCTGTGATCCCTTTACCCGATAAATGGAGCGTGAAGCATATGAAACTGGTGATTCCGACAATCGGGCACAAGCAAGCCGCCTGGGACTATCGACAGGAACACATCGACCGGGGTGAAACCCACATCCACGGCAGCAACGGCTTTATGAATGCGGAAAGCTACGAAAGCTGGCTGGAAAAAGTGATATGGAGTCAAACCAACTCCACCTCTGATTGGGTGACAGGCGATGTCTATTTTGCCATTGTAAGTGGCAAAATTGTCGGCACAATCGCCGTCAGACATTCGCTGAATGATGCACTTTTGTATTCGGGCGGGCACATCGGCTACGGCATTCGCCCGTCGGAACGCCGCAAGGGGTACGGCTCCGAGATGCTTGCCCACGCCCTTGATCGCTGCCGGGAGCTATCGATGGAAAAAGCCCTCGTCACCTGCGATAAGGGCAACATCGCCTCCGCAAAAACAGCGCAGAAAAAAGGCGGTATCCTGGAAAACGAGGTGGTCGAGGAGGACGGCAATATCGTCGAGCGCTATTGGATTCCCCTGCGCTGACCCTCCTGCCAATCCAGCAAACAAACTGCCAACATCCGTTTGCTTCTCGGTTGGATTTCTCCCCGAAATCTGCTATACTATGCCATGGTTCCCACCGCAATCCCCAATTGGATTTGACTTGAGGAGGCAATGTACAATGGCGTTTATCCCCGATGTATCCCAGGCCAGAGACCTGCTGGCAAAGTACAACCAGGAAGAGTTTCACATGCGTCATGGCGAGACCGTATCCGGCGTCATGGGCTGGTTTGCGGCGAAGCACGACCCCGACCGGGAGGCCTTCTGGCGGGTAGTCGGCATGCTTCACGACATCGATTTTGAACGATACCCCGCCGAGCACTGCGTCAAGGGTGTGGAACTGCTGCGGGAGGAAGGCATCGACGACAGCGTCATCCGCTCCGCCATGAGCCACGGCTACGGCATGACAGGCTCGGTTTACCAGCCGGAGTCCCTTATGGAGCGGGTTCTTTACGCCGTCGACGAATTGACCGGCCTCATCGGCGCAGTCGCCCTGATGCGCCCCAGCAAAAGCGTCTCCGACCTGGAACTGCCCAGCGTGAAAAAGAAGTTCAAAGACAAAAAATTCGCCGCCGGCTGCTCCCGGGACACCATCCGCCACGGCGCGGAGCTGTTGGGCTGGGAACTGGACGATTTGATCAGCGAGACCATTTTGGCCATGCGCAGCCTGTAAACCGGGCGCGAGGAAAAAAATACCGGCGCTTGACAAACGGTATCGCCCCGTGTATACTGATTGCGAACAGTGAATCGTGTCTATTCGCCGTTCCAACATACCATTCAAAGGAGCTGTGTTTGTGTCGGAATTGTCTGTAATGGTGCTTTCAGTTTAAACTGAATACACCGAAGGTTGCCGGTTCGTATCGCAAGGGGAGGATTCCCTCTTTTTGTTGTGCGTTGCTGCCTTCGGCCCTGCCTTTACAGACTGCTTATGACGATATACTCGCAGCAGCGTGGCAGATTTTCTGCCGCGCTTTTTTTGTGAATATATGGGAATTGCCTACGGGAGCATCTGCCTCCGCGCTTTGTCGCGGAATTGTCAGGGAAATCCGTAGGCATTTTTGCGTTATACTGCATCAAATCAACTAATTTTATAGGAGTTACACCCATGAAATCACTGAAAACCCTTGAATTTTCCCAGATTCTTACCCAACTGTCCGATATGGCTCTTTCCGAGCCTGCCCAGGCACGCATCCAAAAAATGGAGCCATTTCTGGACGAGGCGCGGTGCCGTCAGGCCATGGAGATGACAACCTCCGCCCGGCGGATTTTGGACAGCTGCGGCACGCCTCCTCTCACCGCCATGAAGGGGGTGGACGCGGTTCTTACCCTGTGCCAGGCCGACAGCATGCTTCTGCCGGAGCAGCTGGAGTCCCTTTCCATGTTTGCCTCCTCCTGCCTGCGCATGGAAGCCTACCTGAAGCGGGCCGGCGAAATCGATGACCGCATCGCCTCCTACGGCGGCGGCTTTGCCGACCTCAGCGAGCTGCGGAACGAAATCGATCGCTGCATTCGCAGTGGCATCGTCGACGGCGACGCCACCCCCGGCCTACGGGATGCCCGGCGAAAAATCGAGCAGACAGAGGCTCAAATCAAGGAAAAGCTGGCCTCCATCCTTCGGGGCAATCAAAGCTGGTTTGCCGACAGCTATGTCTCCCAGAAAAACGGTCGCTATGTTGTGCCGGTGAAAAAGGAGTTCCGCGCCAAGTTCCCCGGCTCCCTGGTGGATGTATCGGGCAGTGGCGCTACCTGCTTTATGGAGCCCCACTCCGTCTCCAAGCTGACCTCCGCCCTGTCCAGCCTGCAAATTGACGAGGACAACGAAATCCGCCGGGTTCTGTATATGCTGACCGCTATGGTGGCGGATTATATCCCATCCATCCGCCTGAATATGGAGGCGCTGGCGGAGCTGGATTTCCAGTTTGCCAAGGCCAAGCTTTCCGCCGCCATGGACGCCATCCCCCCCACGCTGACCACGGAACGCCGCATCGACATTCGCCAGGGGCGTCACCCTCTTCTGGATAAACGGACAGCCGTCCCCCTGGACTTTTCCATCGACGCGGCCGTCCACGGCGTCATCATCACCGGCCCCAATACCGGCGGAAAAACCGTTGCCATCAAGACGGTGGGCCTTCTGTCCGTAATGGCTCAGTGCGGGCTCCATGTCCCGGCTGGGGCGGACACTGTCCTGTGCATGAACGGCAATTATCTGTGCGACATCGGCGACGGCCAAAGCATCTCCGAGAACCTTTCCACCTTTTCCGGCCATATGAAAAACGTCATCGCCGTGCTGGATCAGGCCGGCCCGGAAAGCCTGGTGCTGCTGGATGAACTGGGCAGCGGCACCGACCCCGCCGAGGGCATGGGCATTGCCGTGGCCGTGCTGGAGGAACTGCGCCGCCGCAAATGCCTCTTCCTTGTCACCACCCATTACCCCCAGGTGAAGGAGTACGCGGAGCAGACAGAGGGCGTCATCAGTGCCCGCATGCAGTTTGACCGGGAGACCCTCTCCCCCCTGTACCGGCTGGAACTGGGCCGCTCCGGGGAAAGCTGTGCCCTGTACATCGCCGAAAAACTGGGCTTCCCCACCGCCCTTCTGGCCCGCGCCCGGGCCGAGGCCTACGGCGAGCCCATCGTCGCCGACGCCGAACCCGTCGATGCGCCTCAGCCCCGTCAGCCCGGAGTGATCCGCGCTCAGGGACAGCCCCGTCCCGCCACTCACGCCGAAAAGTTCCATGTCGGCGACAGTGTGGTGGTCTATCCCTCCCGGGACATTGGCATTGTGTACCGCACCGCCGACTCCAGCGGCAATGTGGGGGTGCAGGTCAAGGGGGAAAAGCTGCTGATCAAGCACAAACGCCTGAAGCTGAAGGTGGCCGCTACCGAGCTGTACCCGGAGGACTACGACTTTTCCATCGTGTTCGATTCGGTGGAAGCCCGAAAGGCTCGCCACCAGATGAGCAAAAAGCACCGACCGGATTTGGAGGTCACCGTGGAGTCGTGATGTGGAGCCTGGTGAGTGGAGCCTGCGGCGCATTTAGAATGGGGCTCAACATCTGCTGACGCAGCTGTGCCCTTGCCCCGGTTAAGGGGTTGAACCCCTTAACAAACCCGCTATTGATTTATCAAGCGGGTTTGTTTGCAATCTCGCAATCACTTTGTGTCAGCCGCCGGCAACCGGGCAAAAAACAGCCGCAAAGCCGCCCCCACGGTATCCTTGTGGAGGCGGCTTCGTGTGCGTTCAGACGCAGCTTTATGCATTGGGCGAGGTGAAGGAGAGAAGCACAGGCTCCCTGCCTGCCCGCAGCTCCACCAGGGCAAAGGGCTTCCCCCGCTGTTCCAGTGTCGTTCCCGCAGGGTAGAAATTGAGAAGATGACGACCGGCGTCCGTGTGGTTTGCCGCTATCTTCTTTGCCATGCTCAGCACATCCCGGTCGATGACTTTGCTGGTATCAGAATCATCCACTGTCACAAAATACGTGTTGGTGCTCTCTGTCCGAGTGCGCACCTTTTCGGTAATGCGATAGGTATAATAATGGTATTCGCGATAAGGCTGTGCGGTTTGGGGAAGAATGGGATCCGGCAGCACCGCATCCACTTTTTCGGTTGCAGCCTCCTTGTCGACTTGAGGCAGGGGGCCATGCTCATAGGGAGCGTCGGGGATTTCCGCATCGGGAGTATTGGTAAAGCGGGTGGCCGGCTGTTTCGTCTCCGGCTTTGCCTCGGGAGCCAGCGGGATGGCCACATCGGGGAGAGCAGGGATTTCCGCGTCAGGGGTATTGGTAAAGCGGGTGGCCGGCTGTTCCGTCTCCGGCTTTGCCTCGGGGGCCAGCGGGATGGCCACATCGGGGAGAGCGGGGATTTCCGCGTCGGGGGTATTGGTAAAGCGGGTGGCTTGTTCAGCGGGCTCTGTCTTTTTCTCCGGGGCCAGCGGGATAGGAGGATTGGGAAGGTCTGCGATTTCCGCATCGATTACCTCGGCGGTTCCGTCGGCGGATTGCTGCTTCGGCGGCGCCTTATCCGCCGGCAGAGGGATATGCTCGTAGGGGGCGTCCGGTTTTTCCGCATCCGGTGTGCCCCACGCTGCCACCGGCGTCACTCGGATTACCCCCGAGCCTTGTGCTGCTCCCGGCTCCGGTTCCGCTGCGCCATCTGTCATGCAGGACACAAGTCCCAGACACAGAATACCCGCCAGCAGCAGAATGCACGCCGTATGTGCCATATGCCTGATTTTATCCATTGCGATTCTCCTCTCGTTACAGATTCGATTCCACGGATACAACCCAAAATATTTTTCCCCACACCCATCATACCCGATAAATATATGGTGGGTATGATGGGTGTGTAAATTTCTATTGCAGCGTTTTAATCGGCGAAAAAGCAAATCCTCATTGATTCATTGAAATTTGGCTTGCAATTCCGTATAATGGGAGTATACTGCCAATTTGTACAACAGAAAGGAGCCCCCATGAAGCTGTTAGTATTGTCCGACATTCACGCCAATCACTATGCCCTTGAGGCGATCTGGGCCAATGAAACCGGCATTGACGCCATTTATTGCGCAGGGGATTTGTCCGACTACGGCACCGACCCCAAGCAGGTCATCCGTTGGATGCGGGAGCACAACGCGGTAGTGGTAAAGGGAAACCACGACGCCATCACAGTCAGCACCTATCGGGATACCGATTGGAAATCGGTAAACGGCCGGGATTACCGCTGGATTCACCACTGCTGCCATCTCCTCGACGACGATGACATCGCCTATCTGGACAGCCTGCCGGACAGCCTCTCCTTTGAGGCGGACGGCATCGCCTATGTCATGCGGCACCAGTTTGGCCCCCGGTACGAGACCATGGAAATGGAAAGCGAATTCGATGAATTTTGGGCAAAGCATTCTGCCGCCGATTCCCCCAAAAAGCGCGTCATCTTCGGGCACACCCATCGGCGGTGCATCCACACCCTGGCCGACGACAAGCTGTGGCTCAATCCCGGCAGCGCCTCCTACCGCCGCCCCGACGACAACGACAAGGACGCCCACTACGCGGTCATCGAGGACGGCGTCATCCACCTGCGACGCTGCACCTACGACAGAAGCGGCCTGCTAAAGGTTGTGCAGGAATACGCCGACCAGAGCGCCATGATAGAAATGGAACTGGGCGTTGCCTTCTACTTCTTTGGGGACGAGCCCCATCCACCGGTACCGGCCTATTACAAATAGCAATTCCCCACGTGATGGCAGTGCTTTCACGCGGGGTTGTTCGTTTGGTTCATAATAAACAGGATATAAAAAGACGCCCTCGGCAAAAGCCGAGGGCGTCCTGTGCGCAGCTTTGGGCTGCGAGTGCCGGTGGCCGGACTCGAACCGGCACGGTGTCGCCACCGGTGGATTTTGAGTCCACTACGTCTGCCAATTCCATCACACCGGCAAATATCCAAATCCCGAAGGATAATTGGTGAAAGTGTTAGAAACGTATTGATTGAAATCCAGCTTTGAACTGCTGCACTGGTCGCAGATTTTGCTTGTTCAGGCGATATTCCGCTGCCAGTCGTTTTGCGCCGAGTCATTCAGTCCAAAACAACAACAGGGTTATTATACTAAATCCTTAACAAAAAATCAAGAGAAAGGGACTCATTTATTGAAAAAAGAACTTCCCGCTGACCATTCTCCAGTCATCACATCGTTCACCGCGTTCCTCCTTGGTTATCCATCCGATTTGTTTCCAGCAGCACCCGCGCCAGCCGCAACGCCTCCAGATTTCGGCCCAGCATTTGATGCTGCCAGCTCTCCTCCCGCAGCTTGCTCTGCGCCTTCTCCGATTTGCTGATGAGAGAAGCAAGCGGCGCCCTTGCCCGCTCCAAATCCGCATCCACAAAGACGCCGGATTCGCCCGATACAAGCGCCTGTGCGACGCGCAGGGCATGAATGCGATTCTCCTGCAAAGTGTGCTGAGACGTGCCGATGGCAAACTTGACCTGTGCTTGTTCTGCCCGTGCCATCATATCGGCAATGGCGCGAAGTGCGCTGTCCTTGTCGACACAGTCCGGCTTTGTCATCGCGGTGCCCCCCCTAACAGCTTGATGCTTCAAATTGTAGCACAAAACCGACTGCTGAACAATCGCTGCGGTGTAATTTGCACAACCATCGTCGGCAAAATGGCGTTCGCGGCAAATAAAGACATTCCATGAAACAGCGAACGTCGACATAGCCTAATGAGCCATGCCGACGTTCACATGAAATGTTTTTAAATCAAGTATCCAAACGCCTTCGCTTTCTTTTTATCGACTGTTTCAAACGGTGCATCGACTAGCGCGGTTTGTCCGCAATGATGATGTCGCCGCCCTTGTCGGTGTAAAAGTGGAGATACCCGTTGGAATCGATGGAATACTGGGGATCCTGAATGCGGGTATAGGTGTTGGATGCTTTGTCGTAGGAATAGAACACGAGAGTCTTGGTGTTCAGCGCCTTCAAATCCACCTTCGCGGCCATTTGCAGCCTTGCGCCAAAGCTTCCCTGCTGCTCACAGCGGATGACCGCTACCTTGCTCTGGAACCATTTTTCAAAGAAAGCCTTGGTGGCCGAGGTCTTGGCCGCATCCGTGTAGACGCCCAGCTTGAGATTGGCAGTCAGACCGGACAGCTTGGAGGGCTCCACATACAGTCGTCCCTGTACCGCGCCGTCCGCAGTCGTGGTGTCCGCCAGGAGGACGGTCGCTTTCCCGGCTTTTGCCGCAGTATCCGCCATTGCCTTCAGGGTGGCGGGGGCGATGCTGGAGGCGTTGCGGGTGCGCACCGACGCAGTGCTTCCGGTTGCCGCTGTCAACGCCTTGGTCAACTCGGACTGGACAGCCGCGCTCTTGACCAGGCCATCGGTGCCCACATTGGCACTGGTGGCAGGTGTGGTGACAACAGGCGCTGTCCCGCTATCGCTGCGGGTTGACCCGCCCCGAGAACCGGAGCCGCCGGTGGAAGCATTGCCGGTATCACCGGTATTGTCGGAATCGCCGGTGTAGACGAAGCTGGCCGTAACCGTTGTGGCGTTGGCGGGCATGGTAAAGCCGGTAGTCGCCTGAGATGCATCGGCGAACGTGCCGCCATCAGTGCTGCTCCAGCCGGCAAAGCGGTAATTGCTGTTTTCCGCCGCGGAAATGCTGATAACCTGCCCCTGCGCGTAGTCTCCGCCGGTGGTGCCTGTGATGCGCCCGCCGGTGCCGGCCTGAACAGTCAGCGCATAGGTGGGTGCCGACGGGTCGATGTTGGTTGTCCACTTCGCATAGAGCGTGATGTTGCCGGTGACGACGTCATTGTCGAAATCCCACGGGTTTACACACGCCTGCTCCCTGTACCAGCCTGCAAATATGCAATCCTCTTTGGAGGGATCGGCGGGCCGTTCCACGGTTTCTCCGCTGTTCACCGTTTTGCCGGCAACCGCAGAGCCGCCGTCGCTGTGGAAGGTCACCGCAAAGACATCGGCGCCGTCATCCTCCACCAGCACAATCTTCTGGGTCAACTGGTCATAGTCCACATTGCAGAAATCCGCAAGGGTCGCGGGCATAACGATAGTGCCGGTGTACTCCTTGTAGCCGGGAGCCGTCACCTTGACACTGTTTTCGCCGGGCTTTAGATAGATGTCTCCGGGCAGACTCCAGCCGGCGTCGCCGACATGAATTTCCGCATCGCTCACAGAGGCAGTCTGGGCGCTGTCCACCGCGTAAACATATGTCCGCAGCAGAGTCGCGTAGTCACCGGAGATGGCATTGCCGCTCATGGTGGGCCGTACGACCTTGCCGTTGTATTCCCGGCGATAAAAGCCCACGCTGCCGCCGTCGGAGACAATGCTGCCGGTGTTGTCAACGGCGTCACCGTTGATGATGCCGATGTTCTTTCCATTGCCGTTGTGGGCATTCTTCAGCAGGATGCTTCCCTTGTTTTCCAGCACAAATGCGTCGGTTCCTGCATCGAGATAATTTTCCACCGCGATGCCGACACTGGAGCCTGTGTTGGCTATCTGGATTTCCCCGTCTGTCTCATTGATAAGCCTTGCGCCTGTGCCGTAGACCGGCAGCGCACTCAGCCGGACGCCGATGCCGCCGGAATGCAGCGCCTTGATGGTTCCGTGGTTTACCATCGTGGCTTTGGAGGGAATCTCGATGAATGCCAGCTGAGAGGTTGCGACGCTGCGAACCGCCTCCCCCTCCAGTGTAATGGTGCCGTAGTTGGTGAAGGTGGCATCATTGTGCAGCGAGATGATTTCGTGAGTCGCGGGGGCCTCAATGTCGATCGACAGATCCCCGTATAGCTCAATGCCGTCATCCATAAAAGAGATGGAGGATCCATACAGGTGAGCCGGGCCGCTGACAGTGATGTCGCCGTTCAGCGCCAGATCCGGGTCTCCCCTGCCCGCGTTGGAAACGCGGGAAAACATGGCCAATCCGCCATCCCGCAGGTGGATTTCGCCGCCTGCCGCGTGATCCAGGCCGCGTGCGCTCAAAATCGCTGTCTGGCCGGTTACGGTAATTGTCCCTTCATTGCGGGGTTGATCTGAACTGGAATAGGTCGTGTAGGTCAGCCTGCCGCGCACATCCACCTCTGCTCCCGCCGCAATGAACAGATCGTTGGCGACGCTGAGCACGCCTCCCTCCAAAATCTCTACCTTGCCGCCGGTCTGCACCTCCATATGGCCGCTTTCATCCATGTGGAGCTCCTTCTCGATGGTCAGTGTGCTGCCATCCGGCACCACCAGCGTGTTCTCACGCCACTGGCTCATAAAGTCCGCCGACACAGCAATGTCGCTTACCCCCAGGGTAATGACAGTATCTGTCTGGTTAGACAGCGCCGCCCGAAGCTCCGCCTCGGTGTTTACGACAACACCGCCGGACGCCCCTGCGGACAATGTGGCCACGGGCACGATTCCCCAGACTATGACCATCGCCAATGCGAAAGCCAGCACCTTGTTCCTTGCCAATTTTACTTGCATGTTGTTTCCTCCGTTTCAATATCGCAGTATGCTTCCATTTCCCCGGACAGAATGGTTGCCAATCGCATCTGTGCCATCCGGAGCAATTTTTTCCACCACCTCCAGCTTGTGCAACCTCTATAGTCCATTGTAATACAGCCCGCCCCGCCGGTTACATGGACTGGATTGAGACTCGCATGGACAATCTTACACAAATTACCAAAAGAGGATTTCGGAAACCAATCCGAAATCCTCTTTTGATTATGAAAAATAGGCCAGCACATCATCCAGCACAACGTCATTTTGCACCGTTATGTGCATGACGACAAACACATCGTCGACTCGCCTGCACATCGAGATAAGCGACCGGGGGCCGCCTCCGTCCGACACTTTGTTGGTGACAGTTATCGCGTCGTACGCCTTTCCGGCAACCATCGCCTCATAGGGCTCGCTGGCTGTTCGGTAATTGGGGTCAAGGACGGAGCTCAAGTACTCCACATATTCCCTCGCCGTGGCGCCCATATCCAGCATGCGCTCGGTGGGAGTTTCTATGCTAATGTTGACATTGGCATCCGTGCTGATTTTTGTGGCTTGAAAAATCTCAATCGCATGGCGCGGCTCATATTCCCCCTCGTTGTCCAGACCGACGTAGCGATGTATGTCGTCCGGAATCAGCCAGTCGCCGTTGCTGGTGAAGGTAAAGCCCGCAAACGCGTTTGTGTAGGAGAGCACATAATTTGCCGATGTGTAGTAGCCCGGTGTTTCCTGCTTGCCCTCAAACACACCAACACGGGCCTTCACAGTTTCTCTGTCCATCCCGGGATGTTCCGCCGGCTCCGTGGCGGTCTCTGTGGCATCCGTCTCCTCGGCAGCCTCCGGTTCATCCGGGGCGGTGCCCTCCGGCAGCATTGCTTCCCCCGTTGCAGACGCAGCCGCTCCGGTGGAGCCGGGCTTTGCCCCTTCGCCACAGCCGGAAAGCGTCAGCGCCAGTATAAGAAAAGCCCCTATCAACAGCTTCGAATGTCTCATTCCCCTGTTTCCTCATTTCCTTGAATTTTGCCCGCAGCGCAGGCAGTGTTTGCTCCATCCATAATTTTAGCATCGGAACAATCACAAAAAACATGGAAAATCTTACAAACCGTATGGACTATCCTACACTCGGGTTCTGTTCCCGTGACGCGGGTATTTGAAACGCCTGTCCTTTTCCAGTATAATTGAAGCGACTGCCATACGCCTTGGGAGGTGTGCGCTTGAAGAGGAAACCCATTGCCATGATTCTGTTCTCCCTGCTGCTTCTTGTGTTTGCAGCCGGGTTTCTTTTCTCCGCCTCTTCCTCCAAAACACCGGAACAGGAAACCATCGTCATCGCCATGCCGCGCAGCGCGCTCATCCGCAATATGGACACAAACTACTACAAGCTGTGGCTGGAGGAACAGACCGGCCTTTCCCTGCGCTTCCTCTTTCTGGAGGACGGCTACACCCCCGAATACCTCAGCAACGCCTTTGCAAACGGCGATGTCCGCGTCGACGCCTTTTTCTCGCTGAATGTCGGCGACGATTATCTGACAGCGCTGGCCGCATTGCAGGATTACGGCGAAAAGGGGTACATCCTCCCCCTCAACCCCTATCTGGAGGAATCCACCAATCTATCACAGATATTCCGCCGGTTTGACAGCTATGACCTGCAGAAAATCATGACCGCCTCCGACGGCAATCTCTACTTCATGCCGGGGCTGGATGCATCCCGCGGGCAGCGAGCCAAACACGTATTCTGGATAAACAAGGGCTGGCTTTCGGCCCTCCGGCTTTCCGTTCCCCAAACAACCGACCAACTCCGCCAGGTGCTGGAGGCCTTTTCCACCCTCGACCCAAACGGAAACGGCATCGCCGATGAAATCCCCCTTTGCGGCACCCTTGCCGCCGACGGCCAGGAGCTCTACAACGCCATCATCAACTCCTTCATCTACGCCGACCCCGAAAACTCCTACCTTCTGCTGCAGAATGGCCATGTGGTGTTTGCCCCGGAAACCGATGCGTGGCGGCAGGCGATGCAGTATCTGAACAGCCTTTACCGCGACGGTCTCATCAGCCCGCTGCTCCCCGAACTGAGCAGCCGATCCTTCTCCGAACTCGCCAACAGCCCGGCGGATATCCTGGGGGGCTTTACTGCCAACCGCATCACCGATGTGCTGATGCAAAACTCCCCCGAGGTCATCTCCAATTTCATCCATGTTCCCCCCCTTGCAGGGCCGGAGGGGCAGTGCAACGCCACGGAACACATCCCCTTCCCCAACATTGCGGGGGTTATCCCCTCCACCTGCTGCAATCCCCAGGCGGTGTTCGATTTGCTTGACCGGATGCTCTCGGAGCAAGCCTTTCTCATCGGGCGCTACGGGGAAGAGACGGTGGATTGGGAGACTGCCAAGCTGACAGACATGGACTTTTACGGGCGAAACGCCACGGTTCGCATCATCAATCAGCTCGCCAACAAGGTGCAGAACAAGCACATCGGGGAGTTGGGCCCCTTTTTCGCCTATCCCCAATACGCCGATGGGGTCAGCTTTGCGGGGCTGGAGTCCGACCAGGAATACATCAACGCCCGCGCGGTTGGCGCCTACGCGCCGTATATGCCGGACGAGCACCTGGGCACAGCCCTGTACCGGGCCGACACCGCCGCCGAACTACAGGTTCTGCGCCGACAAATCGACGCCTACACAGAAGCCCGCATCGTCGATTTCATCACCGGAGCACTGGATCCCTTTGACGACGCCCAATGGGACAGCGTTGTGCGCAGATACGACGCCTTGGGTCTGCCCCGGTTTTTGGCTGTGGCCCAGGCTTCCTACACCGAAATGATGGGAGACTAGAACGTGAAACGAATGATTGGGATGCTCTGCGCCGCCCTGATTCTGCTTTCCGGCTGCGGGCAGCAATCCGCCGGGCAGGAGAGCGCCATGGCCGCGTGGGAGCGAACGGCAAACCTCACCGCCAACGAGACACCGGAGGAGCTTTACGCCGCCGCCCTCAAGGAGGACACCCTCATTGTCTACAGCACCTCCACCCGCATGATCGAGGTGGCAAAAACCTTCGAGAAGCAATACCCCGGCCTCACTGTCCAGGTGGAGGACATCCGCGAGGGGGAGCTGTACGACATGCTGCGGCAAAGCCACGACAGCGAGGCGTATCTGGTCGACATTGTGTGCAGCGCCGACGGCCGTGGAATCATGACAAACGAGTTTCTGCCCCAGAATGTGGTCTACAAATACGTACCCCAAGACATCGCTGAGGCTCTTCTCCCCGGCAGCAATGAGGAACTGCTCCTGCTGATTAAGGAAGCCATCGTCCTGTGCTACAACGACGAGTTTTACGACGCGCCGCCTGTCTCCAACTGGTGGGAACTGACCGAGGAGCAATGGCGCGGCAAGGTGTATATGCCCAATCCCGTGCGCTCGGTGACCACCTCTGTCTTTCTCGCCGCCTTCATCCAAAACGGGGAGGCCATGGCCCAGGCCTATCAGCAGCGCTATGGCACCGTCCCGGCACTGTGCCAGGGGGAAAACGCCGGCCACGCCTTCATCCGCATGCTGATGGAAAACGACGTTGTCATCGTCAATTCCAGCGACGAGGTGTCCGAGGCGGTGGCGGCTCCCGGCAGCCAAAGCCCCAACGCAGGCATTATGGTCACCAGCAAGCTGCGGCTGCGGAACATCGGCTACCCGCTGGCTCTGTCCATGGGCATGACACCTTTTGACGGCATTGCGTCGCCTGTCAATATCATGATGGCGGGCGGCGCAAAAAACGTCAATGCCGCCAAGCTGTTCATCCGCTGGATTTACGGCGAGGCCGACGGCCGGGGCGACGGCTACAGGCCTTATCTGCAAAGCGGGGCATGGTCGCTGCGCAGCGATGTGAAGGACGAGAGCCCCATCCCCATGGGGGCCCTTACCCTCCACGAGCCGGACAGGCTCTATCTTTACACAAACAAGGATCATATTTTCGCCTTTTGGGAGGAACTGGTGCAGGCGCGGCAATGACTGTCCCCCCGAGAACGGAAATACGCAAAATGGCTGGAGGCGTGGTCAGTGTACAAGGTATATGTGGTAGACGACGAACCGCTCATGATAAACAGCGTCATCGACACCGTGTCGTGGCCCGAAAACGGCTTCGAGGTTGTGGGCTCGGCCACCGACCCGGAAATCGCAGTCAGCGAAATCTGCGACATGCGCCCCGAGCTTGTTTTCTGCGACCTGAAAATGCCCGGAATGGACGGCATCGCCCTTATCAAGCTGCTGCGGGAAAAGGGCCTGGACTGCGAGTTCATCATGCTCTCCGCCTTCGGCGAGTTTGAAGCCTCCCGCAGCTTCTTTTTGATGGACGGCTTCGACTACCTCCTAAAGCCCCTGGAGCTGCAGGAATCCGAGCTGGTGCTGGAGCGGGTATCCCGCCGAATCGCCGAAAAAAACCGGCTGTCTCCCTCCACCGCCTTTGTACAAACCTACACAGACGCCTTCGACGAGCTCATCGCCTACATCACAGCCCACTTCAACAAGAAGCACACCCTGGCCTCCCTTTCCAAGCAGTTCAACATCTCCCCCTCCTATATATGCGCGCTTTTTTCCAAGCACTATGAATCCACCCTCACCATTTTTCTCACCAATCTGCGCATGACCGCCGCGGCCGAGCGGATTGCATCGTCAGAGGGTGCCCTCAAGGAGATTGCCATTGACTGTGGCTACTCCGACTATTTCTATTTCTGCCGTGTGTTCAAGTCCTACTACGGTGTCCCCCCAACCGAATACCGCCAAAAGCATCTGAGTGAGCGCCCATGAGAAAAAATCTTGCCGCCCTGTTTGCCATGCTTTTTATTCTGGTTCTGCTGGTGTGGGCCCTGTTTTACACTATCATATCGCGGCAGATCCGCGCCGACGCCGAGTCCCGCGCCCAGCTTGTAGCCGGCCAAATCGTCGACAGCCTGGGCGCCAAACTGGCCGAACTGGAGCAGGTATCCATTCTGCTCAGCGGCAACGACAGCGTCGTCCGCTTCACCCAGGAAACGGATCCCGCCGCCTATTACCGGCTGGCCGATGAGGTCAACCACGTCATATCCACCAGCCGGGCGGATCAGAATTTCATCGGGAACATGATTGTGTACGGCACCGACGGCTCCTTCTATCGCTTCTCCGGCACCCTGTCCAACACCTCCTGCACACGGGTAGGCTATCTGGCCGGGCTGTCCGACCAGTCCCAGCACCTTACACTGCGGCTGGAATACCGCAACTACATCGGCTATGCCAGCACCATTGCCGACTCTTCCGGGAATCGAACCGGGACGCTGGTTATGCTGGTGGAGGAGGAGCGCATCCTGGAACTGATTCGCGAGCTTGCCCTCGGCGATTCGCTGATGGTCTCCGTTTCGGCCAGGGACGAGGTTATCACCACCAACCTCCCCGAGGGCCGCTCGGACACCGCCGGATACATCGTCACCCACCACATCGGGCTGACGCCGTTTGAGATTACAGTATCGGCAAGCAACCGGGAGCTTTTGTCGTCGACATACTATTTTTCAGTTGCCGCTCTTGTCACCGCCGCATTGTTCGGCCTGCTCATTCTCGTGTTTGTCCACCAGATGAATCGACGCTTTGTATCCCCCATGCTCCGCGTTATGGACAATGTCGAGGCGCTGGACTGGGCCAAGGACAACAGCTTTCTCCCCGCCGTGCAAAGCGAGGAGTTCGATACTCTTATCGAGCGGATCAACGAGATGCTGCTACGCATCGAACGGCAAAGCAAGGCGATAAAATCGGCCGAGCTGCGCGCCGCAAGCGCCGAACTCCAAAAGCAGAAGGCCATCATTGTCTCGCTGAAAAAGCAAATCAACGCCCACTTTGTCATCAACACCCTCAGCACCATTCAGGTTCTGGTGGAGCAGGGCGACACCGTCCGCGCGGAAGGCGTTGCAACAGATCTGTCGGCGCTGGTTCGCTACGCCTACGCCAAGGACGACATGATCGGGCTGTGGAACGAGCTGCAAATGCTTGAGCGCTACATCCGCATCATGAACGTGCGGTATTCCAATAAAATCGATGTCTGCTTTGAAGCGGATGACAGGCTGATGGACACACTAATTCCCCGAATGCTCCTGCAGCCGATGGTGGAAAACGCCATTGTCCACGGCTTTAAAAACCGCCGGGAGGGCTGTCAAATTCAAATCCACGCCACGCTGGAGGGCAGCCGGGCTGTCATTGCCATCGAGGACAACGGCATCGGCATGGATCCCGCCGCAGTCACCGCGCTCAACCATTCCCTCCGGCTTTCCTCAGACGAGCCGCCTGAGGGGATCGACAACATCGCCCTCATCAACATCAAGCGCCAGCTTCAGGCCCATTACGGCGAAGATGCCTCTCTGGAGATTCAAAGCGAGCTGCACCGGGGCAGCAAAATCCTGCTGACATTCCCACACTCCGGCTATCCCCGGGAGACTTGACAGACTTTGCCCCCTCAAACGTCAAACAGGGCCCGGATCCTCATCTGCGAGGATCCGGGCCCTGTCAATGCTTTGTTTCGCCGCGTTACAGCTTAACCCGCTTTGCCATCATTTCCGAGTTGGTGGAATAGGCGATGGCATCGGCTTCCGAAATCTTGCCCTGCTTGTACAGATTCAGCAGGCTGGTGTCCATCGATACCATGCCCTCCGACGCGGAGGACTGAATGACGGTATCAATTTGGTGAATCTTCGATTCCCGTATCATATTCCGCACGGCACCGTTGGCCAGCATAATCTCAAAGGCGGGGACAATGCCGTCGGTGGTGGGCAGCAGCTGCTGCGACACAACCGCCTGCAGCACCATGGAAAGCTGAATGCGAATTTGATGCTGCTGGTTGGAGGGGAAAACGTCGATGATGCGGTCGATGGTGTTGGCAGCGCCAACCGTATGCAGGGTGGAGATGACAAGGTGGCCGGTTTCCGCCGCCGTCATCGCCACGTTGATGGTGTCGTAATCCCGCATTTCACCCAGCAGAACAACATCCGGCGACTGGCGCAGCGCAGCCCGCAGAGCCTTGACATAGCTCTCCGTATCGCTGGAAATTTCCCGCTGAGACACCACGCTCTGCTTGTGGTTGTGCAGGTACTCCAGGGGGTCCTCCAGGGTGATGATGTGGTTGCTGCGGGTGCTGTTGATGATGTCGATGATGCAGGCCAGGGTAGTGGATTTACCGGAGCCGGCCGGCCCTGTTACGAGAATCAGCCCCCTTGTCATATTGGCAAGGGAGAGAACCGTGTCCGGGATGTTGATGTCCTTGGGATCCGGCAGAGAAAACTGAACCACGCGGATTACCGCAGCCAGCGAGCCCCTCTGCTTGTACGCGCTGACGCGAAACCGCGCCACGCCGGGTATGGCAAAGGAGAAGTCGTCGTCGCCGGTCAGCACCAGACGGTTGATGTCCCGGTTGGCCGCAAGAAAGTAAATGCTCTTCACCATTTTCTCAGTCTTAACCGGATCCAGCCGCTCGTCGTTGACCGTGGTGATGTGCCCGTTCAGCTTATATGTGAGCGGACGCCCCGCGATAATATAGATATCGGAGCTGTTTTGCTCCACCGCGCTCTTTAAAAAATCGATAATATCCAATTTGTCTCCTCCTCAAACCGGCTTCTTCCTTCGGCCGCTCTCTTTCTGTCGAATGCGCCATTTGATGTCTGATACGAAACACCATCTAAAACATTAAAAAAGTGTTTCGTACTAGCCTTTACAGCCGTTCCCCTCATTGAATAAGGAAAGACAATCCACCCTGTATACAGCAGATTGTCCGGATTCCTCAATCATCAAATTGCATCAGTTCCACGTCGTCCTCTTGTTCATCCTCAACCGTGGATACAATCGCCCACTGCTGCCGGGTATACCGGATTGCCGGGTCTGGCTCCACCTTCAGAACAACCTCCAGCTGCTGCACCTCGTTGACCGGCACGGCATAGGCCAGAAACAGCCCGCCGTCCTCGGTATAGGCGGTCACACCGTCCAGCCCACCTGCAAGACTTTCTGCCTGGGGCAAAAACGCGCTGCCGGAAGCGGAAATGGTTTGCAGCTGGCCGTCAATCGCCGCCAGCATATCCTCTGCGGCGGCGTCCGCCTCGTAATATTGCAGCGACATCTCCACGTTTTTCTTGCTCAAGGTATTGTCCGCATTGGCCGAAACCAGGGACAGTGTGGCAAATGTCGTCAATGTCAAAATGACAAAAATAACAACGATGGAGGAGCTTCCGACACTGAGCCGGACATTGCTGCGCCTGTTATTGGTTGACTCCAAAGCTTATCCGTCCCTTCCTGAAAGTTCCCGGGAATATTGCTTGACCTGCATGGTGTACAGCACCGCCTCGCTGTTTTCCATATCAACGATAGCGATATCCGCCGTTGCCGGCAAAGCCGATTCGTCCACCGATACAGTCATGCGATAGCGGCCCTGCTCGCCGCGCTGCCAGTCATTGTTGAAATACAGCAGAAAACTCTGCCCGTCATTGGGGGAGACATCCAGCAGCTTGACAGTCTCCTGCAGGGAACCGTCTGCGGATTTGAAGCATTCAGCCACCGACTGTGCCTGTATCACCGCCATATTCATCCGCCGGGTTTCCTGGCTCAGCATGTTCGCCTTTACAAACAAGCTGGTACACACCGCCGCCGATACCGAGAAAAAGCCGATGGCGATGATCATTTCTATCAGGAAAAGCGCCGACTTGGAGGAGCTTCGCATTTGCATATGAGATTCATGCGGAAGGATGGAGTTCCCCGTCCGTTGCCGCACTTCCCCCTTTCAAACAATATTCCGGCTATGTCGCCGTGCGGGCAATCATTCTGTCCGCAACCCTATCATCATGGATATGGGATTGCCGTTTCGATCGGTAGTGGATACCTGGAGCAAATCCTCCGACAGCTCTGTCAGCGCAAAGGAATCCACCTCCATAATCGAGGCCCCAAACTCGGGTGCGATTTCCGTCCCCTGCTTGATGAACATCTCCTTGAGGAAGCCGTCGTAGCAATAAATCCAGGTCTGGTATACTTCACCCTCCACCGATTGCTCCAGCACCAATGCCTGTACGCCGCCCAGAGAATCGATCCGGACAGCGTCGCTGACGTCGTTCTGGCGAATTTTGGTGGAGACATAGGTCAGGGAGGTTTGGGTGTCAAAATTTCGGTTCATATTTTCCACCGTGCCGCTGTATACCTCCGCCCCCATAAACGCGACTATGAGCGCAGTCACAATAAACGCGCCAAACAGGGCCAGCACAAAGAGTATATCTATGACATGGCGGGGAGCTCGTCTTGATCTCATATCAGAGTCACCATTTCCTCACTTCGATGATTCTTTGCCGGGCAGGCGCCCCTGCCTGTCTGGAGAAGGCCCGCCTATTCGCCGTCGTCGGCATACTCGCCGAAGTCGATGTCGTCATACAGGCCGAAATCCACATCCCACTCGTCGCCGTCCTCCGTCTGGGAAAAATCCAGCGGCAGCACGTCGATGTCGGGCATAATGTTGGACGCAAAGGCCTGGTAGTGAATGATGTACTTTTCCTCATCCACCTGAAGGCCGTAATTTTCCTTTAGATACGTTACGCTGAGAGGATAGCGCCCCTCCAGCGCATAGCATTGAACCGCCGCACGGGTTACCGCGTTTTTCGTCGATTCCAGCCGCTCGGCCTCTGTCCGCGTGCTCAAGGTGTCCATCCCATAGTTCATCGCCAGCAGCAAAACACCGATAACAGCGATGGGAAGCACAATATCCTTGATTACAAACAGATCCTTGCGCCGTTTCGCAAACCTGTTTCGCTTAAACATTTGAAGCCCCTTTCGGCCGCCATAAGCTGATATGGTTGATTCCGCCCTCTCGCGGATTGGGCCGGCTTAGCCGATGGATGTCATAATTCCCATCAGCGGCATCATAACAGACAGCAGAATCATACCCATGATGATGGACAGCACCGCCACAAGCGTCGGCTCCAGAACGGCAATGGTGTTCTCCACCCGGCTCTGGATCTCATCGTCGTACATATCGGCGATTTTATTCATCACATTGTCCACCGAGCCTGTTTTAAAGCCCACGGAAATCATACGCGCATATACGCCGGAGAAAATGTCCGCGTTGACAATGGCGGAGGAAAAGCTTTCCCCGTCCTTCATCAGATCCTTGCACTTGTCGATTTTCTCTCTGGTCTTGGAGTTGGCGACCAGCTTGTGGGCCATATCCAGAGACTGGTCAATGTCCAAGCCGCTGGAAAGCATCATGGCCATGGCCGACGCAAACCGCCCGGAAGCCATCTTGTCCATCAGCTTGCGGGTGGCGAAAAAGTTCTGTTTGAAGCTTTGGTACACTTCCTGTCCCTTCTTGGTATACCGGGCCAGCAGGATAAGCAGCACTACCACAAACAAAATCCCGATAAACACGACGGAGTAGCGGCTCAGCACCTGACCCATCTCCATCATCCCGCGGGAAAATCCGCTCATTTCGCTGCCCAGCTGAATGAACACATCGTTAAAAATCGGCAGCACCTTGACAATGAGCACAATGATGACCATCAGCATCATCACTATCATAACCATCGGATACGCAACGGCGCTGCGGATATTCTTGGAAATGGCCTCTTCCCTCTCATAATAGGTGTACAGAGAATCCATTACGTTATCCAGCTTACCGGTTTTCTCACCCATCTCCGTCATATCGATGACATACTGGGGGAACTTTCCCGTATGCTCCAGAGCCGCGTAAAACGCGCCGCCGGTATCCAGGAATTCACCGATTTGCTCCAGCATTTGCCGCCCCTGGGGATTTTTTTGATCCTCAATCATAATCGAGACGCCCTCACTGATGGGGATACCCGATTTCATTATCATTGCAATTTGGGCACAAAAGGCGGATATCTCGCTGTTGGTCAGCATATCCTTCTTGGCTCCGGAACCACGCCCTGCTCCTGTAGCTTCCATCTCTAACTCCCCTTACCTGCTTGTTACTTAATAGACATACGTGGTGCTGTAGTCGCTGCCCTTGCCGACATATTGGGCGCCGGCGCCGGACGCAAAGGTGGGATCCATCAGCTTCCAGTTTTTCCCGTCGAACTGAATCACATTGTTGACCCAGCCCACATCCTTGATATACACGCTTACCCACGCGTGGTACACGCCGCCGCTTACATAGCCGTGCTCCATGCGGGTGGGAATGCCCTGAGCGCGCAGCATGGCGGCCATCACAGCGGAATAGTCAAAGCAAATTCCCTTTTTGTTGGCCAACACCGTATCCACCTTGGGGATATACGTGGTTATCTGGCCGGAGGAAATCTTCTGGGCCACCGTGTTGTCGTAGGAAATGTTTTTGATGACGTAGTTGTATACCTCCGAGACGATGGCAAGCTGGTTGCTGGCACCCTTGGAAAGCTCGTTGGATTTTTTGACAACGGCCGAGTCCTTGTTAAAATTGATGTACTGATTGGGATACAGGAACGGCAGCAAAGGATTTTTCAGCTCCACCTTTACACTGGTGGACATGACCTGCGCGTACTCTTTCCCCGTCACATTCTCCCACACGGAGATGGAATAAGTCCCGTCGCCGCTGGTCAGGGGGAATGTCTCGTAGGATTTGCCGCCCCCCAGATTATAAGTATACGTCTTTTTCCCGGATTTTTCAATCATCAGTTTCACTTTTGATTTGGAACCCGTATATTTCACCATGATATAGCCCTCCTTGACGTTGGACATATCAATGGTGGCGCCGCCGCCGGAGGCCGTCTTATCCCCCGAGGCCGTGGGCTTCAGCACCTTGGAGGCCGCCGCCGCCAATGGGATGGCCGGCTCCTCAATGGTTGCGGTGTCCTTCGCCCTCCATATCCCCATCGAGGCATAGGCCCGCATTTCTGTGACCGGCAGGCACACAGCCGCGCAGGCGCATACCAGCGCAATCGCGGTCATACACAGTCGCCCCGCGATTCCTGTTACCCTTTCGCTGTTTCTTTGTTTTCCCATGACAATACACTCCTGCTATTTTGTCGCAGCCATCCGGCCCATTTCGTTGCCAAGCTGTATCCGCCCGTCACAAAAAGAGAGGCGGTTAGTTGAAAATGTTGCAATTCCTTTATCTTTATTATATAATAAATTATAGCGTTTGGCAAACAAAAAAATGTAGAAATGTTGATTTTGAGGCGTTTTGTGACCAACAATTGCAAATTTTGTATGTATGTACAAAAATGCAGATTTTTACAGCGGCAATTTGTATGAGTTTTTAAGCTGGAGGGGCACACCATGAAGTTCAAGGAAAGTGAATTGAGGAATACGCAGATCCACATTAATATGTTCGGCGGATTCCGCATAGCCGTTGGCAACGCGTCCATCCAGGACAGCTCCATGCGTACCCATCAGCTTTGGCATCTCATCGAATACCTGATTACATTCCGCAACAAAACCATATCCCAGGATGAACTCATCGAGATCCTCTGGCCGGACGATGACATCGACAATCCCGCCAACGCACTGAAAAATCTTGTCTACCGCATCCGCTCCACCTTCAGTGCCCACAACCTCCCCTACGCCAAGGAGATGATCATCTACAGCCGCGGCAGCTACCAGTGGAACAACGACCTGCGCTGCACCGTGGATGTGGAGGAATTCGAGGACTACTATAAGAAGGCCTCGGACACCTCCAAGCCGGACGAGCTGCGCATCGAAAACTTCCTGCGGGCCATCGAGCTCTACACCGGGGATTTTCTGCCCGGCTCCTGCTTCGAGGGGTGGGTCATCCCCATCAGCAGCTATTACCGCTCCATGTACTTCAAGTGCGTGTACGCGGTCATCGAGCTGCTCACCACTCAGGAGCGGTACCACGAGATTGAAATCATCTGCAAGAAGGCCCTCATCATCGATCAGTTCGAGGAAAACGCCCACATCTACCTGATGCTCTCCATGATTCGCCAGGGAAAGCAGACCCAGGCCCTGGCCCATTACAGCTTTGTGACGGATTTGTTTTTCCGGGAACTGGGGGTCAACCCCTCCCAGCAAATGCGCTCCATCTATAGAGATATCGTCAAGACTGTGCACAATGTTGAGGCCGATATCGGAATTATTCAGGATGAGCTGAAAGAAACCGGCAATTCCGACGGCGCATTTTACTGCGAATACGAGGTGTTCAAGAACCTTTATCGGCTGGAGGCTCGCACCGCCGCCCGCACCGGGCAATCCATTTTTATCAGCCTGCTGACCGTGGACAGCGAGACCCCCGACACCGCCCTGGATCTAAAGGTGCAGAGCAAGGTGATGGACGGCCTCTACGACATCATCCAGAGCAGCCTGCGAAAGGGCGACGTGTTCTCCCGCTTCTCCGCGTCCCAATATGTGCTGATGTTGCCCAGCCTTACATACGAAAACTGCGAGATGGTCATGTCCCGCATCATCAAAAAGTACAAGCAAAGCTATCGCCCCAAGGGCATTGTAATATTGTCCAAGGTACAGCCGCTGGAGCCGATTGACCTGATGTAGGCCCGCCGCTCCGGAACAGGATATGCCAATTCACAGGAGGGATAACCATTGGCGCTGCGCGGAACCAAGCTTGTCGCAAGTGACGCTTCCAGAGTGACAATCTGCATAGACGACACGTCTGAATATGAGTATTCCGGAAGAATATACAGCCCTTATCTGCCCGAAATTGTGACCTTTACCAGTGTAATGCATATGATTGACATCCTGGAAACATTCTTTGACGACATCAATTATCCCCAGGCATACTACGCCACCCGCAACTTTGACAAGCCCCAGTCCGCCACCCTGCGGGGCGCGGATGTATCCCTGACCCGGTACCACCAGCCCGGCGAGGAGCCTGTGCTTTCCGGCAAGCACGCCACCTTCCTCCTCCACGTCCGCTTTCGCCACAACGCCACATGGCAGGGCTCGGTAAAATGGGTGGAGCAGGACGAATCCCACGACTTCCGCAGCATTCTGGAGTTCATCAAAATCAGCAACCAGATGCTGTCCGAGACTGTGTAAACCGCCATTCCATCCCGGTCTCTCGGCAGAATGCCGTCGCCGCCGAAAAGCCCCCAGTCACGGAAATCCCCTCCCCACTTGTCACACCCCCACATTTTGAGCATTTTCATGTGACATGCGCGTGACTTCCATGTGTCATAATCTATTGTAAAGGTAGGAAATGCCGTGAAAAGGCTTATCAGTGATGTCATGCTGCAAACTGGAGGTGAGTGCACTATGGTGGATCAGG
Organism: Ruminococcaceae bacterium OttesenSCG-928-L11; assembly: GCA_030265885.1. GTDB lineage: Bacteria > Bacillota > Clostridia > Oscillospirales > Ruminococcaceae > WRAV01. Next base: position 5,971 of record JAJDGX010000014.1, on the reverse strand, counting down.
ACAACATGCAGGACTCAAGAAAAAAGGAAAGTTTTGTAGTGCAAATCCAGTTTAACCAAAACGCGACCTGGCAGGGAACGTTGACTTGGATTGAAAAGAAAAAGGTACAGCGGTTCCGCAGTACCCTGGAAATGCTCAAGCTGATGGACACCGCCATCGGTTCCGACCCGGATGCCGACGACGAGGAAGCCGTCTGGAAGTAAATCCGTCCCCTGCTTTCGTATACTGTAGATCCATGTTCATAGAACCGGCGCTCAGCGTCGGTTTTTTTGTTTCTTTGTTCCCTTTACTCTTTTTTAACGCAAAGCCCCTTATAACTTCTCCGGCTTCATGCCATACTATAAAAGTCCCCAGCCCCATTCCCCTCTTTATCCGGCACCCACCAATGCATCACACAGGAGGTTCCCCCATGAAAATTGCCTTTTTCGACACCAAGCCCTACGACCGCATCTGGTTCCAGCCCCTCTCCGAGGAATACGGCTTTACCATCAAATTCTACGAGTACAAGCTCAACACAGAAACCGCCGTCTTTGCCAAGGGCTTTGACGTTGTCTGCGTTTTTGTCAACGACCCCGCCACGGCAGAAGTCATCGACCTGCTTCACCAATACGGCGTCGGCCTGCTGGCACTGCGCTGCTCCGGCTACAATCAGGTGGATTTGAAGGCGGCGCAGGGCAAAATTCCCATTGTGCGGGTTCCCAGCTACTCCCCCACCGCCATCGCGGAGCACGCCATCGCCCTGCTGCTGGCTGTAAACCGAAAAATCCACCGGGCCTACACCCGCACCCGGGACAACAACTTCAACATCAACGGTCTCATGGGCACCGACCTGCGGGGGAAAACCATCGGCGTCGCCGGAACCGGCCGCATCGGCCAACTGTTCGCTGAGATCGCCGCCGGCTTTGGCATGCGGGTGCTGGCCTACGACCCCTACCCCAATCCGGCCGTCCCCGGTGAATATGTGGGACTGGACACCCTGCTTTCCCAGTCGGACATCCTCTCCCTCCACTGCCCCCTGACACGGGACACCCACCATATGATCCGCGCCGATTCCATTGCCAAAATGAAGGACGGCGTCCTCATTATCAACACCTCCCGCGGCGCCCTCATCGATACAGAAGCGCTGCTGGATGGGCTAAAGTCCAAAAAGATAGGCGGGGCCGGGCTGGATGTCTACGAGGAGGAGGAGCACTACTTTTTCGAGGACTTGTCGGATCAAATCATCGACGACGACGAGCTGGCCCGGCTTCTCTCCTTCCCCAACGTCATCGTCACCTCTCACCAGGCCTTCTTTACCCGCGAAGCCATGGAGGCCATCGCCCGGGTCACACTGGACAATATCCGCGAATACGCGGACGGCAAGCCCCTTACCAATGAAGTGACGCTGAAGGACAAATAAGCAGCATCCCCCGGAAATCACCGCGCGATTTCCGGGGGATGCCCTTATTCCACATAAAATCGATACAGAAAATCCGCCGCTTCCTCCGCATAGTCGATGTTGATTCGCTTCCCTTCTCTTACGACCCGGGGATTCTGTTCCCTCGGCTCCGCAAGAAACAACTCGTCGCCGGTCAAATCCATGCCGCTGTGCTCTGTCCGCAGGCCAAATCCCTGACAGATTTTGCCCGGCCCATCCAGAAGCCCCTTTCGCCGCACCTTGCCCAGCTTGTCGTATTCCTTTCCATACCGGTTCAGCGCAATCGAATCCAGCCCCTCCAGCGGCTCCGCCATGCGAATCAAAACACAGCAGGGGTCGTTCTTGGGGCCTGTCACCACATTCAGCATGCTGTGTATGCCGTAAATCAGGTAAATATAGGCGTATCCGCCAATTTGATACATCACACGGGTTCGCTGGGTCAGCCGCCCGCCATAGGCGTGACTGGCCTTGTCGTTTACTCCCGTATAGGCCTCGGTCTCCGTGATCTCCGCCACCAGCGGAACCCCGTCCACCACACGGATCAGCCGCTTTCCCAGCAGCTCCACCGCAACCTGAACCGCGTCCCGCATGTAGAAATCCCGGTCCAGCTTTTCGCCATATTCCGTAAGCTTTCTCATGTGGATATCGACCCCAAATGGCGATTCGCCGCCGAATCGCCCCAAGCGGTTCCCCTCTTTCTATCAGGATTGGCATTCCAGCCCGCCGAACCGCAATGGCCGTACCCGGGTCTGCCCTCCTTCCGGCAGTAATATTTTATTCAAGATATGGAATCATATCCTTGAGCGAGCCAAATACCATATCGGGGCACACCTCCGCCCCCTCCAAATCCGCCTCGGCAGTCTCGCCCGACAGCACAAGGATACTCCGCAGCCCCGGGACATTTCCGGCCACGGCGATATCGGTGTAGAGCCTGTCCCCTACCATAACCGTCTCCTCCGCCCGGCAGCCTGTCTGCGCCAAAGCGCAATCGATGATTTCCCGGTACGGCTTCCCGATTATCTTGTCCGGCATCCGGCCGGTCGATGCGTGGATAAAGGCGTGAATCGCGCCGATATCCGGGATAAAGCCGGTTTCCGTGGGGCAGTTATAGTCGGGGTGGGTCGCCAAAAACGGCAGCCCCGCCCGGGCAAAATCACAGGCCTTTGTCATTTTCTCATAGGTCAACGTCGTGTCAAAGGCTGTAACCAGCACATCCGGATTGTCGTCATCCAGCACGATACCGGCGTCCTCGAACTCCTCGGCCAATATGGAATTGCCCAGCAGATAGACCCGTTTTCCCGGGAAAAATCTCTGCAAATGCAGAATCGTCGCCTGGCCGGAGGTCACCATCTGCCGCTCGGTGACAGTCACGCCCATTTTCGCAAGCTTTGCCAGATACTCCTTCCTGCTTTTGGAGGAGTTGTTGGTGAGAAACACAAACTGCCGCCCCGTCTCCTCCACCTTTTTCAAAAAATCCATGGAGCCGTCCAGCACCCGGTTGCCCAAATAGAACGTCCCATCCATGTCCAGCGCAAAGCACCGAACCGTCTTTAGCGCCGCCGCAAAGTCGCTCATCACCGTCACATCCCTTGCATTTATTTTCCAGTTGCGATATACTAATGCTTATACTTATTAATAAGTATATCAGGTTTTTCGCAAGAATCAATTTCCCCAGCCATCATTATTTTTCGCCGGTCACAGCCGACTCCTTCGGCGGAGCCACCGCGCCCCTATCCGTCCGGATACCCCCGTCACCTGCCCCATCGCTCACCGGCCATCCACCCGAGATTCCGGCCGTCGCATCGTTCCGCCCAGTATTATCCCACACCGTGTCGGTGTTATTGTATACCCCGTACATAAAAACAGCAACCGCCTTATATACTCTACCGATTTTTAGTGATAGCACACTAAATCGGAAGTGACATTTTTGTTAATAATTAAAGACAATTTTCTGATTTAAAACCAAAAAGGTTGAAAAAATGCTGTTTTTATATATAATAGTCAAAGATGCAAGTTTACGGCTTTCATCCGCTAAATTGCGGAGCCGTGCATGCATTGGAAGCGGCTTTGGTAAAAACGAACAGGGTTAAAGCCGCGTCGGTTCGATCCGGGGAGTAAAGGAAACTGTTTCCTTTTTGGCCCTCGGCTCACCGAAAGATTGTAAGGAGGACAAGAATGAGTATCAGAAAGAACCTGAAGAGGGTCCTGCCCTTCCTGCTGTGCGCGGTTATCGCCACATCTACATTTGCGGGCTGCGGCAACTCCACCGGCGGAAGCACTTCCACAGGTGACGCTTCCACCGCTGGCAGCAGCACAGGCGCTGCCAGCACCAGCTCCGAGTCCGCCCCTGCCGAGACCGGCACCGCCACCGGCGACGCCAACATTCTCCGCTACGGCACCACCAGCATCGAGGGTCGCTTCAACCCCATCATGAGCGACAACGTATACGACGGTTATGTTGTAGACTGCATCTTTGAATCCCTGATCATCACGGACGAAGAGGGTATCTACGTCCCCAGCAACATCGCCACCTACGAGATGTCCGAGGACAACCGCACCTACACTTTCACCCTGAAGGACGGCGTCACCTTCTCCGACGGTACCCCCATGACCACCGAGGACGTCAAGTTCACCTATGAAGCCATCGGCCATCCCGACTACACCGGCCCCCGCGGCTACGCCATCGCCAACCTGGAAGGCATTGACGAGTTCAAGGCCAACTATGCAGGCGGCCTGTCCGGCATCCAGATCATTGACGAGAAAACCATTTCCTTTACCTATCAGGAAGCCAGCCCCGCCAACATCGCTGACCTGGTATACGGCATTATGCCCAAGCATTACTACGAGTTCGAGAATTTTGCCGATTTCACCGCGCTGATGGATAAACCCCTCGGCTCCGGCCGCATGGTTCTCGACGCGTTTGAGCCCAAGCAGTATACTCAGATGTCCCGCAACGAAACCTACTGGGACACCTCCACCGCCGCCAAAATTGACGGCATCCTCATCAACGACGTTCCCAAGGAAAGCCTTCTGGGCGCCATGCAGACCGGCCAGATCGACTTCTGCCAGCCCGACGCCAACGAGGACAACTACGCGGCGTTCAACGATCTGTCCAACGCCTCTGCCCGCACCTTTGTCGGCAACGGCTACACCTTCATGGCCTTCAACACCACCCGCCCCACCCTGTCTGACGTTCGCACCCGCCAGGCCCTGATGTATGCGCTCGACCGCGAGACCTTCATCGACGCCGTTTACGGCCCCAACCTGGCCAGCGTGGGCCTTGCCCCCTTCTCCCCCACCTCCTGGGCTTTCCCCGACGTCAGCGAACTGAACGCCTATCCCTTTGATATGGACAAAGCCCAGCAGCTGATGTCCGACGCCGGCTGGAACAAAGAATCCGACGGCTACCTTTACAAGGACGGCCAGAAGTTCTCCGTGACCTGGCTGGTTTACACCGAGGCTGAGTGGCCCGGCGTCCTGTCCGGTCTGGCTGCCGACTCCTGGAAACAGCTGGGTGTCGACCTGACCATCGAACTGCTGGACTTCAACACTGTTTCTGACCGCACCATGGACGCTCCTGTCGGCGACAAGGACTTCGACATCTACACCATGGGCTTCTCCCTCAGCGCGGATCCCGACCCCAAGGGCGCCCTGTTTGATGCCGACGCCTACACCGAGGGCGGCTTCAACGCCACCGGCTACCGCAACGACCGCGCCCAGGAGCTCATCGCCCTTGGCCGCACCGAGTTCGACCAGGCAAAGCGCGAAGAGTACTATGTTGAATTCGCAAAGCTGATGAACGAAGAGATCCCCACTGTTATCGTCGCTTACCGCAACGAAATCTGGGCCATCAACGACCGCATCAACGGCATGGATTTCAACGCCTTCAAAAAATGGCCCTTCTTCCTGGATCAGATCACGCTTTCCGAGTAATCGAATTCTGATTGTAAAAGCGAATTGATTCATACTCAAAGAAGCCCGGCGTTTGTCCGGGCTTCTTTGAAACTATTTTGCGGCATCTGCATGCCAGGCAATAGGCGGAGCGATTTTCCCCCTTTCCGGCGGACTGCTCGTTCCACGCGGGTTTTGGCCTACCGTATTTTGCCAGCTTATATCGGTATGGTGTGCTGTTTTACAAGACAAAATATAAAGCGCGGCTGTCCCGCGTTTGCTATTTTGCATTGTAAAATAGCATGCGGCGGCCTTCCACCCGCGGCTCCTATTTCCAGGGAGTTCTAATTCCCTACACACTACAGGTAACAGGAGGGGTCAATATGCGAACATACATTACAAGGCGGCTATTGCAGATTATCCCGGTGTTTATCGGGATTGTATTTATACTGTTCTTTATTTTGGAACAGGCACCCGGCGGCCCTCTGGCCAACATGATGGATCCCCGGATGACGCCGGAGCAAAAGGCGGAGCTTGCCCTGAAGCTGGGGCTGGATCAGCCGTTTTACATCAAGTTTATCAACTGGTTCAAGGAGCTTCTCCAGGGCAATCTGGGCACCTCCATCTCCCACAAAAAGCCGGTTCTACAGGTCATCGGCGACT
>JAJDGX010000139.1 GCA_030265885.1 Ruminococcaceae bacterium OttesenSCG-928-L11 | reverse complement strand
CCCCCCATCACCCCAAAATCATCCTCCCCACCTGGTAAAACAGCAACGCCACCACCCAGGCAATTCCGCACTGGAACAGCACCACTCCCGCTGCGGCCAGCGCCGAGCCCATCTCCCGCTTAATGGCTGCTATGGCCGCCACACAGGGGGTATACAGCAGCGTAAACACCAGGTAGCTGAACGCGCTGAGAGGGGTAAACAGCGTCCCCAGCATACCGGGCAAATCCGAGACACTGGAGCCGGTCAAAACAGCCAGAGTGCTGACGACGGCCTCCTTGGCGGTAAAGCCTGTTATCAGGGCGGTGGCAGCCTTCCAGTTGCCAAAGCCCAGCGGCGCAAAGATGGGGCTGATGGCCCGGCCCAGCGTCCCCAGCAGACTGTATTCGCTGTCCTCCACCAGGTTAAACTGATAGTTGAAATGCTCCAAAAACCAGATGACAATGGTAGCAATAAAGATGACGGTAAATGCCCGGGTGATGAAATCCTTGGCCTTGTCCCACAGCAGCAGGCCCACACTTTTGGCCGAGGGAAAGCGATAGTTGGGCAGTTCCATCACAAAGGGGATGGGCTTACCCTTGCCGGTTTTGCTGAGAATGAGTCCGCACACCACACCCACGGCCATACCCAGCACATACAGCAGAATCATCACCAGCGCCTGGTGGCGGCGGAAAAAAGCGGCGGTGAACACGGCGTAAATCGGCAGCTTGGCACTGCAGCTCATAAAGGGCGTCAGGATGATGGTCATTTTCCTGTCCCGTTCGCTGGAAAGGGTGCGGGTAGCCATAATGGCGGGCACCGTGCAGCCAAAGCCGATGAGCATCGGCACAAAGCTGCGGCCGGATAAGCCGATTTTTCGCAGCAGCTTGTCCATGACAAAGGCCACCCGGGCCATATACCCGCTATCCTCCATGATGGAGAGAAAGAAAAACAAGGTGACAATGATAGGCAAAAAGCTGAGAACACTGCCCACCCCGGCAAATACCCCGTCGATGAGCAGGGAATGCATCACCGGGTTGAGACCGTAGGTCTCCAGCACACCGGAGATCGCCTCCGCCGCCCGGTCAATGCCGGCGCTGAGCAAATCGCTGAGAGGCGTGCCGATGACCCCAAAGGTCAGCCAGAATACCACCAGCATAATGCCCAAAAAGATGGGTATGGCAAAGACCCGGTGGGTCAGGATGTTGTCGATTTGCACGCTGCGCAGATGCTCCCGGCTTTGCTGGGGCTTGCGCACAGTTCGGGTGCAAACGCCCTCGATGAAGGTGTAGCGCATGTCGGCCAGGGCGGCGTTTCTGTCCAGCCCCAGCTCCTGCTCCATTTCGGACACGGTGTGCTCGATGGTCTCGCTCTCGTTTTGGTTGAGACCCAGGGCCTCCAGCATGGGGGCGTCGCCCTCCACCAGCTTTGTGGCCGCAAACCGGGAGGGAATCCCCAGCCGGTCGGCGTGATCCTCCACCAGGTGGGTAATGGCGTGGATGCACCGGTGCAGGGCTCCACTGCAAAAATCCAGCCGCTGGGGCCGGATTTTCTTTGTCGACACCTCTATGGCCCGCTCCACCAGTTCGCCCAGCCCTTCCTTTCGGGCGGCGCTGATGGGGACAACCGGGATGCCCAACTCGGCGCTGAGAGCGTTGACGTCGATGGTGCCGCCGTTGGCCCGCACCTCGTCCATCATGTTGAGAGCCAGCACCATGGGCCTGCCCAGTTCAATCAGCTGGAGAGTCAGGTACAGGTTCCGCTCAATGTTGGTGGCGTCCACAATATTGATGATGCCGTCCGGCTTTTCGTTGATGATAAAATCCCGGGTTACGATTTCCTCGGCGGAGTAGGGCCGCAGGGAATAGATGCCCGGCAAGTCCACCACCGTACTGTTTTTTTCGCCCCGAATCTCCCCGCTTTTCTGCTCTACAGTTACACCGGGGAAGTTTCCCACATGCTGATTGGAACCGGTCAGCTGGTTAAACAGCGTCGTTTTCCCACTGTTCTGGTTCCCCGCCAATGCCAATATCACTGCGCACCCTTCTTTCTTTTGGGAAAAAGAAAGAAGCAAAGAAAATCCAATCGCTCCGCGGAACCCTCCTTGGGGAATTGCAAAGCAGGTATTTTTCTTTTGCCTTTCTTTTCTGAAATCGGGAAATGAGTCTTTCTCTATTCTTTTCCCTATTGCAACTCTTCTATCTCAATCATGGCGGCATCCTCCAGGCGGATGGACAACTCATAGCCCCGCAGATGCAGCTCGATGGGGTCGCCCATGGGTGCGATTTTGCGTATCATCACCTGTGTGCCCGGCGTTATGCCCATATCCAGCAGCCGCAGCCGCAACTCGCCCTCGCCGCCTACGGCGCGTACCCGCGCCTGTTTGCCCACCGGCAGTTTATCCAGTGTCATGCCACATTCCTCCTGATCATATCCGTTCATATTGTACTATCCCCTCGCCCCAAATACAAGGGGATCTTGCCGACGTCCCCTTTCTTGTCATTTTCCCAAAAACCGGGTATAATACTTGCAATACCAGTCATTTTGACAGAAAGGCATGAAACTCCATGAAATTCTCTTTTACCCCCCAGGGCGTGTGCTCCCGGGTCATTCATTTGGACATTGAGGACGGCGTCATCACTGACCTGTCCTTTGAAGGCGGCTGCAACGGCAACCTGCAGGGCGTCTCTCGCCTTGCCATCGGCCGAAAGGCCGATGACATCATCGAACTGCTGTCGGGCATTCAGTGCGGACTGCGGCCCACCTCCTGCCCCGATCAGCTGACAAAGGCCCTGCGAAAAGCATTGGCCGCCCAATCGGGCAGCGCCGCCAGCTAGCATCTCATTTTCGTTCAATGAAAGGAAGCTTTTTATGTCGGACTACAAGGCGATGTATTACCATTTGGCCGGACGAATGGCGACGGCTGTAGAGGTATTGGAGGCAACAACAAACGCGCTTGTCGAGATTACCGAAAAGCTGAAGCTTGCACAGCAAACCACAGAGGAACTGTTTTTGTCCGGCGGCGAAGAGGATGACTCCGAGGATGCGACATAAGCTGTCGGCAGCTTGCCATCCCACAGAATGGAGGGATCTTGCGTGACCACCCAAAGTTATACCCTGTCCACCCAGCGGCAGGGCTTCTATAAAATCACCGCCAAGGTACGGGACGCCCTGCAAAAAAGCGGAGTTGTCAGCGGCATTTGCGTGGTGTACTGCCCCCACATCACCGGGGCCATTACCCTAAACGAAAACGCCGACCCCGACGTGGTGCACGACCTTCTTCTGGGGCTGGACAGCGCCTTTCCGGAGGACAAGCGCTTCCGCCACTTTGAGGGCAACTCCACCGCCCACCTCAAATCCGGGGCCACCGGTGTGTCCCAGACTGTCATCGTCGAAAACGGCGACCTGCTGCTAGGCCGGTGGCAGGATCTCTACTTCTGCGAGTTCGACGGCCCCCGCACCCGCACCTTTTATGTCAAAATCATTGAGGATGTGCATCGAGCATGAAGCTGATATCCTGGAACGTCAACGGTCTGCGGGCCTGCCTCGGCAAAGGCTTCATGGACTATTTCAAGGAGGCGGACGCCGATATCTTCTGCCTGCAGGAAACCAAGATGCAGCAGGGCCAGGCGGAGTTGGACTTGTCCGGTTACCACGAATATTGGAACAGCGCCGTAAAAAAGGGCTATTCCGGCACCGCTATTTTTACAAAGGCCGAGCCCCTCAGCGCCGCCTATGGCATCGGCATCGAGGAGCACGATCAGGAGGGCCGCGTCATCACCCTGGAGTTTGACGGCTTCTATCTGGTCAACGTCTACACCCCCAACTCCAAGCGGGAGCTGCTGCGGCTGGATTACCGCATGGTGTGGGAGGAAGCCTTCCGCGCCTATCTCCATGGGCTGGACGCCAAAAAGCCCGTGGTCATCTGCGGCGATTTAAACGTCGCCCATCAGGAAATCGACATCAAAAACGCCAAGTCCAACCACCGCTCCGCCGGCTTCACCGACGAGGAGCGGGAGAAGATGACCATCCTGCTGGATTCCGGCTTTACCGATACCTACCGGGCCCTGCACCCGGACAAGACCGATGCCTACAGCTGGTGGTCCTACATGGGCGGCGCCCGTGCCCGGAACATCGGCTGGCGCATCGACTATTTCCTAGTCTCCGACCGGCTGTGGGATTCGGTGGCGGACGCCGAGATTTATCCCTATGTCATGGGCAGCGACCACTGCCCCGTGGGACTCATCCTGCAGTAGGCCCGCCGGTTAAACGTACGCGACAAAAAGGAGCGGCAAACTGAACAGCAGTTTCCGCTCCTTCTGCTATGGTTCCGCCGAAAAATCCCGGGCCCTTCACCGGATGCTTCCGCCGCCCAGCAAATACTCCCCGTCGTAAAACGCCACCGACTGCCCCGGCGTGATGGCCCGCACCGGCTCGTCGAACCGCACCTGCACCACGTCCGGTTCCAGCAGCGTCACCGTGGCGGGAGCCGCCTTGTGGGCATAGCGGATTTTTGCATGCACACGCAGCGGCACAGACACATCCACCGGTTCCAGCCAGTTTACCGTGTCGGCTGTCAGCGTGTCTGTCCACAGGGCCGCGTTGTCATCCAGGGTGACGGCGCCGGTTGCCGCGTCGATGGCCGTGACAAAGGCCGGCTTGCCCAGGCTGATTCCCAGCCCCTTCCGCTGGCCGATGGTATAGCGGCCGATCCCCTTGTGGGGGGCCAGAGGCATGCCGGCGGCGTCCACAAACTCTCCCCCGGGGAAGGGCTTGCCGGTGTAGTTTTCGATAAAAGCCGGGTAATCTCCGTCGGGGACAAAGCAAATATCCTGGCTGTCCGGCCGGTTGAACACCGGCAGCCCCGCTTGCCGGACTATCTCCCGAACCTCCTCCTTTGTATAGGGGCCCAGAGGCATGCGGATGTGGGCGAGCAGCTCCTGGGTCAGGCTGTACAGGACATAGCTTTGATCCTTTTTTTCACTGACACCCTTTTTCAGGCGGTGCAGCTGCCGCGCCGCATCGTATTCCACAATGGAATAGTGGCCGGTGGAAATACAGTCGTACCCCAGCCGCCGGGCTTCCTCCCAAAAGGCGGGGAATTTCAGGTACCGGTTGCAGTAGATGCAGGGATTGGGCGTTTGGGCCCGGTAATAGGCCGCCGCAAAGGCATCCACCACCTTCTCCCGAAACAGCTGCTGAAAATCCAGAATGTAGTGGGGGATACCCAGTGCCTCACACACTGCCCGCGCATCGTCGATGTCCCCTGTGCCGTTTTCCGGCCAGAGGCGAAAGGTTGCCCCGCCCACCTCATAGCCGTCCTGCCGGAGCAGTACAGCGGCGGCGGAACTGTCCACCCCGCCGCTCATCCCCACCAGCACCCGTCCCTTTGTCCCATTTGCCATAGATTGATTTCTCCCATATTGTGGTATGTGCATATTTGCATTACCTGTACTATAGCATAGAACAGACGCTACATTCAAGAAAAGGAAGTGAGATAGCTTGCAGCTGGAACTGTTGCGCGGCATACAGAGCATCGCCAATCCCGTGCTGGATGTGGCAGCCCAAATTATCACCATGATGGGGGAGCAAACCGTCCTGGTCGTGCTGCTGTGCGCCATTTACTGGTGCTACGACAAGGAGCTGGGCCGGGGGCTGTTTGCCACCATGTGCGCCTCGCTGTGTGTCAACGGCGCTGTCAAGGACATTGTCCGCGCCGAGCGGCCCATCGGCCAGCCCGGCATTGTCAGCCAGCGGGTTCACACCGCCACCGGGTATTCCTTCCCCAGCGGCCACACCCAGAGCGCCACCACTCTCTGCACCGGTGTCGCCCTGGTGGCAAAGCGGCGTTCCCTGCGCATTTTCATGGGAGTTCTCGCCGTGCTGGTGGGATTGTCCCGCCTGTATCTGGGCGTGCATTATCCGGCGGATGTGCTGGGAGGCTGGCTTTTGGGTGGCGTGATTGCCGCCGCCTTCCACTTCCTTGCCCGGGGGAAGGGCTTTCACTGGGCCATGGCGCTGTGCATGCTGCTGGCCATCGTCTCCATATTGACCGGCCACTCCGACGATACATGGAAGTCCGTCGCCCTGACCGCCGGACTTATCCCCGGCCTGCAGCTGGAAAAGCGGTACGCCGCCTTCACCACCGATGTCTCCGAGGGCAAGCTGGCTCTGCGGCTGTTGCTGGGGCTTGTGGGCACAGGGCTGCTGTATCTGCTGCCCCGCGCCTTGCTGCCCGCCCTGCTGCCGGTCAAGATGCTGTCCTATTTTCTGGTTGCCCTGTTCGCCTCCGGCGTGTACCCCTGCCTCTTCCGGAAGCTGGGACTGTAGCTCCCCCAAGAATGCAAAAATACAAGATCAAACTAACCAATCATTGCATATGGCATGTTGCTCCAATCCCCCAAACCGCACAGCAACCCCGGTCGTCATCTTGACCGGGGGTGCGTCTCTGTTTCGCCCAAAATCCGGCAGGCACCC
>JAJDGX010000138.1 GCA_030265885.1 Ruminococcaceae bacterium OttesenSCG-928-L11 | reverse complement strand
GAAGGGGTGTTTTCGTGCGGAGCACGGTTGCTTATTTGTGGTCTACGCTGTACATGTGCTTGATGAGTTCCAGCACCTTGTTGGAGTAACCCCACTCATTGTCATACCAGCTAACCAGCTTGACAAAGGTGTCGGTCAGGGCGATACCGGCCTTGGCATCGAAGATGGAGGTGCGAGCGTCGCCGATGAAGTCGCTGGAAACGACAGCGTCCTCGGTGTAGCCCAGGATGCCCTTGAGCTCGCCTTCGGAGGCCTCTTTGATAGCAGCGCAAATCTCCTCATACTTGGCGGGCTTTTTCAGGTTGACGGTCAGGTCGACAACGGAGACGTCCAGGGTGGGAACACGCATGGACATACCGGTCAGCTTGCCGTTGAGCTCGGGGATAACCTTGCCGACAGCCTTGGCGGCGCCGGTGCTGGAGGGGATGATGTTGCCGGCAGCAGCACGGCCTCCGCGCCAGTCCTTGTTGGAGGGGGAGTCGACGGTTTTCTGGGTGCCGGTGGTGGCGTGAACAGTGGTCATCAGGCCATCGGCAATGCCGAATTTATCGTTGATAACCTTGGCCAGAGGAGCCAGGCAGTTGGTGGTGCAGGAAGCGTTGGAGACGAAGTTCATGTCGCTGGTGTAGGTGTCCAGGTTGACGCCGCACACGAACATGGGTGTGTCATCCTTGGAAGGACCGGTGTAAACGACCTTTTTGGCGCCGCCGTCAATGTGAGCCTGAGCGGCTTCCTTGGTGTAGAAGATACCGGTGGCGTCCACTACGTATTCCACGCCAACCTTGCCCCAGGGAATATCTGCAGGGCTTTTCTCGGCGAAGAATTTGATTTCTTTTCCGTCAACTACGATAGCGTTGTCAGTATGGGCAACCGTGCCGGCATAACGGCCGTGAACGGTATCATACTTCAGCATATACGCGCAGTAATCGGGAGTCATGAACGGATCGTTGACCGCTACTACTTCGACCTCGGCCTGGGACATGGCGGCGCGGAATACAAGCCTGCCGATGCGTCCAAACCCGTTGATGCCAATTTTAATTGCCATTAGAACCATCCTCCTGTACTTTACTATACTATTGAGACTATGCCAACAGTAGTATTTTACCCCATTTGCGGGAAAACTACAAGAACTTAGATAAATTTTTAACTATTTCGTTAAAATCCTTGATGGAATCTGAGTTTTTGTTGTTCACAATATGCCCCGAAGAGCGCGAAACACTGCGGCTTTCGGGCTTTTTTCGCCGCTGCCCGGGGGATTTTTGGCGGGCCGCAATAAATCAATGAGATTTTTACACTATTAATTAACCGGATGCGCCCAGGCGTACATCCGGGAAAATGCGCACCGTGCGGCCAAACCGACACAGCGCACACAAGAATTTCACCGCCCCCGGCTTGACCGGATGGGTTGAGATGAAATGAATAAAGGGGAAAACTGAATAGCCATGCATGACGATTTATTTTATGAGCAAATCGCCGTGTATATTGCCGGTTACCGGGAACTGCCGCTCCCGGCACTGATTTGTGATACCCAATTTCAGGTCAGGTGGGGAAACAACCGCGCGTTAAAGGGGTATCAAAGCCTGGTGCGGGAGGACGGCGTCCAACGGCTCCTCCAGGGCTTTGATGTGCCTGCCATTTTGGAGGCGCTGCGGGAAACCGGCGAATATGCGATTGACGGATGCTTCCCCCTGGTGGGGGAACGGCTTGTGATGTCCCCCGTCCGGTCGGCGGAGGGGGATATGGCGGGCATCCTTGTGGTGGTGACAGGCGCCGGAGTGGAATGGGGCGCCGACCGGGAGCACCGGGCGGCGCTGACCGCCGATTCCCTGCTGGGCTCGGTGCGGGATGAGGTCGGCCGCATCTTTGAGACCATGGACAATGTCTTTTCCAGGGCCGCACTGCTGGAGGACGACCTGTGGGTGAGCCGACACCTGAATCGAATCGGCATCAACGCCTACCACATTCTGCGCAATGCAACCAATATCTCCGAGTACAGCAAGCTGCAGAACGGGGTTCCCCGGCTCAAGCACACGGCGGTGGATGTTTTTGAGTGGCTGCAGGACATCCGGGCCAGTGTGACGGAAATGTGCGCCGCCCGGGAGATTCCCGTGGTGTTTGACATAGCCGACGGCGACGGCATGCTCAGCCTGGATTTCGCCAAGCTGGAGATGGCGTTTTACAATGTCTTTCTCAACAGCGTGCGCTTTACCCGGGCCGGCAACGAAATCACCGTCAGAGCCTTTCGCGAGGGGGGCGAGATTTGCATTGCGGTGGAGGACAGGGGAATCGGCATCGCGCCGGAACTGCTGGAAAAGGTGTTCGAGCCCTACTACTCCCAGCCCTCCAACGACGGGGACAGAGGCATGGGGCTGGGACTGACCGTTGCCCGCCAGCTGATGCGGCTGATGCGGGGCGATGTGCTGCTGGAATCGGAGCTGTATCAGGGCACAAAGACCACCCTTGTCTTGCAGGACACCATGTTCTCCCGCCGGCTGCCCTTTGAGCAGGGGGATGGGGAGAACATCCTGAAAAACCGCTTCTCCAATTTATATGTGGGGCTGCTGGGGATTGTGGAGCGGCCGGACAGCTGACTGCAACAGCCACGCAAAAAAAGATCGCCCGGGCAGTTCGCGCAATGCGCATGGACGGCCCGGGCTCTTTATAGTATAATAGCCGAAAGGGCGACGGTTGATGGTGCTATATCCGTTGCACGTTTGAGGCACAGTAAGCACATTTCAGATAGAGGGATTGGAAATGAAGAAAAAACATCCTTGGCACCTTTGGCTTATTGTATTGCTTGTTGCATTTATGTATGGGATGGGCATCTATGATATGCCTATGATGCTGTCACATAATGGGGACTATTATGCTTCGCACGGATACGGCCAGGCGGTGGCGGAGTATTTTACAAACTATCCGGTCTATCTTCTCGCATTGTGGTTGGTAAATCTTCTTTCAGGATTTTTGTCACCGCTCATCCTGATTTTTAATGCCCGAACAGCCAAATACGTTGCCCTCACTTCATCAATAGCAGATGCCGCATTGCTGCTGTTCACATTTGCATTCAGGAATCGGCTGACAGTATTGGGAACCAGTATTGCAGTGTTTGATATATTCATTCTTTTCATGACGATTGGTTTTTATTTGTATTGCCGCATGATAGAAAAAAGGCAAAACAATTTGTGAGCGTTTCAAGCAATATATAAACAAGGAGCGGATGAACCATGATACTTTCCGGGCTGGAAATTGAACGGCAAATCGAACAGGGTGCCATTGCCATCACCCCCTTTGACCGGCGGAACCTGAACCCCAACAGCTACAATCTGCGCCTGCACGATGAGTTGCTGGTGTACACCGATGAGGTGCTGGATATGAAATCGCCCCTGAACACCCAGTCTCTCCGCATTCCGGAGAGCGGGCTTGTGCTGGAGCCGGGGCGGCTGTATCTGGGGCGCACCTACGAGCACACATCCACCGATGTGTTTGTGCCCATGCTGGAGGGGCGGTCGTCCATTGGGCGGCTGGGCCTGTGCATTCATGTAACGGCAGGCTTCGGGGACATCGGCTTCAGCGGCTATTGGACACTGGAAATTCACACATTGCACCCGGTGCGGATCTACCCCATGGTGGAGATTTGCCAGATTTACTACCACCGCATTGAGGGGGATTCGGAAAAATACAGCAGCGGGAAATACCAACAAAATGTAGGGATTCAGCCCAGTCTGTTGTACAAGGATTTTGAACAATAAGTGAATGATACCCCCATCGTCCCGGGCTCTCCCCCATCCTTTTCGAAATTCATTTCAAATTCTTTTAAAAAATGGCTAATTTTTTGGTAAAAAATGTCGAAAAGGTATATAGCGGACCCGTAACGAAAATGCTACTAAATGGGGGACAATGAGATGAAGAACGCAAAGATCAAGACAAAGCTTTTAACGGGATTTCTTATGGTGGCGCTGTTGGCTGCCATTGTGGGCGGTACCGGCATTGTCGGCATGAACATGATGGCCGAAAACGAGACGGCCATGTACCAGTACAGTGAGAACACTGTTCACGCGATGAACCTGGCCATCAACATTCGCACTCAGCGGTCGGCCTATAGCCGGGCGGCCCTGAAAATCGAGTGGGCGATGGATCCCTCCACCGAGTTGGGGGAACTGGAAACCCTCAACAGCCAGTGGGACACCGATTTGGAATATCTGGAGGCAAACGTGCTATCCACAGACCCCGCCTATGGGCATGTGGTGGAACTGCGCCGCCTGTACGACAAGGAATACGAGCCGCTGCTGAGCAATATGCTGGTCGCCATTCGCAGCGCCATGGCCGACACCGATGTTTCGGAGGAGGACAGGGCGGCATTTCAGGGGGCGGTACAGGTAGCAGCCGCACCGGTACAGGCCATTGCCGATACCGTCAATACCTTGTCGGAGCTGGGCCAGGGCCAGGTGGATCAAACCAATGTGGACGATGAAAAATTCGCCGCCGGCCTATCCACCATTATGATCTTCTTGTCGTTGCTGGCCATTGCCGGTGCTGCCGGCATCGGCTTCTACAACTCCAGCCTGATTGCGGCGCCTCTGGGCCGTATGGTGCGGGAGGTCAACAAATTGGCGCTGGGTGATCTGGATGTGAACCCGGAAATTGATCAGAAGGACGAGATCGGAGAACTCAACGAGGCCTTGTGGGGCATGGTGACCTCCATCAAGGAGCAGCAGGAGGGCATCGACAAGATGGCCCACGGCGATTATACTGTCACCTTCCGGGTGCGCTCTGACAAGGATACTATGAACATCGCACTCAACACCTGTGTGGACGCCAACAACCGCTCTCTCAGCGAAATTCGCCGGGCCTCCACTGAGGTGGAAAGCGGATCCCAGCAGGTTGCACAGGGTGCGCAGGGCTTGGCCTCCGGCGCCAGCGAGCAGGCAGCCAGCATTGAGGAATTCTCCGCCGCGCTGAATTTGCTGCGGGAAAAAACCAACTCCAACGCCGACAATTCCCGGCATGCCGAGGATTCCATCAACCGGGCAGGCAATCACATTCAAAGCAGCATGAAATCCATGGATCGCATGCTGGATGCCATGCGGGAAATCGATGAAAGTTCCCAGAACATCAACAATGTCATCAAAATCATCGACAACATCGCGTTCCAGACCAATATTCTGGCCCTGAACGCCGCTGTAGAGGCCGCCCGGGCCGGTCAGCACGGCAAGGGCTTCGCCGTTGTGGCAGATGAGGTGCGCAATTTGGCCAGCAAATCCGCCGAGGCCGCCAAGGAAACAGCGGAACTGATTGAAAAGAGCACCCAGAAGGTAAGCGAAGGCAATGAAATTGTCACCGAGACCAACATCAGCCTGCAGTCTGTGGCGGAAAGCGCACAGGAAAGTGTCGCCCTGATTGAGCAGGTGGCGGCGGCATCCGGTGAGCAGGCAGTGAGCATTGAAGAGATCACCCGTGGAATGGAGCAGATCTCCTCTGTGGTACAGGCCAACTCGGCTACAGCAGAGGAATCGGCGGCTTCCTCCGAGCAGATGTCGGCGCAGGCGGTTGTCCTCAACAACATCGTCAACGCCTTCAAGCTGAAGGGGGATGCAGGGGCAGAACGAGGCGGCTTTGGCGCCTCCCCCGCTGTGCCCGCAGCCGGGATGGCGACATCCTCTGCGACGCAGACAGGCTTTGCTCTTGCCGGGGATAAATATTAGAGCGGTCTGACCGTTCGCAGCGGTAAGACCATCGGAGAGCGACAAAAGGCGCCGGGTGTTCCGGCGCCTTTTTGCATTATGTACTTTTATCACACACAAAAAAAACTCCCCCCAATAAACGAAAAAAGCAACCGAACAGCAGAAAGAAGGGATTTCCAATGAAATTGGAGAAGCAAATACATGAGGGCGTGGTGGTGGCGATTGCCACCGGCAACGAGCCGGTGATACAGGATGTGCAATCGGCGCTGGACTTGCTGGCGACAGCGCGGTATGAAAGCGAATGCGACCGGTTGGTGCTGGAAAAGCAGCTTCTGCCGGAGGCGTTCTTTGACTTGCGGACGGGACTGGCGGGGGAGATCCTGCAAAAGTGCGTCAACTACCAAATGAAGGTGGCCGTTGTGGGCGACTTTTCCGGCTATGAAAGCAAGGCCCTGCGGGATTTTATCCGCGAAAGCAACCGCGGCAAGCACGTCTTTTTTCTCCCCACCCTCGACGAAGCGATCGTACAGCTCCGCGAATTGTAGCCGGGAGATAGGGGGGCAGTGGAGGCGGGAATTGTCGGCGGACGATCGTCCGGCGGCGACGCCGAAGGCGGAGAGGGTTCACGGAGCAACGCGGAGTGAGCCCACAATTCCCGCTGGGCTACCCGGTTTCAACGAAGCCCGGTAACCAGCGAGCGGTTTCCCCGGCTTTACCCGAGTTGTTTTACAAACAACTTGCAATTAGCGAGCGGACGGGACAAAGGGCGCCGGTAAAAGGGCGCGAGTCATCGACGCACGCAC
>JAJDGX010000137.1 GCA_030265885.1 Ruminococcaceae bacterium OttesenSCG-928-L11 | reverse complement strand
CTCCGCTAAAACAGGCAATTGTCAAAGAAAGCTGTTGATGGTACAATAGAGGACAGAATTTCAACAGGCGAAGTCATGAACGGCCGCCCTCATCCATATCATACCAATAAGGAGACATTGCCATGCCAAAGCTGGTCGCCATTTACAACACCTCCGGGTACGAGGACAAGCTGAACGCCGCTTTGCCCGGCTGGGAGATCATCCAGGGCCTTCCCTTACCGGAGGCTCTTGCCCACGCGGACACCGCAGAGATCATCCTGGGCGGCAACAACGGGTTAAACAACCAGTTTTTGGAGCAGGCCCACAATCTCAAATGGATCCAGCTGCAGAGCGCCGGTGTCGACTACATGAACATGGATTTGCTGCGGGAGCGGGGCGTATACCTCACCTCCGCCAGCGGTGTCCACGCCAACTCCATATCCGAGACGGTGTTCGCCATACTGCTGGGATTCTCCCGGCAGATTTTCAACATCCACAAGGATCAGATGGCCAAAAACTGGAACCACGACTACTCCGACGTAGGTGGTCTGACCGAAATTCACGACCGCACCATCGGGATACTGGGTGTCGGTGCCATTGGGCGGGAGGTCGCCCGCCTTGCCAAAGCCTTTCACATGCGCACATTGGGCTGTCGCCGCACCGGCGGCGCTGTCCCGGATGTGGATCAGATGTACACCCTGTCACAGCTGGACGACATGCTGCCCCAGTGCGACTATGTGGTCAATATCCTGCCGCTGACGCCGGAGACCACCGGCATCATCGGAGACACCGCCTTTGCCATCATGAAAAACACAGCCGTCTATGTGGCCATTGGCGGGGGCCCACCACCAACACTGCCGCCATCATCCGCGCCATGGAGACCGGCCAGATTGCCGGCGCCGGACTGGATGTGGTTGACCCGGAGCCTCTGCCCCAGGATTCTCCCCTGTGGCACATGGACAATGTCTACATCGGATCCCACAACGGCGGCGGCACCGACCGGTATACCCAGCGTGTCATGGAAATCTTTTTCCACAACCTCACCGATTATCTGGCCGGACGGGCGCCGTCCCGCAATCTGGTCGATTACGATTTGCGCTATTGATTTTGCTGCGACATAGGGGGCATACAAGTGGGACACATCACTGTTGACCGGATCGAAAACGACATCGCGGCCTGTGAAATGCCGGACAGAACCATGCGGATGCTCCCCCTCTCCCTGCTGCCGGAGGGCACAGCGGAGGGCGATGTCCTGTATGAACGGGGCGGTCGCTATGTCATTGACCGGGCGGAAACGGCGGCGCGGCGGGAGCACAACCGCCGCCTGATGGAGCGGCTGCGGGCTGGCACCGAAGCCGACAATCCCAGTGACTAAGGGCACTGGCGGCAACCGCCGCGAGGATGCGACCCTGATGACCCTGGAGCAGCTGTGCGATGCCCTGTCCATCAGCGTGGCCACCGGCAAAAACTGGCTGCGGCTGGGTAAGATCCACGGCACCGAGCAGGACGGCGTCGTTCGGTTTACTCGGGAGGATGTGACCGGGTTGGCCGCTGATATCCGGGAGGGCCGCAACCCCTCCCTGAAATCCCGCCGCAACAAGGCCTTTGTCACCGGCAGGCGCATTGCCGCCGGGTATGCCGCCGACCCCGGCGGGCTGATAACGGAATGGCTCCAGGCCCTTCCCGCGGATATCCCCGCCGAGTGCATCCGGCCGACCCTTGCCGATTATGCCCTGCGGCTTTTCCTTTTGCAGCAGCACAAGCCCGCCGGCCCCGACAGCCTCGGCAGGTTCCTTCGCGGCGCCATTTCCATCGCCCCCTACGACTGCCTCATCCGGGATCTGCTGGGCGGGCAAAGGCCCACCACCGCTCTCCCTCCCATCCCCTGCTGCCTGGAGCAGGTAGGCAGCGACTGTATGGGCATGGTTTTTCTCTCGCTGCAGCCGCTGGCCGACCGCAAACGGGACGGTGTGTACTACACTCCCTCCCCCCTTGTGGAAAAAACGGTGGAAAAGGTGGGAAACTTGTTGAAGCGGCAGGGTGCCGCCTCGGGCCGGATTCTGGATCCCTGCTGCGGCACGGGCAATTTCCTGCTGGAGACCGCCAAGCGCGGCGTTCCGCCGGACAAGCTGTACGGTTATGACATCGACCCTTTAGCCGTCGCCATCGCCCGGGCCAACCTGGCCCTTCTCTGCCGCCCGGCGGATGTCTCCGTGCTGGTTCACACCATCCGCCGGCTGGATTCCCTCGTCGCCGCAGATACCGAACCCTTCGACGTCATTCTGGGCAATCCCCCCTGGGGCTCCCAGCGCATTCGCCGCCAGCGAGGGGAGCTTGCTGCCCGCTACCGTACCGCCGCCGGCAGGGGCATGGAATCCTGTGCCGTTTTCACCGAGTGTGCCGTCCACCTGCTGCGCCCCGGCGGTGCCCTGGCCTTTGTCCTGCCGGAGTCTGTGCTGTATGTGGAGCGCCACCAGCCCTTCCGGGATATGCTGCGGCACTACTGCCGCATTCGCGGGGTGGAATATCTGGGCGCGGGCTTTGCCGGAGTCAGCTGTCCCGCCGTCATCCTCCATGTGGAAAAAGCCCCCTTTACCACAAAGGGGGCCGTCATCACCGGCCGACGGGGGCAGTTTGTGGTGAAGGAAGAGCGGGAACCCAGTCTGCTCTCCCTACCTGCCACCGAGTACGCCGTGCTGCGCCATATGGAGACGCTGCCGGGGGCGGTGTTCCTGCGGGACAACGCGGATTTCTCCCTGGGCATTGTCACCGGCAACAACCGGCTGTTCTGCTCCCCCGTGCGGGAGGCGGGCATGGATGCCGTATACCGGGGCAGCGACATTGTCCGCTATGGCTGCAAGGCCCCCTCCACCTTTTTGCACTTCCGGCCGGAGCAGTTCCAGCAATGCGCCCCCGAATCGGTGTACCGCAATCCGGAAAAGCTGCTGTACCGCTTTGTCTGCGGCAAACCGGTTGCAGCGCTGGACACAGAGGGCCGCATTCCCCTCAACAGCTGCAATGTGCTTATTCCCCGGCTGCCGAGCCGCGACATCCGCTATCTCCTGGCCATCCTCAACAGCCGGGCGGCGGAGTTTGTCTGCGCCGCCCGCTTCCACAGCGCCAAAATGCTTCGTTCCCACCTAGAGTCCATCCCCATCCCCCACTGCGAGACAGCCGAGCAGGCCGCCATTGTGGCCCTGGTTCGCCAGCTGGAGCAAGCCGCCTCCCCCCAGGAAAAGCTGGCCCTGTACGAGGCGCTGGACGCGCGAATTATGGCGCTGTACGCCATCCCGGACACCGTTGCCAAACGGATTGCCGAGTTCCTTACCGGATCGATGTACCTGTAGCGGTCTTGATCCGGTATTTGCTTTTTCCCCCATCGATGGGGTATAATACATATACCAATTTTTGTTCAGAAAATAGACAAGAAATCAAGGGGCAGCCTATCGTCACATGGCTTTCCGCCGATTTTTTGTCCCCCATTTTCAACAAAAATTGGTATTACACTTATGAAACCAACCGGGAGGGAGACAATATGGCCGATGCCCCCATGCAAAAGCTGACAGGAACCGTGGAGCATGTGGTGTATTCCAGCGAGGACACCGGCTTTACGGTGCTGGAACTGGACACCGACGGCCAGCTTGTCACAGCAGTCGGCCTCATGCCCTCCGTCGCCCCCGGCGAGGAGCTGATTCTCACCGGCCGGTACGCCGCCCACGCCACCTATGGCCACCAGTTCAAGGTGGAGCTGTGCGAGCGCACCCTGCCCGCCACCGCCACCGCCATCCGCAAGTACCTGGCCTCCGGCGCCATCAAGGGCATCGGCCCCAAAATGGCCATCCGCATTGTGGATCAGTTCGGCGACCAGTCCCTGGAGATCATCGAAAAGGAGCCGGAGCTGCTGACGGAAATTCAGGGCATCTCCCGGCAAAAGGCCCTGAAAATCTCCGAGGAATACAAGCACATCTTTGGCATTCGCTCTGTCATGCTGTTCCTCTCAAAATACAACATTGAGCCCGCCGCCGCCATCCGGGTATGGAAGCAGTGGGGCATGCTTGCCATCGACATCATCACCGGCGACCCCTACCAGCTGTGCAGCGACGCCGTGGGAATCTCCTTTGAAATCGCCGACGACATCGCCGCCCGCATGGATCTCTCCCCCGATTCCCCCCAGCGCGTCCGGGCGGGGTTGCTCCATGTGCTGGTGCACAATCTGGGCAACGGCCACACCTGCCTGCCCCGGGAGAAGCTGTGCAAGGCCGCCTCCGCCCTTCTCCACATGGAGCGGGAGCCCATCGAGGACATTCTGGAGCAGGCCAGCGACGAAAACACCATCGTCACCGACACCATCGACGGGGTGGAATTTGTCTATCTGCCCGACATGTACGAGTCGGAAACCTATATCGCCGGGCGCATCGGCCTGATGCTGGGCATCGCCCCGCCGGAGCCCGCCTCCCGGGAAAAGCAAATTGATGCGCTGGAGCAGCGCCTTGGCATCACCTACGCCGCCCTTCAGCGCAAGGCCATCACCATGGCGCTGGACAACAACATCTTCATCCTGACCGGCGGCCCCGGCACCGGCAAGACCACCACCCTCAACGGCATCCTCGGTCTGCTGGAGGAATCCGGTGCCAAGGTTACACTGGCCGCCCCCACCGGCCGCGCCGCCAAGCGAATGGCCGAGCTGTGCGGACGGGAGGCCAAGACCATTCACCGCCTGCTGGAGGTGGACTACCGGGACGACAACAGCCCCGGCATCAAGTTCAAGCGCAACGAAAAAAATCCCCTGCGGCAAGATACCGTCATCCTGGACGAGGTCTCCATGGTGGACACCAAGCTGCTCCACAGCCTGATGCGGGCCATGCGTCTCAGCGCCCGGCTGATTCTGGTGGGAGATCCGGATCAGCTGCCCAGCGTAGGGGCAGGCAATATCCTGCAGGATCTCATCGCCAGCGACATCATCCCCATGGTGCACCTCAGCGAGATTTTCCGCCAGGCGCAGGAGAGCAGCATCGTCTCCAACGCCCACCGGATTGTCCGGGGCGAGGATCCCGATCTGGCCCAGCGGGACAACGACTTCTTTTTCATGCGCCAGCCCACCTACGAGAAAATCACCCAAACCGTTGTGGATTTGTGCCTGACCCGCCTGCCCAAGGCGTATCAATATTCCCCCCTGTGGGACATACAGGTCATTGTGCCCAGCCGCATCGGGGCCCTTGGCACCGTAGAGCTGAACCGGGTGCTCCAGGATGCCCTCAACCCGGCGAACCAGGGGAAAATCGACTACAAGTTCGGCTCCGTCACCTTCCGGGAGCAGGACAAGGTGATGCAGGTTCGCAACAACTACGACATTGTGTGGAAAAAGGACGACGGCGAAAACGGGACCGGTGTGTTCAACGGCGACATCGGCATCATTGAGATGATCGACCGGGCCAGCCGCACCCTCCTTGTCCGCTACGACGACCGGGTGGCGGAATACACCTTCGACATGGCGGACGAAATGGAGCACGCCTATGCCATCACCGTCCACAAAAGCCAGGGCAGCGAGTTCGAGGCCGTTGTCATGCCGCTGATGCGCTTCCACCAGAAGCTGTATTACCGCAACATCCTCTACACAGCGGTGACACGGGCCCGGCGGATGATGATTATCCTGGGCCAGCCCGACACCGTATCCGCCATGGTGCAGAACCACCGCAAGGTGCTGCGCTACACCAATCTGGCTCGGTTCCTGGCCCAAAGCCTGGATTCCCAGCCAGTGACGGAACCGTCCGGCCCGGAGCTTGCATAGCACCCCATATTTACATAATATAAAGCAGGAGTTGATACCACTTTGGCAGCACTGGATATAGGCATCGATCTGGGTACCTCCACCATACTGGCGGGCAATACCGTCAAGGGCGTTTTGGTCAGAGAACCGGCCGTCATCGCCATCAACCGCAAAAGCGGAAAGGTCATCGCCATCGGCAGCGAGGTCTACAAAATGATCGGCCGCACCCCGGATCACATCGAGGTGGTGCGCCCCCTCAGCGACGGCGTCATCTCCGATTACAAAATGACCGGCGTCCTCATCAAATACGCCCTGAAGCAAATCTGCAAAAACCAGCTGATCAAGCCCCGGCTGATTATCTGTGTGCCGTCGGCCATCACCGGCGTCGAATCCCAGTCCGTCATCGACTCCGCCGTAGAGGCCGGTGCCCGGCAGGTCTATCTCATCGAGGAGCCTGTGGCGGCGGCCATCGGTGCCGGCATCGATATCTCCCGTCCCAACGGCAACCTGATTCTGGACATCGGCGGCGGCACCAGCGACATTGCCGTTCTTTCCCTGCGGGGTGTTGTCTGCAAAACCTCTGTACGGGTGGCGGGCCGCTCCTTTGACGATACCATCGTCCGCCACATCCGCAACCAGTACAACCTCCTCATCGGCGAAAAAATGGCCGAGGAAATCAAAATGACCATCGGCAATGTCTGGGAGGGCAGCGAGGACATGGAAATGGACGCCAAGGGCCGGGATATTATGACCGGCCTGCCCGGCAAGGTCTCTGTCACCCGCTCCGAGCTTATCCCCCATCTGCAGGAGGTCGCCGTTCAGATTTTGCAGGCCACCCAAAGCGTG
>JAJDGX010000136.1 GCA_030265885.1 Ruminococcaceae bacterium OttesenSCG-928-L11 | reverse complement strand
TCCCTTGCTGCGCAAGCACACATCGGTCGGGCTGTGCTTGCGTGTTGCAGTAATATTCAATACCCGGCCGAGAATGTGAGGGGAACACCATGCAACTGGGATTTATTGTAAATGCCGACAGCGATCTGCGCGACAGCGTCAATTTCGCGGTGGAGCAGAAAATTGGCTTTATGGAGCTGCAGTTTGACTGGAAGGAGGACGCCCCGCCCAACCTGGACGCCGGGCGAATCCGGGACGCGCTGCGGGGGACAACCGTGGGCATCGCCGCCTGCGGCCTGTGGTGGCTCAACACCATGAGCGCCGACAAGGCGGAGTTTGAACGCAACGACAAAATCGTGCGGGAGTTCATCGACATGACAGCTGCGGTGGGCGGCCGGGTGGTGTTCCTCAACGCGGGGGAATACAAGGCCGACGACACCGACGCCAACATCGCCAAGCTGAAGGAGACCTGGCCCCGGTACCGGGATTATGCCACCCAGAAGGGCCTCATCATCGCCTGCTATCTCTCCCACAAGGGGAACTTCATCAACTCCCCGGAGATTTTGGAGCGGGTGCTGCGGGAAATCCCCGACTTCAACATCAAGGTGGATCCGGTGGGGGTCATCCGCAATATGAAGGCGGATCCCTACGAGGTCATCCAGCGGTTTGGCCACCGGATTGTCCACTTCCATATGAAGGATATTTACAAGGGTGTAGACGGCTTTGAGATCGAGCCGCCCGTGGGCATGGGGCAGCTGCGGTGGAACGAGATTATGGGGATGCTCTATCACCACGCCTACAACGGCTTTATCATCATCGAGCCCCACGCGGCCATGTGGGGTGTGGGCGAAAACCGGTTCCGCCATGTGGTGCTGTCCAAACAATACATCGAGGGGTTCCTGCTGTGAGCAAACCCATGAACATACTGTACCTTCACACCCATGACAGTGGCCGGTATTTCCAGCCCTACGGCCACGCTGTGCCCACACCCAATCTCATGCGGCTGGCGGAGCAATCCACCCTGTTCCGCAACGCCCACTGCGCCGGGCCGACCTGCTCGCCCAGTCGGGCCGCCCTCCTTACCGGCATGTCCCCCCACAGCTGCGGCATGCTGGGCCTCGCCCATCGGGGCTTTGCCATGGCGGACTACAGCCGCCACCTGTCCGCCTACCTGTCGGGGCAGGGCTACCACACCGCCCTGTCCGGCATCCAGCACGAAGCCCCCGACGTCTCCATGCTGGGCTATCAGAGCCTCATCGGCGACGACGACTTCCACATGGATCGCATCGACCTGGACGGCGAAAGCCTGGACAGAGGCAATGCGGCGGCGGTGGCCGATTTTCTGCGGGGGTATCGGGGGGAGGTGCCGCTGTTCCTGTCCTTTGGCATGTTCAACACCCACCGCAACTACCCCGACCACCGGGGAAAGGTAAACCCCGACTACGTGATGCCCGCCTTTGTGCTGGCCGACACCCCGGAAAACCGGGACGACATGGCGGCCCACATCTACTCGGCCTCCATTGTGGACGACTGCGTCGGCGTTGTGCTGGAGGCGCTGGAGCAATCCGGCCTTGCCGAGAACACGCTGGTGCTATTCACCACCGACCACGGAATCGCCATGCCCTTTATGAAGTGCAGCCTCTACGACACCGGCACCGGCGTTGCCCTGATGCTGCGCTATCCCGGCAACCCCACCGCCGGCCGGGTGACCGACGCCCTGGTCTCTCAGGTGGATGTGTTCCCCACCCTGTGCCAGCTGTGCGGGCTGGAACCGCCGGAGTGGCTGGAGGGTGTCTCCCTTGTACCGGTGCTGAACCACGGAACCGCCCAGGTGCGGCGGGAGCTGTTCAGCGAGGTATCCTACCACGCGGCCTACGAGCCCATGCGGTGCGTGCGCACCCAAACCCATAAGCTGATCCGGCGGTACGACTATCATCTGGGCTGTGTGCCCGCCAACATCGACGCATCCCCGGCCAAGGATATGCTGCTGGAAAACGGTCTGCTGGAACGCCGCACCAGCCGGGAACTGCTGTTTGACCTGCGCCTGGATCCCCTGGAGCGGGTGAATCTCATCGACGATGCCGGCTACGCGGCGGTATACGACGACCTGTCCCAGCGGCTGTTCCGCTGGATGCGGGACACCGATGACCCACTGCTGCGGTATGAGCACCGCATCCCCCGCCCCCCGGAAGCCATCGTCAACCCGCTGGAGCAAAGCGACCCCCAGTGCGGGATATTTGAGGAGTGAGACTTGCCGGAGTCCCTGTCCGCCATTCAACCGAACTGTAAAAAGGAGAGAAGCCGCTCATGAAAAGAATGCTGTGTCTGTTGTTTGCATCCATGCTCGTTCTCGTTTCCTGCTCCCAGGGAGCCTCGCCGCCGGCCTCCGGCAGCACAGGCGCCTCCACCGCCGCACCGGCCTCCTCGACAGCGTCTGCCGCCACACCCGTAAACGAGGCGGACAGCGGAGTTGCCAAGGACGGCCTGCCCATTGTGCAGGAGACCATACAAATGCGGGCTCTGGTGGCCAAATACATCGACGTGCCCGATTGGAACGGCCACCCCTACACCGAGCAGATGAAGGAGTGGACCAACATCGACATCGCCTGGGACTGTGTGCCCGACGCCGGCTTTGAGGAAAAGCGCAACCTGGTGTTCGCCTCCAACGATCTGCCCGATTTTGTCATGCGGGCCAAGCTCAGCCCCCAGCTGGAGGCCAAGTACGCCCAGGCCGGCCAGCTGCTCACCCTCAACGACTACATGGATTACCTGCCCAACCTCAGCCGGATTATGGAGGAGGACGAGGGCATCCGCAAGGGCATCGCCCAGCCGGACGGCAACATCTACGCCTTCCCCCAGCTGAACACCACCGAGGGCAACCTGGTCAGCAAGCAGTACATCAACAAGACCTGGCTGGATCGCTTGGGCCTTGACATGCCCACCACCACCGAAGAGTTTTACCAGACGCTGCTGGCCTTCCGGGATCAGGATGCCAACGGCAACGGCAATCCCAACGACGAGATTCCCTACGCTGGCACCCACAAGCCCGGCGGCAACGACCGCTCCTACCGCATGGTGCAGAATCTGCTGGGCGCCTGGGGCATCGGCCACTACTATCCCATCAAGGATGAGCCCTACGCCTATGTGGATGTAGACGCCAACAACACCGTGTATCTCACCGCCAACGACAACCGGTTCCGGGGCGTTGTGGAATACCTGGCCAAGCTGTGGGCCGAGGGCCTCATCGACAAGGAAAGCTTCTCCCAGGATCGCAACGCCGTGGCCCCCAAAATCACCGAGGATCTGGTAGGCTATGTGTTCGACGGCAACAACACCCAGTGGATGGGCGCCAGCCGGGAAAACTTTGTGGCCATGCCCGCCCTCACCGGGCCAAATGGCGACCGCAAGTGGATCGACGTCAGCTCCAACGTACAGGGAACAGGCGCGTGCGTTGTCACCACCGCCTGCCAGTATCCGGAGGCCGCGATGCGGTGGATCGACTTCGGCTACAGCGAGCAGGGCACCGTGGCCATTCGTATGGGCATAGAAGGAGAAAGCTGGTACAAGGACGACGATGGGAAATACCAGCTGTTTGACCACATTAAAAACGACCCCAACGGCCTCACTCTCGACCAGGCGGTCAGCCAGTGGAGCGTCTACTGCGGCGGCAGCGTGCCCCAGTTCATCACCGATGACGTGGATCAGAGCGCCGCACAGCTGCCCCAGACCAAGGCCGACACCGAGGTGCTGAACCCCGACCGCGTTCAGTTCAGCCAAGTCCCGAAGCTGAAGTTTACCGAGGAGGAGAGCAACCGGCTCAGCCGCTACGAGCAGGACATCGTCCCCTACATCAACGAAAACCTGGTGAAGTTTATCACAGGGGAGCGGCCCATGTCTGAGTGGGATGCCTATACCACCGAGCTGGGCAAGATGGATATCGAGGCTTATCTGTCCATCTATCAGGCATCGTTTGACCGCTGGAACAGCTGACAAATATGGCAGCCGGGGTCCATCAACCGGGCCCCGGCCTCTCTTTTTTCGGATGGGACACACCGAGCCCGGCTTCCCATTCAGGCAAAGCCTGACCGTATCCGCGGCAGGCGGACTGTCCTTAAGGCCTGATGGGGGCTGGCCATACTACGAATCATACCAATCCTGGGTGAAAAGGAGGAAACGATGGCGAAAGCAGCAAAAATGGCCGTTCCCCGCCGCCGCTTAACCGGGGAGCAGCGCAAACGACGACTGTACCAGAGCAGGAGCCTGTATTTGTTTATCCTGCCCGCTGTGCTGTACTTTTTTATCTTCAACTACGTCCCTATCTATGGTGTGCAGCTGGCCTTCCGCTATTTTGTCCCTACCAAGGGGATCATGGGCAGCCAGTGGGTGGGCCTTGAAAACTTTGCCCGTTTTTTTGATTCCTATTACTTCACACGCCTCATTCGCAACACGGTGACTCTCAGCGTGTACAACCTGGTGGTCAACTTCCCCTTTCCCATTTTGCTGGCGCTGCTGTTCAACGAAATTCACAGCGACAAGGGAAAAAAGGTGGTGCAGACCATCTCCTACGCGCCCCACTTTATCTCGGTTGTGGTGCTCATCGGCATTATGAATTTGTTTTTCAATATCCGCACCGGCCTTGTCAACAACATTGTCACCTCCGCCGGGGGAGAGGCCATCCCGTTCCTGACCAGCTCCAGGCTGTTCCCCCACATGTATGTGTGGAGCGGCGTGTGGCAGCATGCCGGGTGGAACTCCATCATCTACATCGCGGCCCTCACCTCCATCGACCCGGAGCTGCACGAGGCCGCCCAAATCGACGGCGCCACCCGTCTGCAGCGGATTTGGCACATCAACATCCCCGGTATTTTGCCCACGGCGGTTATCCTGTTCATCCTGGATGTGGGCCGCATTATGAATGTGGGCTTTGAGAAGGTGTTCCTGTTCCAGAACTCCATGAACATCGAAACCTCCCAGGTGATTTCCACCTTTGTGTATCAGGCGGGGCTCATCAATATGGACTATGGCTTTTCGACGGCGGTGGGATTGTTCGAGAACGTCATCAATATTGTTCTGCTGCTCACCGTGAATAAAATCGCCAACAAAATCGCCGACATCAGCCTGTTCTGAAAGGAGGAAGCGTCGAATGACTCTGTCGAAGGCCAAATCGTCCAACCGCATCCGCAATTCGAAGGAAGACCGGATCTTTCTGATCATTCTGTATGCACTGTGCGCCCTGTGTGTCGTCGCCATTGTTTACCCGCTTATTTTCGTCGTCAGCGCATCCTTCAGTAGCCCTGTGGATGTGTTTAACGGCAAGGTCTGGCTGTTGCCGGTCAATGTATCGCTGGAGGCGTACAAGCAGGTGTTCCGCAACCAGGATATCTGGATCGGATACCGCAACACCATGGTCTACACCATAATCGGCACCTTTGTCAGCATTTTTTTCACACTCAGCGCCGCCTATCCCATGTCCCGCAAAAAGATGTACGGGCGGGCGGGCATCATGTTCTTTTTTACCTTTACCATGTTTTTCAAAGGGGGGCTCATCCCCACCTATCTGGTAGTCAAAAACATGGGACTCTACAACAATCTGGCCGTGATGGTGCTGGTGGGGTCGGTGTCAGTGTACAACATCATTGTGGCCCGCACCTTTATGCAAAACACCATCGCCGACGAGCTCTACGAGGCCGCCGACATGGATGGCTGCGGCGATATTATGGTGTTCTTTAAAATTGTGCTGCCGCTAAGCGCTCCCATTCTGGCAGTTCTGGTACTGTTTTACGCCGTGGGCTACTGGAACAACTACTTCACCGGCCTCATCTACCTCTCCGACCGGAACCGATACCCCCTGCAGCTGTTCCTGCGGGAGATTTTGCTCATCAACATGTCGGACAACATGGTGGAGGCCATGGAGATGGACTTGGACAAGCAGCTGGTGCAGGAGGGAATCAAATACGCGGTAGTGGTGGTTTCCAGCGTGCCTATGCTGATTCTGTACCCGTTCCTCCAGCGCTTTTTCGTCAAGGGCGTTATGATAGGTGCAATTAAGGGGTGAGGGGGGGAGCCTCTTGGATGTGCTATATAGGGAAAAGGGGAAGGCGGGTTCCGCCTTGTCCTTTTCCTGTACCTGACGGCCCTGTACCTGACGGCCCTACCCGACGATCCCCCTACCGCTCCCCACCAACCCCAGTGGGGGGCTAGGGGTTGGTGGGGCTGCGATTCCAACCTCTGGCGGGGGTGCACCGCCCCTGTTTTGGCGCGGGTATGCACCGGTATCCCAGGGGTTGTTTTGCGATGCGCGGCAACCCCTGGACAAAACCGGTGGATTTCGGGGCACACCAACCCCTGCAACCGAATGGGTCAAATAATCGAGAAGGCAAAAACCGCGTTGTCATCGCGGTTTTTGCCTTCTCGATTATTTGCGATTTTCGTGGAGAGGCCCAAAATCGCCTGAAATCAGCCCCCAGGGGTTGCTGCGTGGCATAGGAACCACCCCTGTGCTGCCCCATGGAAGGGCACCTCGC
This sequence comes from Ruminococcaceae bacterium OttesenSCG-928-L11, assembly GCA_030265885.1. GTDB lineage: Bacteria > Bacillota > Clostridia > Oscillospirales > Ruminococcaceae > WRAV01. Next base: position 98 of record JAJDGX010000136.1, on the reverse strand, counting down.
CATCCCCTGGAAACCATCGACCCACAGCCCTTGTGCGGGCCATGTCGGCGGACAAAAACCCACCTCTGCAAAAGGGGAACAGCAGGGGTAGGCAGCTA
>JAJDGX010000133.1 GCA_030265885.1 Ruminococcaceae bacterium OttesenSCG-928-L11 | reverse complement strand
TAAGATAAACCTCGTTATCCGAGCCGTGTTTGGGCACATTGCCCCTCGGGGTAAGATAAACCTCGTTATCCGAACCGTGTTTGGGCACATTACCCCTCATTCCATCTTCAAAAACGCCCGCAACAAATTCAATCCAATCTCCCCGCTTTTTTCGGGGTGAAACTGGGCGCCACAGACATTGTCCCGGGCACAAACTCCCGTCACAGAGACTGTCCCGTATTGGGAGGACGCCGCCGTGTGCTCCGATACCGGCGCATAGAAGGAGTGAACGTAGTAGACGAAATCCCCTTCTCGGCTTCGGCGGAGCAGGGGGTGCTTCCGATGGAAGTCCAGGCTGTTCCAACCCATGTGAGGCACCTTCAGATCTTGCCCGACCAATGCCTCGGACAGGCTCACAATCTGACCGGGAACCAGACCCAGGCCCTGGTGCTGGCCGTATTCGCAGCTGCCCTCGTAGAGAAGCTGCATCCCCAGGCAGATGCCCATCAGCGGCTTGCCTTTGTGGGCTTCCTCCTGTATGACCGCACCCAGACCCGTATCCGCCAGCGCCCGGGATGCATCCCCAAAGGCGCCCACGCCGGGCAATATCACCTTGTCGGCGTTTCGGATGCCCCCGGCGTCCGGCGTTACCACGCATTCCGCGCCGATGGCTTCCAGCGAACAGCGCAGCGAAAACAGATTCCCCACGCCGTAGTCCACAATCGCTATCATTTTGTTCCTCCCACATGCCGCTGTTGCGGCCGCCTTGCCGTGTCTGTTTCAGTATAACACAAAATCCTCCGCCTGTATAGTGCGCTACCACGGTAAAGCGTTAAAGATTGTGGCGAATTTTGATCTCATTTTTGGTGTGAATGATGTCCGGCTCCGGTTTTTTGCCGGTGATCCAATATTCCAGAGCCTGCCGCACCGCCTCGTGTCCCTGCCAGTAGGGCTCCTGGCAGACGGTGGCCTCGATGACGCCCCGGTGGATGTACTCCCGTGTCTGGGGGATGTCGTCGCAGGCCACTATGACCGGCAGGCGACCGGAGGCATCCGCCTCCACCACAGCCCGCACACCGTCGGGGATGCCTCCCACGCCGAAGTAGAGGGCGCTGACATCACCGTCCCGCTCCATTTGGCGCAGCAGCATCTCATAGGCTCTGCGGTCGTCGTCGTTTGTCTCCAGCAGCCACGCCTCCTCCATGGCGGGGTATTCTTCCCGCATTACGGCACGGAAGCCGTCCACCCGCTGCCGGTGACCCAGCATACGCAGCGACCCTGTCACAATGCCCACCCGGCCCCGGCCGTTGGCCAGAAGCCCGGCCAAGCCGCCGGCAGTGCGCCCGCTGGCCAAATAATCGCAGCCCACATGAAGCAGCCGGTCGCTGTGCTCCAGATCGCTGTTCAGGGTGATGACGGGAATCCCCCGGGCCGTAAGAGTGTTGACCTTGTCCACCACCATTTGCTCATTGACCGGCGTTATCAAGACCACATTGCAGTCGGAAAGCTTTTCCAGCGCATCCGCCTGCTCCAGCGGGGAGTACCCCTTTAAGCGGCGGTAGCGGTATTCGATGTTGTATTCCGGGTAGTCATTGCGGCAGGCCTCGATGCCCCGGATGACCTCGTCGTAAAACGGGTTGTCCACACAGCTGAGCACCAAACCGATCTGAACCGGCTTTTTGGCGGTGGAAAGGGCCTTTCCGGCCCGATTGGGCACATAGCCCAGCTTGTCGGCGATGGCCTGTACCCGCACCCGGTTGGCCTCGCTGACGCCGGGACGCCCGTTGAGCACCCTGTCCACCGTCCCCCGGGACACCCCCGCCATATCCGCTATCTGCTGTGATGTGACCGCCATACCTGTCTCGCTCCCATTCGCCTGCGTTTTTGAACATGAACTGATTATAGCACACCGACCGAAAAAACAAAAGAAAGGGGGCAGATTTGCCGTCTCAGTCGGGTTCTTGGATAGTTTGTCAATAATCACCCTGTGATTTCCTCTGTTTTGCCCAACACATCGGCCTTGATTTCCGGCAATCGGCGATGTATAATGATTTCAATAGCCGTTCACGTGCACGGTTTCCGTTTTTTATTGAAAATGGGGAAATCGAATGCCAATCATCTAAGGGGGTATTTTTTTGCAGCTCAAGCTATACAAGGTCACCGATCCGGAGTTCGCGGAATACGGCCAGGTGCTGGAGGGGTACGACTTTACCTCGTTCCTGCAAAAGCTGAAGGCCACGGAGCAACCCTCCGACGGGGTGGTGTATGTGCCGTCCGATTCCACCCTGGAATCCGACCCCGCCTATGAGGAGCTGAAAAACCGCTATTACGGCGGCATGCCGATTCAAATCGGCTACTGCAACGGCGTCAACTCCACGCTCAACGCCCTGGAGTACCATCGGGACAGCGAGGTGGACATCGCCGCCGAGGACAGCATTTTGCTGCTGGCCCGCCAGGCCGATATCCGGGATAACATGCTGGACACTGCCTCGGTCAAGGCGTTTTTGCAGCCCGCCGGCACAGCTGTGGAGCTGTTTGCCACGGCTCTTCACTACGCGCCCTGCAGCGCCGCAAAAGGCGCGGGATTTCACATGGCCATCGTGCTGCCCCTGGGCACCAACACCGACAAGCCGGTGTTCGCACCCAAAAATCACGAGGACACCATGCTGACCGCCCGCAACAAGTGGCTACTGCCTCATCCCGATTCCAATGAAGCCAAGGGCGGTGCAGTCGTCGGTCTGACCGGCAAAAACATCACCCTGGAAGAGGATTTGTGGTAATCCGCGTACGAAAATCCACGCGAGGTCATTGTCGGCAGGACGCCGTGGAATCCTGCCGGTAAGCAAGTGCATCCCACGGAGAAAGCGAGGCTTGAATGGCAAAATGTGTCATTGGCATTGACGTCGGCACCTCCGGCTGCAAAACCATCGCCGTCGATGAACACGGAGAGATTCTGGCGTCTGCCACCAGCGAGTATCCCCTCTATCAGCCCAAGGCAGGCTGGAACGAGCAGGATCCCGCCGACTGGTGGGAGGGTGTAAAAAAGAGTGTGCAGGATGTGGTATCCCGCCTGAACGGCGCGGAGATCGCCGGGGTCAGCTACTCCGGCCAGATGCACGGCATGGTCGCTCTGGACAGGGACGACAAGGTCATCCGCCGCGCCATCCTGTGGAACGACCAGCGCACCGACGCCCAATGCGACGAAATCACCGCCGCTGCCGGCGGCCTGGAGGGTCTGCTGACCTACTCCAACAACATGATGCTGACCGGCTACACCGGCGGCAAAATCCTGTGGATGAAGCAAAATGAGCCGGAAAACTACGACAAAACCGTCATCATCCTCAACCCCAAGGATTACATCCGCTTCCTGATGACAGGCTCCAAGGAGACAGAGGTCTCCGACGCCTCCGGCACCGGCCTGTTTAACGTAAAGGATCGCACATGGTCCGATGCCCTCATCGAGAAAATCGGCCTGCGCAGAGATTTGTTCCCCCACTGTGTCGAGTCCACCGATCAAACCGGCACCGTCACGGCGGAGGCAGCTGCCCTTACCGGCATTCCCGAGGGCACCCCTGTCTTTGCCGGCGGCGGCGACGCCGTCATCTCCACCACCGGCCTCGGCCTGGTCAAGCCCGGGCGCGCCGGTGTCACGCTGGGCACCTCCGGTGTGGTGGCGGTGGGCCTGCCCGGCTACGCCGACAATCCCGGCGGCATGCTGCAGCTGTTCTGCAACAATGCCCCGGAGCGGTGGATGGCCTTTGGCTGCACTCTGTCAGCCGCCGGTTCCTACCAGTGGTTCCGGGATGCCCTTGGCGGCGGCGAGGACTACAAGGCCCTCGACAAAGCGGCGGCGGATGTCCCCCCCGGCTGCGACGGCCTTCTCTTCCTCCCCTATCTGACCGGCGAGCGCTGCCCCCTCTTTGATCCCAAGGCCACCGGCTCTTTCCTGGGCATTACCTCCCTGATGCGGAAGGGGCACTTCTCCCGCGCTGTTATGGAAGGGGTATGCTACTCCATGAAGCAGGTGTATGACCTGATTGTCAAGGCCTCTCCCGGTGTGGACACCGATGAGATAGCCGTTGCCGGCGGCGGAGCCAAAAGCCCCATCTGGCGGCAAATGCTGGCCGATGTCTTTGGCATTCCGGTAAAGACCGTCCACGGCAGTGCCGAGGGCGGCGCGTTCGGCGCTGCTCTGGTGGCAGGCGCCGGTGCCGGGCTCTGGGCTTCTCTGGATGAGGCCATGGCCATGGCAAAGCCGGAATCCGAAACCCTGCCCAACCCCGACAACGCCGCCGTCTACAAAGCGCAGTACGACAAGTACGTGCGGATGTACGACGCCCTAAAGTGGTCGTTTTAGAGGAGCCTGCGGCGCATTTCGAAGGGCTCCGCCCTTGCCCCGCCAAAGGGATTGAATCCCTTTGGAATCCCGCAATCGTTTTATCGTGTGGGGTTCTTTGGAATCCCGCAAATCACTTCGTGGCTGCTGCCGGTCGCCGGGTGGAACGGGGCCGCAAATGCAGTCAGGATGACGACCGCATTTGCTGGTGCGGGCATCGGCGATCCGTTCACTGATTGAATCTGCAACACATTGATTGCAAAGGAGTTTTTGTGATGAAAAATATTCCAACCGTAAAGCTGGGCCTGATTTCCGTCAGCCGCGACTGCTTCCCCATCGAACTGTCTGCAACCCGCCGTGGGGCCGTTGCAAAGGCATTCGGCGACATCTACGAATGCAAGGTGACCGTCGAAAACGAAATGGATATGCTGAAGGCTGTGGAGGATGTCAAGAAAGCCGGTGTCAATGCGCTGGTGGTGTTCCTTGGCAACTTTGGCCCCGAAACCCCCGAAACCCTGATTGCTCAGAAGTTTGACGGCCCTGTCATGTACGTGGCCGCTGCCGAGGACGCCGCCGACAAACTCATCGACGGCCGGGGCGATGCCTACTGCGGCATGCTCAACTGCTCCTACAACCTGGGGCTTCGCAACATCAAGGCCTTCATCCCCTCCTACCCTGTAGGCGACGCCGAGGACATCGCCAAGATGATCGCGGATTTTGTACCCATGGCACGGGCTCTGCTGGGCCTGCAAAACCTGAAAATCATCACCTTTGGCCCCCGCCCCAACGATTTCCTCGCCTGCAATGCCCCGATCAAAAAGCTGTTTGACCTGGGTGTTGAGGTGCAGGAGAACTCCGAACTGGATCTGTTGGTTGCCTACAAGGCTCACAAGGACGACCCCCGCATCCCCGAGGTAGTGGCGGATATGGCCAGCGAGCTGGGCGAGGGCAACAAGATGTCCGGCATTCTGCCCCGACTGGCCCAGTTTGAGATCACTCTGCTGGATTGGGCCGAGCAGACCAAGGGCTCCCGGGAATACGTGGCCTTTGCCAACAAATGCTGGCCCGCCTTCCAAACCGAGTTTGGCATCGTCCCCTGCTATGTCAACTCCCGCCTGACGGCCCGGGGCATCCCCGTTGCCTGCGAGGTGGATATTTACGGCGCGCTGTCCGAGTACATCGGTACCTGTGTCACCGGCGAGGCCGTCACCCTGCTGGACATCAACAACTCTGTGCCCAAGGATATGTTCGAAACCGAAATCAAGGGCAACTACGACTACACCCTCCAGGATACCTTCATGGGCTTCCACTGCGGCAATACCCCCATCTGCCGCCTGAAAAAGGGCGAGATGAAGTTCCAGCGCATCATGAAGCGCTCCCTGGAGCCCGATACCGAGCCCGATATCACCCGCGGCACCCTGGAAGGCGACATCAACCCCGGCGAAATCACCTTCTACCGCCTGCAGGGCACAGCCGACGGCGGCCTGAAATCCTACATCGCCCACGGCGAGGTATTGCCTGTGGCCACCCAGTCCTTTGGCGGCATCGGCGTATTTGCCATCAAGGAAATGGGCCGCTTCTACCGCAATGTGCTGATTCAGGACTGCTACCCCCACCACGGCGCGGTGGCCTTCGGCCATGTGGGCAAGACCTTGTTCGATATCTTTACTTACCTGGGCGTGCCCAAAATCTCCTACAACCAGCCCAAGAGCGTGCCCTATCCCACCGAGAATCCCTTCGCATAAAGTGCAAATGCTTGGCAGGCCCCGGATGTTGTCCGGGGCCTGCTTCTTTTGCAGACGGTTGCAACCGGCGGCGCAACGCGATATAATGCAAATATCAATTTTAACTTCTGCAGAAAAGGGGCATGCCAGTTATGAATACCTATCAAAGCACCTGTGGGAACAGCCCCATTCTCTCCGCCGAGGAAGCGCTGTGCGCCGGCTTTGCCCCAGATGGCGGCTGCTATGTGCCGGTCAAGCCGCCCCGCGTTTTCTCCACCGGCGACCTTGCGATTCTGGCGTGGCTGTCTCATCACCGGCGCCTTGCCCATATTCTGGAGCGGGATTTCGACGGGCTTTCCATCGATATGTTGGTCGCCTGCGCCGAGGCCGCCTACGGCATCGACACACTGGCGGAAAAGGCGGTGCCGGTTCGGGATTGCGGAGCATTCAGCGCTGTCCGCCTACGGGATGAGCAGGGGAAATCCACCTCGGACACCATCCTCCCCCGGCTGATTGCGGCCACGGTGGAAAAGCCGTTTTTGCTGTCCGCCGTCGGCCCGGACACTGCGGCTTCCATGGCCTGCGCCTTTGCCGATGCCCCTGTGCCCGGCCTGCTGCTGTACCCGGAGCACCCGGGCATCCGGCTGCCGGCCTCGACGCCGGGGGGCTTGCGCATCCAGCCTGTGCAGGCAAGCCGCTCCCAGCTGGAGCAGGCGGTGGCCGCCCTGTATCGCGGCGACTCCTCCACCGAAAC
>JAJDGX010000135.1 GCA_030265885.1 Ruminococcaceae bacterium OttesenSCG-928-L11 | reverse complement strand
AGGGCCAGGGTGCGGGTATACTCATAGGTCAGCCGCACCTGAACGGTATTTGTGGTCTTGGTGTCGGGGCCCAGCCGCAAATCAACGCTCAAATAGCCCATCTCCGGCCGGGAGGGATTGTGAATTTCCTCCAGAGATTCCGCTAGCACATCCTCTTGCAGGGCATTCATCAGCAGCTTGGCATTGGTTTCGCTCAAATTCAGCCGTGTGCTGTCCTGCAAATAGGGATCCCACAGGGTAATGCGGTCAATGCGCTGCTCCAGCGGAAAATCGGATGTGTCCATATAGAACAAGGGGTTGTTTGCGCGGATGAAATCGTCCTTGTCCTCCAGCTGAGCCAGCATCAAAAAGGCATCCAGATAGGTTTGAGAATACTGGCGCTTCAATGTGGTGCCGTTTTTCATCTTGTATTCCACGATGATGCGCTCATAGGGATGGGTGTCGTAATCCTCATACCGATTGATGGTGGGTGGGGGATTTGTTACAATGGCGCGGTGGGCATCGGTGACAATGCGGATGCTCTCCGGCTCAGTCAGGCGGTTGGTTTCTAATTTGTAATAGTTGTAATTGTAGGAGGACAGCCCATTAAACCGGCCATCGTAGTTGATGTAGAGGCTTTCCACCTTGTCGGGGTTGGGCACACGGGTGACATAGCCGGTCACGTCGTACCTGGCCCCGAGCATAAACAGGCAGCAGAGCACACCTGTTCCCGCCAGCCACTTGAGATTCTTGCGGAACTGCCGGATGCCCCGGGACATAATGAGCTCGGCAATGGTGCCGATGATGACAGCGCCGACGACACAGGCCACCAGTATAACCACCATGTTGGTCTCCCGGAAGATGGCGTAAAACAGTATCACACCGCAGATGGAGGCAAACACCTTGACCAGTGTCTGGAACACACCGCTCTGCTTTTGCTCGGCCAGCTCGCTTTTGCGGCGATTGTAGCAGAACACAGCCAAAAAGCCAAACACGGCAATGAGCACAGCAGCAGCCAGATACAGCAGCAGCGTCGGCCCCGGCGGAAACAGGGACTGGTAATCGTTATAAGTGACAAATTCATACCTGTAAAAGAGAAAGGTGAAGGGGCTCAGCAGAACGATGTAGGAATCCGGCGAAAAATCGAAGCCATATGTGAGATCCGCCGTGAGAAACCCGACCATGAGATAGGTAAACATGACAGCAAAGCCCAGCACACCGCCGGAGGCAAAGGTGTCAAAGGTGTTCCCCACATTCACACTGATGAAGGTCATAAAGACATACACCAGCACACTGAACAAAATGGCCCCCAGAATATCCTGCAGGGTAAACCACGCATATGCCGGGCCAAATCGGAATTTGCCGCCCATCGCTATCAGCTGCACAAGGATTGTAATGGCATAATTGACCAAAAAGGGCAGGAAAATAGTGGTCATAGAGGCCAGGAAATTGGCTCCCAGCAGCTTGGGGCGGGAAACGGGGATGGAGTGATAGACATCCACCATACGCTTGTTGTGCATATAGTGATTGGCCGACAGGCTGAGCACCAGCGCGAAAATCCCGGGAATGAAAGAGGTAAGCACCATCAGCATCTCATCCACATAAATGCCGTACTCGATCACATTGAACCGGGGCTCAAGCAGATTGGGCTGCGGCACGCCGTCCTGTACAAACAGAACAATCAGCGGCAGCAGCAGGGTCAGAAAAAAGACAATGCCCGATACAATGAGAAAGGGAAACTGGTTTTTCAAGCACGTTTTGTACACGGTCAGAAACCGGTTTTTCTCAGAAAATGATTTTGTTGTAGTCATATCCAACCGCCTCCATTTCGTGAATAAAAACCTCTTCCAGCGTCAGCGGAATCGACTCCGCAAACAACGGGCTCAGCGACTGCACATAGCCCAGCACCTCGCGGCTGGAGCCACGCACAATCAGGTTGACGACGCTGCCGGTCACGTCCATCTGCATTACATTCAGCTGCTCCTGAAAGACAGCGGCAGCCGGCGGCAGGGCAAACGCAGCCTGCACCTTGCAAAAGCCCAGCTTGACCTCGTCAATTTCCCGCTCAAAGATGACCTTGCCCTGATGCAGCAGGCCCATGTGATCACACAGATCCTCCAACTCCCGCAGATTGTGGGAGGCAATGACAACGCTCATCCCCCCGTCTGCCAGCCGGTCGGCCAAAATCTTGCGCACTGCCCCCCGCATAACCGGGTCAAGGCCGTCGAAGGCCTCATCCAGCAGCAGATACTTGGGGCAACAGGCCAGAGATAAAATCAGAGCCACCTGTCGGCGCATGCCCTTGGAAAAGGTGTGGAGCTTCTTTTTGGCATCGATGGGGAAGCGCTGGCACAGCTCGCCGTACACAGTGGAATCGAAGCGACTGTACACCCCCTGATAAAACCGGGCCATATCGTCCATGGTGGTCTGGGGAAGGAAATACAAGTCGTCCGACACGTGAAAAATCAAATCCTTGATGGAGGTGTTTTCAAAGGGCGGGGCATTGTCGACCAGAATATCGCCGCCGTCAGGCCGGTAAATACCGGAGATAAGCCGCAGCAGGGTGGATTTCCCCGACCCGTTGGAACCGACCAGACCGTATATGGAACCGTCCTGTATATGGGCGTTAAACTGATCCAGGGCGGTGAAATCGTCAAAGGTCTTTGTCAATTGTACTGCCTGTATCATAAATACCGGTTGCTCCTTTCAAAATAGATGTGCATCCAGATTACTTGGGTGTCTCGTCGTAGATTCCCTCCACAACATGGAGCACCTTGTCCTTGGGCACCGATGCATTTTTCGCCTGTCGAACCGTCTGGCGAATTGCATCCAGCTGCTGTTCCTGCAGCTGATCCGTCAAATCGCTGTTGGAGCTGATATAGCTGCCCCGCCCCGCGACAGAATAAACAATATTGTCCCGTTCCAGTTCCTGGTACGCCTTTTGCACGGTGTTGGGGTTGATGCCAAGTTCCCGGGCAAAGGTGCGCACACTGGGCAGCTGGTCGTCGGGCTTTAGCACTCCTGTCAGCACCAGCTCGGATATTCGAGCCTTCAGCTGCTCGTATATAGGCAGCCGGCTTTGCAGATCCAGCTTTATCACGGCCGTTCCTCCTCTCTCGGATGAATTGCTGTCTTAATGTTTTATGTGTACTAATATAAGTAGTACAGTAGAAATATAACAGATTTCCCCTGTACTGTCAACAAAATGGCCAAATTTTGTGAAAAATCCAACACAAGCCGTTCTTGTGCTATACTATAAACGACCAACCGCCCAACGCGGCTCCAGTAAGGAAGGGGAACAACACCATGCGAACGATAGATGCCCAGCTGGCAAAGGAACTGATAGCCGCCCAATATCCCCAGTGGGCGAAGCTGCCGGTGTATCCGGTGGAGAAGAGCGGCCACGACAACCGAACCTTCCACCTGGGGGATGCGCTGACGGTTCGGCTGCCCAGCGGAGAGGGCTACGCCAATCAAATCCACAAGGAGTGGAGGTGGATGCCCCATCTGGCGCCACAGCTGCCGCTGCCCATTCCGGTGCCGGTGGCGCTGGGTCGGCCGGATTGCGGCTATCCCTGGCACTGGACAGTGTGCCCGTGGCTGGGGGAGACCGCCAGCGAAGAGGGCATCGTGGACTATTCCCGCTTTGCCCGGGATTTGGCCTCGTTTTTGCAGGCTCTGCGGGGCATCGACTGCACCGACGGCCCTCTGGCCGGAGCCCACAATTTTTATCGGGGCGGCGATCTCGCAGTCTACGATGAGGAGGCCCGCAACGCCATTGCCGACACCCACCGGCCCCTGGGCATCGGGGCCGACACACTGACCGCCCTCTGGGAGCGGGCGTTGGCGACAAAGTGGTCACTGCCGCCGGTTTGGGTTCACGGCGATGTAGCTATCGGCAATCTGCTTGTGAAGGACGGCCGCTTAAGCGCCGTCATCGATTTCGGCACATCGGGAACCGGCGACCCCGCCTGCGACCTGGTGATGGCGTGGACGCTGTTTGACGGCGAAAGCCGCGACGCCTTTGTGAAGGCCGTCGACTTGCCTGCCGACGTATGGGAGCGGGCGATGGGATGGGCCTTGTGGAAGGCCCTGATCACCTACAAAGCGGAAATTGACCGTGCCCCCCTCAAGGCTGCGGAGGCGGCCAGGGTAGTGGCGCGGATCGCCGCGGATGAACGATTTGCCCGGTAGCGGGCCATGCGCCTTCGCCGGTGGCTTTGGCCCCACAATATCCTTGCCCATCGGAACAAGTCTGCATGTCAACCAGGCCCCAAAAAAAACAACCCCGAAACCATCAGCGGTTTCGGGGCCAGTCCCATCACAAAATCACTCCGCACAAGCGTCACTGCCATCGGCAACGCGATACAAATGAAAATTCCCCTTTTTCCCAACCCGTTCCAGCGCCCCCAAATAATGCAAAATATGCAGTTCCGTACCGGCGGTATTGCGGGATATCCCGCATGCCTTCGCATAATCCTGGGTCGTAAAGGCATCGGCGGCAGAAAAAGGAACCAGCGCTAGATAATCCGACGGCTTCTGCAGCACAATCTCCTCCATCAAGGCGATGGGAACGCGCTCACACCGGGAGGAGCCCCTCTTTTTATCCCGGCTCCAGCCGTTGAGATAGCGAATCTCCTCCAGTTCCAATATGGGTATGACAAGGGTGAGATGGGGGTCTGTGGTGAACTGCTTGATTTTATACAGCTCATAAAAGACATCATGAGCAGTCCCGCGTCGGGGACTTTTCCGCCGGGATACAATTTCACCTGTCTCTGGATCCATCCACGAAAGCCACTTCACCCCGGCAACGGGATACACCACCGTCACCGGCGCCACCGAAAGAAACTGGGTCAGCTTGCCCCGCAGCCGGTCAAAGGCCCGTGTCTGAATCTCAATGATCCCCGATTCCCCCACGATATCCGCCACATGGCTCCCAATCCGGATTTCATGGTTCTGCTCAAACGGGTCATAGTACCGCTTCAGCACCGCGTGCAGCGTCTTTTCCGAAAGCGTGCCAATCCCCTTTTTCTGCGCAGGAGAATCGGCATACTCCCGACAAACCTGGGCAAAGCGTTCCTTATCCATGGCTGTCGATATCCTTTTTGCCGGGCGTGCGGGCGGCGCAGTTGCGGTATTCCCGGCAGGACACCAGATGATCGTTCACCATCCCAATGGACTGCATGTAGGAATAGCATATGGTCGAGCCAACAAACTTAAAGCCCCGCTTTTTTAAATCCTTGCTCAGCTGATCCGATAATGCGGTGAAGGCCGGTACCTGCTCATGCTGCTCCCAGCGATTCACAATGGGAACGCCCCCCACAAAGCCCCAGACATAGGCATCGAAGCTGCCATACTCCGCCTGCACCTGCAAAAAAGCCCTGGCATTGGTGCGGGCGGCCTGTATTTTCAGCCGATTCCGGATGATGCCGGGGTTCTCCAGCAGACTGGCCAGTTTCTCGTCGGAATAAGCGGCCACCACAGCCGGATCAAACCGGTCAAACGCCTCCCGGAATGCCTCTCGCTTTTTCAGAACGCCCAGCCAGCTTAACCCCGCCTGCATCCCCTCCAAAATCAGCATTTCAAACAGTTCTCTTTCATCGTGGAGCGGCTTGCCCCATTCGTTGTCATGGTACTCGACTTCCAAGGGATGCCGTGCCCACGCGCATCGGATTTCCGCAGAATCCACAATCATCCATCCTTTTCTGAAAATTTAAAACGAGTTCCCCGGCACCTGTAGGGCCAGAGACAAAGGAAAGGCTCCCCCTGAAATAGGAGGAGCCTTTTTCAGCGCTCACACAGAATTAGCTTCTTTTCAGGGCGCCGTTGGATACGATGATGTAGTTGCCATCCGTCGTCTTAAACTGCAGATAGCCGTTGCTGTCGGTTTTTACGCCGGTATTGGTCAGTTCCTTGTATTTGTTGCTGTTGGTGTCATAGGAATACAGCTTCATGTTGCTGGTAGAAATATCCGAGACATTGACAAGAGCGGACACGGTAACGGTGGTGCCGTAGCTTCCCTGCTGCTCCAGGGCGATGACAACAACGTCGTTGGAGAACCACTTGTCAAACTTGCTCTGCACGCTGCTGGTGTGGGAGGAATCCACATACACACCCAGGTCGATGTCGTTGGCAGTCTTGGAGGGGTCGAGGGTCAGGCGGCCGGTTGTAGTGCCGCCGGAGGTGGTGTCGGCGTTGAGCTGAGCCGTCATGCCGGAGGCTTTCGCGGTGCTGGCCATAGCCTTCAGGGCGTCGGCGGAGACATAAGCGGCATCCTTCACGCGGACAGAGGCAGTCTTGCTGCCGGAGGATTTGGCAGTGCTGATGGCTGTTTTGGTCAGGTCAACCAGGGTATCCTCGTCGATGACAGTGGTGTTGGTGGTGGAGCTGCCGGTGGAGGTAGAGGGAGCGGGTGCCTCAGAGCTGCTTGAAGAAGCTTCGTTCAGGCCGCCCATATTGATTTTCTTGTCGGTCAGGTAGTAGATATCGGAGTAGGCGACGGTGTTGTTGGTGGTGCCCAGATAATCGCCTTTGGCGTTGTAAACATGCAGGGAATCGTAATCCTCAAAGGAAACCTTGTTGCTGCTGAGATTAGTTGTGGTCAGGCGGATGATTTCAACCAGATTGTCGTAATACTTGTCCACAATCTCATTGTCATCGTTGGTGAAGCCGACCTCGGCCTTGCCAAAGTATTTCTTGGAGGAATAGAGGCGGG
>JAJDGX010000134.1 GCA_030265885.1 Ruminococcaceae bacterium OttesenSCG-928-L11 | reverse complement strand
GACGACTCAAGCTATGATAGTCTTTTGGAAAGAACGGTGGCTGAAAATGCGGCTTAACTCTGTAAATATAGAGGAACGCCTTTTAGCCTTTCGGCCTGAGCAGATTTTGCTTAGTAATATGAGGTAATGTATATGAGTAATTTGCAGCTTATAAAACGGCTATATAGAGGAAAAACGTGTTACTCTGACGCCTTGAGCGCAGAGGAGCTCAGTATGCTACAGCTTCCCTCCGGTGCTGATGAAATCGTTGAGCAAATGATAAATGAGGGCCGCATTGTATTCCTAACTGGCAACCCAGGCGACGGCAAGACATTTATAATTCGGAAAGAAAAGCAGAAACGGCCAGATTTATATACTATTTCAGATTTGAATAGCGTAGCTGATGAACAAATGGATGGCGAAATCAAACAATTGCTAAGCTGCTATCACAACCATCAGCCATGCATCATTGCGGCAAATGAGTATCCGCTCTTAACTCTTTTGCGCAAGCTTGCAGCCATTGCTCCAGATTTTCACAAGGAGCTTCTTGGAGTAAAGCAGAATACTATCATTCTCAATTATCCGACTGTCCAACTTGGTCGGATATGTGTAGTTGATTTAAATGATAGAAATCTTCTGGATAAGGAGCGTAGTATTGTTAAGCTTACGGTAGATAAATTTGCAATGCTTCTTAAGGATAGCCTTGGGAGTAATGCGCACCTAGATTATAATATTCGCGCCCTATCTGACTCATTAGTCCTTCAGCAGTATATTAGAATTTTCAGCTTAATTTCATTGACCGGAGAGCATTATGCCATAAGAGATATACTTGGGACTATAGCCTATACCTTTACTGCCTGCACCCTTGATGAAATCAACAGTGGGGCAAGCTTCTATTATGATGCTATTTTCTCTGGCGATAATGAGCTAATGAGGGTTGCGTCAAGCTTCGATCCGATTCGCCTATCAAAGCCTTCACTTGACGAGATGCTATGGAATGGAGAGCTGCTTGACGGGTGGCGATTAGGCATTCCAAAAAAATGGCCACATGAGATCGAGGCCGAGGTTGAACAGGCAGTCGATTTATTTAAATCCATTAAGCGAAAATTCTATTTTGAGAACGAGCTTTCAAAAGACTTAGATGATCTTCAGCCTGTGGACTATAGTGAATGTGAAAAAATCTTGATAAGCATAAACTCAAAAAACAAGGAAGTTAAGCGACGTTTGATCCGCTCGATGAACAAGCTTTTTCTCTCGTCAGACATGGATAACGAGCGGTTGCGCGTGTGGACTACACACGGCTTCGATTTAAGCAGAGAGTCGGGTGCTGCTGTTTCGACGCGATATATTGATGGCTCCGATCTAGAGCTTATTTTCCCGGAGCCAGTAAAATGGCTAAGTAAGCTTGAATATACTCCATCCTATATTGTGCTGAGAAATAAAAGGAGTACCCATCGGAATGCAGGCCTTCAAATTGACCTTGATATGCTTAAGGCGCTAATAGCGATAGAAAAGGGGTATCCTGTCGCACTGCTCTCAACTCAATATGAGCAAAAGCTTAATCAGTTCCTGCATGGGCTGTGCTCAGCGGGACTTGCGAAGGATTATAGCTCAGGAGAGGTGCTTCTTTCAAATCGTCGAGAGGGAACAAGTAAACGGATTATCATTGAGGATGATAAATATGAGTTATCCCTTGGAGGTGTGCTATGAGCAAGAGCTTTGATACGTTAAGAGATGAATATGGTGCCAAGCTATGCGAGGAGCTAGGCTTCCTGCCCACCTCAAACTCTACAAAGCCACTCTATATTGCAAATGGCCTATTTCGCGAAAGCACTGGCCAAACCTGCGAACTGCGAGATGTACACAAATGGGTAGTCAGTGAGCGGCGTGCAAAGGCTGTACCTTCAAGGGATCTGCTAGAGGAATTTTCCTCAATTCTTAGCGATAGCAGCAGGGATCTCGTTGATGAACTCCAGGAGGTTCGCTTCTATCTTGAAAGAATTTTTAATCCTGACTCAACAGTTTATCCCAGCTATGATAATTCTGTAATGAATATCTCCTCCAAGTGGCTTGTTCGCCCCTACACAAAGGCGGAGGCTGGAATTGGACACTTCTTATTTGAAATTTTGAATGAGTCCATAGATGGAGCGAAATCACCAGCACTTGAGCAATTAAGATTAGCACTTCAACAGGACGATGACGATATTACGAGACTGATAAAGCCGATTATTGTTCGGGAACCTGAGGCGGAACGGCTTAAGAAGCTTCAACTGGAGCCAACCTCGACCAACCTAAATCAAAGTAAGCTGGCGATTCGTAGAGGCTTTGACCGGTTAGCAAAAAACATAGAGCTACTAGGTGAGGCTGAGGACTCACTCCTTGTTCTCCGCCGACTCATCTGTTTCTCAAGCTTTGCTGTGTTCTTCTATTTGGCGGATGTAAACCATTCCGAGTTCTTCGCTCCTCAAATACCTCTGCTACTAGATGCTGGTCTTGGGCTCGGTGCTATTGCAAGCGCAAGCTCTAGCAGTTTTTTGTCGTGCAAGAAGGTCGTTGAGACATATACAATTAACATATTGGAAAGATATCTTTCTAGCCTAGAGGGTCAATATATCCTTGATATTAGAGATCAGGAGTCAATCGCGGAGTATATTGGCAACATTAAGCTCTATCACAAGAAAAATGATGTCGAGGAAATCCGAAGCATAATTCTTCAGCACTTTAAAAGCTATTGTGAAAAGGGAGAGACACCAATCAGGGCTATTTCTCGCGCTCTGCAATTTGCACTATATACATACACCTATCCCAACAACACTCCCTCAGATTTCTGTAGCGTAATTGGAAAAAGAGGTGGGCTTGTTGGCCCAGCGGGATCTAGTGCAAAGCAGGTTCGCCTTTTGGTTCATCGCTTTGCACTAGAGAATCTGGTATTAAGTGCTGTTGAGCCAGACCAACTTCAAAGCGGGCTTGAATTGCGAGAGCTCGGTGTATCCCTTCGCGATAGCTATTCGGTCATAATAGGGACGGATACCGACGGAGACTACTCTATGCTTGCAAATGCCAGAATTGCTCAGGACACCCCAGAAAACCTGCGTAGCGAGCTTTCTTTGAATGCACAGGGCATTGCAGATATGCTTATATCCTTAGGCTTGGCAAAAAGATATGCCGATGGTGTAACAATTATCGGTACGGAGGTTTAGCATGGATTTATTAACAAACGCAATCATTGAAATTGCAAACCAAAAGACCTCACAGGACTGCTTTGGGATGTCCATCGCCGGTCTTCCGGATTTTGATTACAAAGGCCTCGCCCAAGGAATTCACACATCAAAGCAACTAGAGCTATACTTCCTAGGCTTTGACAGAGAAGCTATGCTTAGCTTGCAGCAAAAACTTGTTGCTACAGAGCAACGCAGGTTCTATTACACTGTTGAGGAGGCTGAGGAGTCAAGGAATCAAGGAATGGAGGATACCTGCCGTCTCCTCATTATTAAAAACCAAGAGCTGGAAAAGCTTTCGTCTCTTAGATGGTATGAAGAAATTAACATGGAACAGGTTTATCGTCGTAGCTGTATCATTGTGGAGAAGCGTCTAAAAGCATGCACCTCGACGAATGATGCAATTGATAACCTACTCAAAGCATTAAGACGCAGGGATATTATTAGCATATTGAATTTTGAACGGGTTATTCGGTATTTAAGTGCGCTTCTTGAGGCGGAGCCCACAAGCCTGCCGAATACAGTAATAGAAAAGCTGTATCTGCTTGGGCTTTGCCACGAAAATGATTTCTGTGCGGCTCCTTGCACGGTTGATGATTTCCGCAAAAGAATTAAAGCCAATTTCGATTTGGTTGGGCGTATTTCCAGACTTGAACAGAAGGAAAGAAGCAACATTGCGGCCTTCTCAGCAAAGCATCCAGGAAATGCGATTGTTGAAGCCATTCTGGATTATTATCAGTCGGCAGATGAGCGGCTTTTATACAGAATGGAGCGTAAGGAAATTGAAGATATATTAAAAAGTGTTCGACTTGCTTCCACCCAAAAAGCTCCGTCAAAAATAAAAAATAATGGTGGTGCCAGCCCCACCGTTGGTGGTGCGCAGCTAATTTTTGACGATAATGATGAATTGATTGACGAACTTCTTGAGGATGCATTGGAAAAAATCGACAATCGTGAGGATACAGATAAACGTACAACCGCTTTACTCCAAGCTGGGGATATAAAAGTAAGCATCCCAGTTGAGCCTGTAACAGAGGCACTTGCTGAACGCAGCGAGGGGCGAGTGCCCTACGGCGGTATTCTCCTTGCTGATGTGGCTAATCCTAAGGATGCCCTTGAGGATTTCGAAAAATACGACTGTGATCCCTTTGATGATGCATATATCACCGAAATACATCGGGTTCTCGAAAAAGCACATACACTTCTACCTGAGGAGAGAGTATCAAGCGCTTTTGTAAAACTACTTCAAGCAAGGGCACAAGTTAGCAATCACACTAAGCGCCTTCAGGACATGCCGATGCTCCAAGTTATTAGCGAATATAGGGGCTTTAAGGAATACCTCGCGGCGTACGAGTTTCTGTTATCCGTTATCAGAGAAGACTATTCCAAGCTTAGCGAACTTGATTCCGATGAAATTAAGCGAGTCATTTCTCGCATAATTGCGTTAGACACACTGTTTATCATTGGCCGCGAAAATACGCACGCCATACCCATGCCCTGTAACCCACTGTACCTCTGGAAGTATATAAAGTTGGCAGAGGAAATCCTTGAAAGCCGTGGGCTTACTGAAGGGAGTGACTGCTATCTTTCGGAAAAGGATAAAGCATTTGTTCTTAGAAAGGCTGAAGAGATCCCGGATCCACTAACTTTAATAATGCTCCCTAAAAAGCTAACAACTGCTGAATGCTTACCACTTGCAGGAAGAATTGGTTGTTTGCCAATTTACTCTACGAAACCACAAATTAGTGATAGTAATGCGGGCATGGAACTTGTAAAACAGGGAATAATGCGATATATGTGCTTGTATCCCCATTCAAGTATGATGCTAAGAATATGCTTTATCAATCCACCTTCAGTTGAAGCCATTGTTAATATGCTTAAGAGCCTTGATCGAGACAAGGAATTTTCATCCTTCGGCTCTGTCGGCATTGATCTAACGATTTTCAGAACCAAGGAGGCACCATCCTCATGGGTTGAACTCGAGGATAAATCTCTTAATGATGGCATGCTTGGCAGGGTTAGGGGTAAGCGCAATAGCACATTTAATCTTTCCATCGTTAATAAGGAGCTTAGCTACGACGAGGTGCTTAAGCAGCTTTCAAGAGAGCAGCATTTTCTTGTTATTTTTGATCCAAATGAAAAGGCCGTTGAAGCTGCTCGAAATAACCGCAACATTCACATTCATCCACTTTGCGTACCAAAGGTCTACGAGTATAAAAAGCTTAGTGGAAAGGTTTCCATTCGCCCCGCTAATGAGGGTGAGCTTTTTGCAGATTATGCAAGTATAGTCGAAAAGCTTTACAATCAACCCTCGGCCTTTGGTCATCGCAACGTATTTGATGTCTCGCCGATTACAGAAGCAACCTATAAACAGCTTTTAGACAAAACAGATTGGCTTATGCTGCTTGATCAGGGTCTGAAAAGCTGGGACATCTGTCTGCGCTCTACAAGCGAGAAACTCTACTACAAGGGCTATGATTATCGCTCTGCTGGAATCTACTCCAAGAATAGCAAGAAATTTGTTATGGGATATAAGGATATTATTAAGCAGTGCGGCAACTACATTCCTAGCGAGGAGGGCGTCCTGAATATTATTGATATAATCCGAATAATCAACGAGGATGGTCTGCTTAGCATTGCCTCCCATTCAGCAAATCAAATATTCGATCTCCGGCATGGGAAGGGCAGTTTAGGACTCGCTATTGCTGCAATAAAATATAAGGCCCATTACCCGGATTCAATTTTGGTTGGACTAGACACGCAGCTAGCGCGCGAGTGGCTTTCAGATAGAGAGGACGGTCGGCTGCCGGATTTGGTTGGATTGCGCTTAGAGGACGAGTACGAGCCCCGCATAGATATTATCGAGGTAAAAACGTATGCTGAGGGTGCATATAGGATAGAGAGTGGGGCAATTAGCGGTCCCGCTGTGGAGCAGGCTGCAATATTAGAGGAACTACTCAAAGAAATATTTGGTTCTACTGAAAGGCTTACTACAGTGTCTCGGCGCGAAATACTCCGAGAGCAGGTGTTCGAGAGCGTTTTTTGTTCCGATTTTGAGCCTGAAAGGAAACAGAGCCTGTGTGAATGGCTAAATAAGCTTTTTGCTGGTCAGCTATCAGTTGAAATTAATAAAAGTGTTTGTCATGTTGACTTCAATGCTTCAGTCAGCCATTGCCAGAAGTATAACGGTGCCGACATGTTTGGTGACACCACGTTTATCTTAGATATAATTGGTCAGCCTGAAATTCAAAAAATCCTTACCTCAACCTTTACGGTACAGTCCACATGTGAGGAGAAAGTGCCCTCGAACTCAGAGACCATAGCTGAAGATATGAATGGTGCTATAGCTCCTGATGCATCAGTTTCAACAGACTCGTTACCAGACATCGCATCTGAACACGAAGTGGCCCCTACGACCGCTTCTACTCTGTCGGTGGGTGGGTATACTCAAGACGACACAGAGCTTCAGGAAAAATGCATCAGACTGAATATGGTATTGAAAAGCTACGGTATTAA
>JAJDGX010000132.1 GCA_030265885.1 Ruminococcaceae bacterium OttesenSCG-928-L11 | reverse complement strand
GCGCGCTGCCATCACCCATCCGTCTCCTCAGAAACGCGGTGTCTGCACAGCGATCCGTACCCTGACACCCAAAAAGCCGAACTCCGCGCTCCGCAAGGTCGCAAGGGTCAGGCTTTCCAACCTGATGGAGGCAACAGCCTATATCCCCGGTGAGGGCCACAACCTGCAGGAACACAGCGTTGTTCTCATCGAAGGCGGACGTGTAAGGGATTTGCCCGGTTGCCGCTATCACATCATCCGCGGAACTCTGGATACCCAGGGCGTCGCAAACCGGAAGCAGAGCCGTTCCAAGTATGGAGCGAAACGTCCGAAGGCTGGTGCGTCAAAGTAATAAAACTGTTGTAATTAGGACTGCCAATCGGCGGCTTGATATATCGCCCCTCCCGGGCGAAATGGAAAAGCCTCTGTTGGCACCGCGAGAGTTTTGT
Organism: Ruminococcaceae bacterium OttesenSCG-928-L11; assembly: GCA_030265885.1. Classification (GTDB taxonomy): domain Bacteria; phylum Bacillota; class Clostridia; order Oscillospirales; family Ruminococcaceae; genus WRAV01. The sequence continues at coordinate 6,406 of JAJDGX010000132.1, read as the reverse complement.
CACTTTCGAGTACCGTAGAATTCATATTATTGTGAAGGAGGGAAGCGAAGTGCCAAGAAGAGGTAAAATAGCAAAACGTGACGTTTTGCCAGATCCGCTGTACAATTCCAAGATGGTAACACGCCTCATTAACAGCATCATGTATGACGGTAAGAAGGGCGTTGCCCAGAAGATTGTATATGGCGCATTCGACATTGTCCAGGAAAAGACAGGGAAAGAGCCCCTGGAGGCTTTTGAGCAGGCCCTTGAGAACATCATGCCTGTGCTGGAAGTCAAGGCCCGCCGCGTCGGCGGCGCCACCTACCAGGTGCCCATCGAGGTTCGCCCCAACAGGCGCACCACTCTGGGTCTGCGCTGGTTGACCAACTACTCCCGTCAGCGCAACGAAAAGACAATGAAGGAACGCCTGGCAGGCGAAATCATGGACGCTCTCAACAGCGCCGGTGGTGCCTGCAAAAAGCGTGATGATACCCATAAGATGGCCGAGGCCAACAGGGCATTCGCTCACTATCGCTGGTAATTCCCCCGCTTTGGAATTGCCAAGTTACCGAACAAGTTTTTACAAACTAAGGAGGACACTATGCCAAGAGAGGTCTCTTTGGAACTTACTCGTAATATAGGCATAATGGCCCACATTGATGCTGGTAAGACAACAACCACGGAGCGTATCCTGTACTACACCGGTAAAACCCATAAAATCGGTGAGACTCACGAGGGTGCGGCAACAATGGACTGGATGGAGCAGGAGCAGGAGAGGGGTATCACCATTACCTCCGCTGCCACCACCGCATTCTGGAAGGGCCACCGCGTAAACATCATTGACACACCCGGACACGTGGACTTTACCGTAGAGGTGGAGCGCTCCCTGCGCGTACTGGACGGTTCCGTAACCGTTTTTTGCGCCAAGGGCGGCGTAGAGCCTCAGTCCGAGACGGTCTGGCGCCAGGCGGACAAGTACGAGGTACCCCGCATGGCCTATGTCAATAAAATGGATATCATGGGCGCCGACTTCTACAAGGTGCTGGACATGATGAAGGACAGGCTGAAGTGCAACGCTGTCCCCATCCAGCTACCCATCGGGGCCGAAGCTGACTTTGTCGGCATCATCGACCTTGTGGAAATGAAGGCCTATATCTACAAAAACGACCTTGGCACCGACATCTCCGAGGAGGACATCCCCGCGGATATGCAGGACAAGGCCGAGGAATACCGCAACGCGCTGCTGGAAGCTGTCTCCGAGTACGACGACTCCATTATGGAGCGGTACCTGGAAGGCGAGGAGATTCCCATCGAGGACATCAAGGCCTGCATCCGCAAGGCCACCATCGCCAACGACATGGTTCCTGTTGTGTGCGGCACATCCTACAAAAACAAGGGTGTCCAGAAAATGCTGGATGCCGTGGTGGATTACATGCCCGCCCCCATCGATGTTCCCGCCATCAAGGGCGTGAACCCCGATACAGAGGCCGAAGAAGAGCGCCCCTCCTCCGACGAGGCCCCCTTCTCCGCCCTGGCATTTAAAATCGCCACCGACCCCTTTGTGGGCAAGCTGTGCTTCTTCCGGGTGTATTCCGGTACTGTCAAATCCGGTACCCAGATATACAACTCCACCAAGGATACCAACGAGCGTCTCGGCCGTATCCTGATGATGCACGCCAACCACAGACAGGATGTGGACGTCTGCTACTCCGGCGACATTGCCGCCGCTGTGGGCTTCAAAAACGTCACCACCGGTGACACCCTGTGCGACGAGAAGCATCCCGTCATCCTGGAGTCCATGGAATTCCCGGAGCCGGTTATCCGCGTCGCCATCGAGCCCAAAACCAAAGCCGGCCAGGAGAAGATGGGCATTGCCCTCTCCAAGTTGGCGGAGGAGGATCCCACCTTCCGCGTCTACACCGACGAGGAAACCGGCCAGACCATCATCGCCGGTATGGGTGAGCTTCACCTGGAGATCATCGTCGACCGCATGCTCCGCGAGTTCAAGGTGGAGGCCAACGTCGGCAAGCCCCAGGTTGCCTACAAGGAGACCATTCGCAAGAATGCTGATGTGGATATGAAATACGCCCGTCAGTCCGGTGGTCGCGGCCAGTACGGTCACGTCAAAATCCGGGTGTTCCCCAACGAGAGCGGCAAGGGCTACGAGTTCCGCAACAAGATTGTGGGCGGATCCATTCCCAAGGAATACATCGGGCCTGTTGACCAGGGTATTCAGGGTGCAATGCAGGCCGGCGTCATGGCTGGCTACAACGTTGTCGACGTCATTGTTGAGCTGTACGACGGCTCCTTCCACGAAGTCGACTCCTCCGAAATGGCGTTTAAGGTGGCCGGTTCCATGGCCTTCAAGGAAGCCATGCGGAAAGCGGATCCCTGCATTCTGGAGCCTATCATGAAGGTTTCCGTCAACGTTCCCGAGGACTACATGGGCGACGTTATGGGTGACCTCAACTCCCGCCGTGGACAAATCCAGGGCATGGAGGCTCGCAACGGTGCACAGCAGATCGATTCCTTTGTGCCCCTGTCCGAGATGTTCGGCTACGCCACGGATCTTCGCTCCAAAACCCAGGGACGCGGCCAGTACACCATGGAGCCGTCCCACTATATCGAGGTACCCAAATCCATTGCCGAGGGCATTATGACCTCCCGTGGGAAGAAAGATTAGTTTTTTTCGTGAAAATCGCGAGATTGCTTGCTTTTTTGGGACGAACTTGATAAAATAGCAGTTAGTTGATATTTTGGAATTTACCAATTCTATTCAATCCTTAATAAGGGAGGAACACAATCAATGGCTAAGGCAAAATTTGAACGCAATAAACCCCATATTAACATTGGTACTATCGGTCACGTTGACCATGGTAAGACCACTTTGACCGCAGCTATCACCAAGACCCTCGGCATGAAGGGCGGCGCCGAATTCATGGCGTACGACATGATCGACAAGGCCCCCGAGGAAAGAGAGCGCGGCATCACCATCAACACCTCTCACGTTGAGTATGAGACGGACAACCGTCACTACGCTCACGTTGACTGCCCCGGACACGCCGACTATGTTAAGAACATGATCACCGGTGCTGCGCAGATGGACGGCGCTATCCTCGTTGTTTCCGCTGCTGACGGCCCGATGCCCCAGACTCGCGAGCACATCCTGCTCTCCCGTCAGGTTGGCGTTCCCTATATCGTCGTGTATATGAACAAAGCCGACCAGGTTGACGACCCCGAGCTGCTCGAACTGGTTGAAATGGAAATTCGTGAGCTCCTCAGCGAGTACGAGTTCCCCGGCGACGATACCCCCATCATCATCGGTTCCGCTCTCCAGGCTCTGGAAAGCGCCGGCACCGATACCAGCGCCCCCGAGTACGAGTCCATCCTCAAGCTGATGGATGCTGTTGACAGCTACATTCCTACTCCTGAGCGCAAATCTGACCTTCCCTTCCTGATGCCTGTTGAGGACGTATTCACCATCACCGGCCGCGGCACCGTCGCCACCGGTAGAGTTGAGCGCGGCCAGATCAAGACCTCCGACGAGGTTGAGATGGTTGGTATGACCGAGGAGCTCCGCAAGGTGGTTGTCACCGGTATCGAGATGTTCCGCAAAATCCTCGACTACGCTGAGGCTGGCGATAACGTAGGCGCACTGCTTCGCGGTGTTCAGAGGACTGAGATCCAGCGCGGCCAGGTTCTTGCCGCTCCTGGTTCCATCAAGCCCCTTACCAAATTCCGCGGTCAGGTTTATATCCTGAAACAGTCTGAGGGCGGCCGTCACACTCCTTTCTTCAACAACTATCGCCCCCAGTTCTATTTCCGTACCACTGACGTAACCGGCGTTGTTACTCTGCCCGAAGGCACAGAGATGTGCATGCCTGGCGATAACGTCGAAATGGACGTGGAACTGATCACCCCCATCGCCATCGAGAAGGAGCTGCGCTTCGCTATCCGTGAAGGCGGCCGCACCGTTGGCTCCGGCGTTGTTATCGACGTCAAATAAGCATTTCCCAACAACCAAAAAGCCGTCGCTGCAAAGCGGCGGCTTTTTCAGATTTATCGGTGTAGTGCCGATAATACAGTAGAGGATAGCATGGGCCCTAATGTCACCGGAAAGGGGGGACAGACCATTGAAGCGAGTGTTCGCCATAGCATTGGCGGCGATGATCTGGTTCAGCGGCTGTGTGAGTATGACCGCTGCGGCAAACGACGGGAGGACAGGTGACTCCGACTCACAGACACCAGCTTCGGATGCCCAGGTCTTTTTTAGCCGCACCAATGTAACTGTCAGCAGCTGGACGGTGTCAGCCGTGCAATGCAAAAAGCTCACCGAGCCCGGTATTCGTGGGTATGGCTTCTACAGCCGCGCAGGCAGCGAACTGGGCCGGATTACCCGCAGCAATGTCCATGGGGCAGGCACTCCCTACGCCAACACAGTTCAGGGCTGGCTGGATGCCTTCAACGACTACCGTGCGCTTCCCCGGGAGAAAAAGGCTGCGGCAGGGGAGGCGGTCATTCCGGTGGATACAGCGCAGTTCGCCCAGGAATTGATTGACCTGACCAACCGGCTTCGCCGGGAGGCAGGGCTGTCGGAGTTGCAGCCCATGGAGGAACTGTCGCAGGTTGCGCTGATTCGGGTGAAGGAATACGCCCAGGACACCACCCTGGGACACATGCGGCCCGACGGCACCACCGGCATGGAACTGGCTGCCCAATACAGCAGTCGCGGCGGTGCGGCGGAAAACCTCAGCTGGAACCGCACCACCCCGCAGAAGGCCCTCGATGCCTGGATGGAATCGGAGGGTCACCGAAAGAATATCCTGAACCCGGATCTGGTGGCCATTGGCACAGCCTGCATCGAAAAGGACGGCGCCCTGTACTGGTGCCAGACATTCATCTATTGATTCCGAATCAAAACGCACCGCAGACTGGTTCTGCGGTGCGTTTTTCGCTTATAAGGCTATCGAACAAGAAATATTTATTCTTTGTCCCATCTGTTTGCGTCAGTCCAACGACACCTTGGTGTTATCTCTTTTCGATTACATCCAAAGTAACATCCGTCTCTTCCCCAAATGTTACATACTTCATGTGTTTTTCCATCAATGGGATATACATAATGGTGAATACAGACACAACAGTATTTTGTTTCTGCTATACCGTCAACATTATTATGAAATGTATCCATAAGCAGTTCCTCCAATTTAGCAGTTCATCTTATATCTCATAAGTAGGCCGAAATAATCAATCTACTATCCCTACACCAACCCATGCCGTTGCCGATACTCAGCCAGCAGCAGATCCACCATCCTACCATAGCTTTTCACGCCGTCCGCCTGCTTGTTCGCCCGCAGATACGTGTTGTTGACAGCGGTGGAAACCTCCGACACCGGCCCCTCAAACTGCTTCCAATAATAGCTATTGTCCATCATGTCATTCCACACATCCTGCGAAAGGGGGGCCATAACCTCGTTGTAGACCTCTTTATTGGTGGCGTACAGGGCATTGGTGGAGTGAATCAGCGCCAGCATAGTGCCGGAATAGGCAAACTCCTCATTGCCGGAGGCGCGGCAAGCCAGCCATGCCAGATAGTTGGCTTCATCCTCCCGCATAAACCCCTTAAAATGGGACAATTCATGCATCATAGAGGAGGGGATGCCATAATCCGGCACATCGGTGTTGATGTTGCATTCGTATGTAAAGGGGATAAAGATGCCCACAATATTCATATGGGACATAGCACGCGACGCCAGCACCGGCTTTGCTGCGGGAGTATAGCCTCCCAGCATCGGATACGCCTCCGCCAGAGCGCCATAGCTTTCCCCGGCAAACCGCCCCTGTTCGTAGTAGGAGTCAAAGGAGGTCGCCATAATGCCGTTTTCGGTTGTATGCATCCGGGGACGCAGGGTGTTGGCCTCCGCGACCAATTCACTGCACAGGGCGGCCAGTTCCTCTACCGAGGAATTTCGCACATACAGGCCGCTATATTCCGTAAAGCTTAGCCGGTGATAGTTAAACCCGCAGAACAAGGTGGACGCCGAATACCACAGGCTGCCAATGCAGGCGATGGTGGACACAAAACGAATGACCCGATCCCGGCGGTTGGCTTTGTCCCTTGCAATGCCGCCAATGGCGGTGGCAAGATAGACGACAGCCGCCACAATGCACAGATAAATGCATATCTCCACCAGCGAGAAGGGCAGCAGCCCCGTCAGCCGACCGATGGAGCGGGACAAAACCGGATAAACACGCAGCGAATACACCTGCTCGGTGACAGCGGGAAACCGCTCCGCCAGCTGCACCAGCAGGAATAGAACAGGGGCAAGCAGCACCCAGTACAGCCTGCGATAGGGCAGTCCCCGCCTGCTTTGGGTAAACACAAAGCGCCGGGAGTGGGTCTTGCCGGCACGGGGAAGGGGTCGCAGCA
>JAJDGX010000131.1 GCA_030265885.1 Ruminococcaceae bacterium OttesenSCG-928-L11 | reverse complement strand
TGGCGCCTTCTTTTCCGTCTTTGCCGTAGATTTTGCCTTAGACTCCGTCTTAGACTCTGTCTTAGATTCTGTCTTAGACTTTGCTGTGAGTTCTGCCGGGGCCTTGGCCTTCTCAGCTTTCGCGGCCTTGCCGCCCTTTACGGTAACCGACTTTGTGCGGGGAGCCTTCACCGCCTCCAGCCACAGGCAGGTCATGGCGGGAATGGTAATGGCGATGGAGTGAGTCTGTCCATGGCTTGCCACGGCAGCCACCGGAATCTCACCGGTCAACCCTCTTCCCAGGCCGCCAAAGGTCTTGTCGTCGGAGGAGAACACCTGGCGATACGCCTTTGCCTGCTGCACGCCAAACCGGTAATTTTCCCGCGTCACATTGGAGAAGTTGCACACAACAACCAGTTCATTTTCCTTCTCATCCATGCGGCGGAATACGATGATATTCTGGGTATTGTCGTCCGCCACCGTCCACTTGAACCCATCCCACGAATCCTCCACCTGCCACAGGGGGGCGTGCTCCAGATAAAAATGGTTCAGTGCCTTCACATAGTCCTGTAGCTGCCGGTTTTCCTCATATTGCAGCAGCATCCAGTCCAGCTCCCGGCGGTAATCCCATTCAATGACCTGCCCAAACTCCTGCCCCATAAACAGCAGCTTTTTGCCGGGATGGCTCATCATATACCCCAGGAAGGTTCGCATCCCCGCGAATTTCTGCTCCCGGGTACCGGGCATCTTGTTAAACAGCGAGCATTTGCCGTGAACCACCTCATCGTGAGAGATGGGCAGAATGTAATTCTCGCTGAATGCATAAAACAGGCTAAAGGTCAGCTTGTCGTGGTTGTAGGCGCGGTACAGGGGATCCAGGGAATTGTAGTGAAGGTTGTCGTTCATCCAGCCCATATTCCACTTGTAATTGAAGCCCAGTCCACCCACATAGGGGGGCTTTGTCACCAGGGGCCACGCCGTAGATTCCTCGGCTATCATCAGCACGCCGGGGAACTCCGTCAGCACAGCGGCGTTCAGCTGCTTGAGGAACTCCACCGCCTCCAGGTTTTCGTTGCCGCCGTGGATATTGGGTGTCCACTGGCCGTTTTTCCTGTCATAATCCAGATACAGCATCGAAGCGACCGCATCCAGGCGGATTCCGTCAATGTGGTACATCTCAAACCAGAACATGGCGCTGGAAATCAGGAAGGAGCGCACCTGGGGCTTGGCATAGTCAAACACCTTGGTGCCCCAGCCCTTGTGATCCGCCTTTAGGGGATCGGCGTACTCATAGCAGGGTGTGCCGTCAAACTGGAACAGCCCGTGCTCATCCCGGGGGAAATGGGCAGGCACCCAGTCCAGAATGATGCCCAGCCCCTCCTTGTGAAATTTGTTGACAAATTCCATAAACTGCTGGGGCGTGCCATACCGGGAGGTGGGGGCAAAATATCCCGTCACCTGGTATCCCCACGACCCGTCGTAGGGGTATTCCGTAATGGGCATCAGTTCCACATGGGTATAGCCCATCTCCTTCATGTAAACAATCAGTTCATCCGCCATTTTGCCGTAATCGAAGCTGTTGCCGTCGGCATATTTGCGCCAGGAGCCCAAGTGAACCTCGTATATATTGGCGGGGGAATGGAAGGGATTGGTTTTCTCCCGCTGGCTTATCCAGCGCTTGTCCGCCCATTTAAAGCCGGAAAGCTCCACCACCTTGGAGGCATTGGCCGGCGGTGTCTCAAAGTGATTGGCATAGGGATCCGATTTCAGCGTGATTTTCTTGCTCTGGCTTTCCACGCTGTACTTATATGTGCAGAACTGCTCCAGACCGGGCACAAAGGTCTCCCACACGCCGGAGGAGGACAGCTTTTTCATAGGATTGCTTTTGCGTGTCCAGTTGTTGAACTCGCCCACAACCGATACACTTTTGGCGCCCGGCGCCCAGGTGCGAAACTCGACTCCCTTTACACCGTCCTTTTCCACAAAATGAGAGCCCAGAATTTCCCACATCCGGTAATTTGTGCCCTCGGCAAAGGAGCGAAGGGAGGTCGTCAAGCCTGAAGATGCCATGTCACATCACCCCTGATCATATAGTGAATCACCTTTACAGTGCAAAAGACAGACAGAGAAAAGTTGATTCCCATTGGGTAAATCCAGCTGAAAATAAGACAATTTCAACTCGATTTCCAACACGCAGTATATTGTTTATATAATATCAATTTTTCGGCGACTTTACAAGGGAGGAATTGTAATATTATTAAAAAATCTGCAAAAACTTTAGCGTTTGTTTGTAAATTATGATAGATTTTAGCTTGATTTTGGAAAAGATTCCCGTTCCACGCCAATGGGCTGAGCAGTTCCGGGCAAATCCTCTGCTCTACTGGCTTTCCCACTTGTCCAATCGCAACGATAGTTGATTATATCACAATGCTTTGTCAAAAAACACTGACTTTTCGGGGCTGATGCACATTTATTGATTTATTCATATATCGGCCATTTTCGCAACGATTTATTCACGAAAAATCGTTCCACGGCGCATTTTGCTCCAGTTCCTTCGCGGTGTTCCATAGCCATACGGTCAGCCTGCCGGCGATGTTGGCCTCGGCGGGGGCCAGGCCCCGGTACTCCTGTGTGACAGCGCCAATCCGCTCCAGCAGCGCCTTGGGGATGTACAGGCTCCTGCCGAAACCGGTGACAACCACATGGCTGCCCTCGGATTCAATTCCCTCGAAAATTGGGTCGAACTGTCCGGGCATGTAGGTGTCGAAGCTCATATCCACCAACAGGAATCCCGCCAGTGTCCCCAAAAAAATAAACACGATTGCCATAGCCGCAATGCAGTAACTCACCTTGTACATTGTATGCTCCTTTTCTGCTGTTTTTTCGCCATCTTCCCTGCAGTATTGACCAAAAAGAGAGGGAATATGACATTGTGAATGCATTCACAATGTCATATTCCCTCTCGGCGCTACGTCCCCCATCCCTCGCACCGTCGGACAGAAAATTGCTTCACCCACCCGAATATTGTTAATTATATGACAATGTTCGGGTGGGTGAGTTGTCGGAAAAAAACCGACGAAAAAAACGAGGGGGAGAAAATCCCCCGCCCTCTCCTTTCGCCGAAACTGCTGCGCTGGTAAATGGAGGAGCGGGGGTAGTTGCAGCTGCTCAAGGGCGCTCGCCTTGAGCAGCCGTGAGGCATGGTGTCAGCGAGTGGTTGCCAGGGTTCCGCCGTGGGCAGTGTGTGGATGGGATGTGCTTGCCGGTAAAAGGGCGGGAGAACGCGGTAGAATGCGGGTTCGCCTGGGTATTGATGGTGGCCGTGAGGTGATGTATGGGGTTTCCGCCGTGGGTAGGGTGTGGGTGGGATGTGCTTGCCGGTAAAAGGGCGTGGGACAAAAATGACTGCCTCATCAAATTATTCAGTCTGTGAGCGGGTTTGGGGAGGTGAGGGAGCCGGCAATAGGCTTGCAGTTTTTGGGGCCAGTGAGCGGTTTGCGGCCTTTCTGCCGCAATTAGCGAGCGGACGGGAGATGGGGCTGGGAAAGGATGCAAATCTCCCGTGAGCGCACAAGCAAAGCCGGTCGTCATCTTGACCGGCTTTGCGGACGGTTTTTGCCTGGACTGCGGCGACGATCACGGAGTAAATTTGCGGGATTCCAAAGGGAATCATTCCCTTTGGTGGGGGTTTGGGGTGAAACCCCATTTCAAATGCGCGCAGGCCCCACACACGCCCTGTAAGCAAAGCCGGTCGTCATCTTGACCGGCTTTGCGGAGGGTTTTTGCCTGGGCTGTGGCGGCGGCCACGGAGTGGATTTGCGGGATTCCAAAGGGAATCATTCCCTTTGGTGGGGTTTGGGGTGCAGCTGCGACAGCAAATGCTAGCCCCTATTCAAATGCGCCGCAGGCTCCACACACGCCTTTGCAAGCAAAAACCTCCCCACAGTGATTGCGGGGAGGAAGGCATTTATTCGCCGATCAGCTCTTTGCGGTGGACGGCGTAAAACTTGCGGCTGAGGCAGTATCGGGGGGGCATTCGGTCGATGGCGTCGGCTGCCAGCTTGATGTTCATGGGCACCTTTAGCCCGGGGGCCACCAGAAAGCCGTCGTTGTGTTTGGTCATGACGCGAGGGGCGCACACGCAATTGAAGGCATTGCTGACACCTACGGTGAAGAGATTGTTGTTTTGGGCGGCGCTCCACACGCCGGAGACAATCATGCCGCTGTTGTAGTCGGCCATGGAGATTTGCTGAGAGCAAATCAGGACATGGGCCCCCATGCCAACGGCGATGCGGGGTACCTCGGGCCGGAAGATGTCCACATCCACGCAGAGCGCAATGGCCCCAAATTCTGTGTTGAGCACCTCCATGGCGGAGCTGCGCTTGACACCCCGGTATTCCGTGTTCCAGTACAGGCATTTCTGGGCACCCAGCACCTTACCCGAGGGGGAGATGAGGCACATGCACTGGTATTCCATCAGGATAAACCGCTCCGGAACCAGGTATACCTCGTGGAGCTTGGCATATTTGCAGCATTTGCTGATGTATTCCTTGGACTGGGACTCGGGGATCACGTCGCCGGTCGCGCTGGTAAAGACAGTAAAATTGCTGCCCCATACAGGCGAGGTGAAGGGCTCCACCGCGCACAGCACCATTGTTGTCATCCGAATCCCCTCCCCGTGTAAAATAATGGACAATATTGATTCATCGGCCATTGCCGATGGACGGGCCACAGATATGACATGCAACAGCCCTTTTGGTTATTATACCAAAATCCTCTTGGTATCGCAACGGAATAAAAAACGCGGCGGTGGAGACGATAAGAAATGAACCTCCCCGGGGCATGCCCCGGGGCATCAGGATTACAAGTCCTTTTACAAAGGACTATACCGCCCTGCAAGGGGCAACCGCCCAGCGCGCTGGGCGAAAGGGGAATATCGAACGCCCCAAGGGGCACGCCCAACAATGTTGGGCGGGGAATAAAACCCTTTCGGTTCATAATGACAAAATTTCCGCAGGGCCGATGGATCGCTTCTGCGGGGAAACGAGGTTGCTGCACTATGAAACACATAACAAACAATGAATACGCGCAGATGGTAAAAAAGGCGTCGCCTCCGTCTAACAGCGCGGTTTCTATCCCTATGGCGTTTTTGTTTGGCGGGGCTATCTGTACTTTGGGCGAGGCGCTTATCAACCTGTACATTCACTGGGGTGTGGAAAAGGATGTGGCTTATGCATGCGGCTCCATTACTCTGGTGTTTCTGTCTGCCCTGCTGACCGGGCTCAATGTCTACGATGATTTGGGCAAAATCGGCGGTGCCGGTACGCTGGTTCCCATTACCGGCTTTGCCAACGCGGTGGCGTCTCCGGCCCTGGAGTTTAAGACTGAGGGATACATCATGGGCATCGGCGCCAAGCTGTTTGCCATATCGGGGCCTGTGATTGTATATGGCATTTCCGCCGGCGTGATTTACGGCTTGATTTTATATCTCTTTCAACTTTATTGATTCCCATTGAAAAGGAAGGCATTCGCAATATGGCCACAAGAATCGGCAAATATACGCTAAGGCTGGACAGCAGCCCTTCCCTGGTGGGATATGCCGCCATTGCATCCAAAAAAGAGTCGGAGGGGCCCTTGGCCTCCTACATCGATGTGCTGAACGATGACCCGATGTTTGGGCAAAAAACCTGGGAGATGGCGGAATCCCGCATGCAGCAGGAGGTAGCGGAAATTGCCCTGCGCAAATGCAGTTTGTCGCCGGGCGATATCAGCTATCTGTTCGCCGGGGATCTGCTGAACCAGTGCATTGGCAGCCACTACGGCATGCGGGAAATTGGCATCCCCTTTCTGGGGCTGTACGGCGCATGCTCCACCATGGCGGAGGGGTTGGCCCTCTCTGCCCTGTTTGTGGATACTGACATCGCCGCCAATACCATGGCTGTCACCTCCTCCCACTTCTGCTCCTCGGAGCGGCAGTTTCGGTTTCCGCTGGCGTATGGGGGACAGCGGCCTCCCACCGCCCAGTGGACAGTCACCGGCGCGGGAGCCGCCATTGTTGGCAAAAACAGCGTTCCCCCTTATGTGAAGGCTGTCACCATCGGCACCATTGAGGACAAGGGGGTCAAGGATATCTCCAATATGGGCAGCGCAATGGCTCCTGCAGCCGCTCAAACCCTGACCCGCTACTTCTCCGATACCCTGACCAATGAATCCAATTATGATTTGATTCTCACCGGAGATCTGGCCGGTGTCGGCTCCGACCTGCTGCTCCAGCTGATGCGGGGGGAGGGCTATGACATCCGCAAAAAGCACTCCGACTGCGGCCTGATGATCTACGATATGCAAAATCAGGGCGTGGACGCAGGCGGCTCGGGATGCGGCTGCTCGGCGACGGTGCTGTGCTCGTATATCCTGCAGTCTATGCGGGAGGGGCGGCTCAACGATGTGCTGTTCATCGCCACAGGCGCGTTGATGTCCACGGTCAGCGTTCAGCAGGGGCAGAGCATCCCTGCTATCGCCCATCTCGTGCATCTGTCTACCAAACCGAATTAGGGGGAAATCGCGATATGACTGTGTTTATGGAGTATTTCCGGGCCTTTTGGGTGGGGGGCTTGATTTGTGTTGTCGGCCAGCTGCTTATCAATTACACCAAGCTGACACCGGCTCGGATTCTGGTGTCCTTTGTGGTGCTGGGTGTGGTGCTGGGGGCGCTGGGGGTGTATGACCCACTCATCGAGTATGCCGGCGGCGGCGCCAGCATCCCCATCATCGGCTTTGGCAATACCATTGCCAAGGGCGTGAAAAAGGCGGTGGCGGAGCAGGGGCTCATGGGGGTTCTCACCGGCGGGCTCACCGGTTCGGCCGGCGGTATCACGGCCGCCATTTTCTTTGGACTGCTGGTTGCCCTGATCTGTAAGCCAAAGGA
>JAJDGX010000130.1 GCA_030265885.1 Ruminococcaceae bacterium OttesenSCG-928-L11 | reverse complement strand
TGTCGCAGTAAAACAGTCAGGGATAAAATGCAGAATTGCACAGATGAGACTGCAAATTTTGCGTCAGGGAGAGGGAGAACAAATTGGAGCAAACCAGGAAATTGCTGTTGGGGAACGAAGCGGTGGCGCGGGGCTTGTATGAGGCAGGCGTCGCGGTCGTATCCAGTTACCCCGGTACCCCCAGCACAGAGATAACAGAGTATTCCGCCGAATACGATGCCATGTACACCGAGTGGGCCCCCAACGAAAAGGTTGCGCTGGAGGTTGCCATTGGCTCTGCCATTGCCGGCAAGCGGGCGTTTTCGGGCATGAAGCACGTGGGGCTCAACGTGGCGGCGGATCCGCTGTATACGGTGTCCTACATCGGCGTCAATGCGGGCCTTGTCATTGGGGTGGCCGATGACCCGGGCATGCACTCCTCTCAGAACGAGCAGGACAGCCGCAACCACGCCAAGGCTGCCAAAATCCCCATGCTGGAGCCTGCCTCCTCGGAGGAATGCCTTGCCTATACCAAGCTGGCGTATGATCTGAGCGAGCAGTTTGACACGCCGGTGCTCCTGCGGTTGACCACCCGGATTTCCCATGCCCGCAGTCTGGCGGAGGTGGGCGAGCGCGTGGAGCGGGAGGCTGTTCCCTACCAAAAGGACGCCATGAAATATGTCATGATGCCCGCCATGGCACGGCCCCGCCACATCGCTGTGGAAAAGCGCACCGAGGCACTTGTACAGTGGGCGGAAACTGCACCGGTCAACACCGTGGAGTGGAACAGTACCGATGTGGGCATCATTACCTCCGGCATTGCGTACCAATACGCCAAGGAGGCTATGGGCGACAAGGCCAGCTACCTGAAGCTGGGCATGGTATATCCGCTGCCGGAGCAGCTGATCCGGGAGTTTGCCGCCAAGGTGAAAACCTTGTATGTCATTGAGGAACTGGATGATTTCATCGAGACCCACTGCAAAAAAATGGGCATCGCTGTCCATGGCAAGGATACCTTCCCCCTGTGCGGCGAGTATTCCCAGTCCCTGATTCGGGAGAAGCTGCTGGGTGTAACGCCCGCGCCCATGAAGCTGGAAGAGACATTGCCGGTGCGCCCCCCTGTTATGTGCGCAGGCTGTCCTCACCGGGGCGTGTTCTATGCCCTGAACCGGCTGAAAACCTATGTCAGCGGTGACATCGGCTGCTATACGCTGGGTTCCTCCGCGCCGTTGTCGGCTATCGATGCCTGCGTCTGCATGGGTGCGTCGGTGTCGGGTGCCCACGGTGTCTCCAAGGCGGTTGGCACCATGAACAACAAGCTGCCGGTGGCCATTATCGGCGACTCCACCTTCATTCACTCCGGTGTGACAGGGCTTATCAACGTTGCCTATAACCAGGCTGCCAGCGTTACGCTGATACTGGACAACTCCATCACCGGTATGACCGGTCACCAGCAAAACCCCACCACCGGCCTGACCATCAAGGGCGACCCCACCACGGCTGTGGATTTGGAAGCCCTCTGCAAGGCAGTTGGCATTCAGGATGTCACAGTGGTGGATCCCTACGATTTGCCCGCCACCTATGCCGCCATCAAAAAGGCGGTGGAGGGAACGACAGCCTCCGTCATTATCTCCCGCCGCCCCTGTGCACTGCTGAAAACAGTGAAGCACAGCGCTCCCCTGGCTGTGGCGGCAGACAAGTGCACCGGCTGCAAGGCCTGCCTGCGGATTGGCTGCCCCGCCACCAGTATGAAGGACGGCAAGATGGTCATTGACCGGAACCAGTGCGTGGGCTGCGGACAATGCGTCAGCCTGTGCAAATTCGGCGCAATCGGAGGAATGGAAGCATGAGTGATAACACCGTAAAAAATATTATGATAGTCGGCGTCGGCGGACAGGGCACCCTGCTTGCCAGCAAGCTGCTGGGACAGGTTCTGGTGGCCAATGGCTTTGACGTAAAGGTGTCCGAGGTTCACGGCATGAGCCAGCGCGGCGGCTCGGTCTGCACATACGTGCGCTATGGCAAGGAAGTGGCGTCCCCCCTGATTGATCTGGGTGAGGCGGATATCATCGTGGCCTTTGAGGCGCTGGAGGCGGCTCGCTACCTGCCGTATTTGAAAAAGGGCGGAGTTCTTGTCACCGCCGATCAGCAGATCGATCCCATGCCCGTGATCACCGGCGTGACCACCTACCCCGAGAACCTGCTGGAGAAGCTGGCGGCCTGCGATATCAAGCTGGTGTCCTGCGATGCCCTTGCCCTGGCAGAGCAGGCAGGCAGTTCCAAGGCGGTCAACATCGTGTTGATGGGACTGCTGGCCCGGCATATGGATTTCCCCCGGCAGGATTGGCTCGACGCTATAGAGGCAGTCGTGCCGGCCCGGTTCCTGGATATGAATCGGAAGGCCTTTGATTTGGCTGGGTGAGTTTTGCGGAGCCTGGGTTGCATTTGAAATGGGGCGCTGCCCCCATACCCCTGCTTAAGGGGGTGTGACCCCCTTAAGAATCCCACAACTCACTTCGTGGCTGTCGCCGGATATAGGGCGAAAGCCGTCCGCCAAGCCGGTCAGGATGACGACCGGCTTGGCTGGTGCGAAAGCTTCACGCGATGCTCCCTGAATAAACCTTGCTTTTTTTTCCGTGCGCTTCCTTCCCGGGGTAAAGCCCGGGAAACGCGCACTGGTTTTTGGCTTGGTTTTCCGCTCAAATCTGCTGCCCCGTCGGCGGGAATGGCCGCGCTCTCCCGAGCGCGCATTTTGCCCCGGCAAAATGGCTCCGGCTACCGCCGTCGCGCCATCCCCGCCGACACGATTCCTGCTTCGATTTTCCCCCCGCACATTCCGTGGCAATCCACGGAGTGGGACTATTTTCTTTGCTTCTTTCTTTTTTCCAAAAGAAAGAAGAGAAAGGTGTGTGATGATTATGGAGAACTATTTCTCACCGTGGATAGAATGCGCGAATCTGGATACCATTCGGGATGTCCAGAGCAAGCGCCTCATGGATACGGTTCGG
The DNA here is from genome assembly GCA_030265885.1 of Ruminococcaceae bacterium OttesenSCG-928-L11. GTDB lineage: Bacteria > Bacillota > Clostridia > Oscillospirales > Ruminococcaceae > WRAV01. The sequence continues at coordinate 3,922 of JAJDGX010000130.1, read as the reverse complement.
CGTGTATACGAAAATGTCAAGTTTTATCGGGACAAATTTGATGAGTGCGGCATCAAGCCGGAGGACATCAAGTCGGTCGATGATCTGAGCAAGCTGCCCTTTACCTACAAACAAGATTTGCGGGACAACTACCCCTATGGCCTGTTTGCTGTGCCCCGGGAGAAAATCTCCCGGATCCATGCCTCCAGCGGCACCACCGGCAAAATGACGGTGGTGGGCTATACCTCCAAGGACATCGACGACTGGTCTGAGGACGCCGCCCGTGCCCTGGTAGCCGCAGGGGCAACCCCCTCCGATTACATTCATGTATCGTATGGGTATGGGCTGTTCACAGGGGGATTGGGTCTGCACTATGGCGCGGAAAAGCTGGGTGCTGTGGCGGTTCCCGTATCCTCCGGCAATACCCGCCGCCAAATAGACATCCTGCGGGATTTTGGCTCCAACGTATTGTGCTGCACCCCCTCCTACGCCATGTACATCGGCGAGACCATGCAGGAAATGGGCATCGACCCCTCCGAGATTTCCCTGCGGGCCGGTATCTTTGGCGCCGAGCCCTGGTCGGAGGAAATGCGCGGGGAAATCCAGAAGCTGCTGGGCATCAAGGCCTATGACATTTACGGCCTCTCCGAGATTATGGGGCCGGGTGTCAGCTTCGAATGCAGCCAGCAAACCGGCATGCACATCAACGAGGACAAATTCATCCCCGAGGTCATTGACCCCGAAACCGGCGAAGTCTTGCCCGACGGCGTGCAGGGTGAGCTGGTGTTTACCTGCATCACCAAGGAAGCCCTGCCCCTGATTCGGTACCGCACCCGGGACATCGCCACCATCAGCCGTGTAAAATGCGGCTGCGGGCGCACGCTCATCAAAATGACCAAGCCCACCGGCCGCACCGACGATATGCTGATTATCCGGGGCGTCAATGTGTTCCCCTCCCAGATCGAAAGCGTGCTGCTGGATATGAACCTGGTTTCCCCCAACTATGTGCTGGTAGTGGATCGAATCGACAACCTGGATACCCTGGAGGTACAGGTGGAGATGACCGCCGACATGTTCTCCGACACGGTACGCAATGTAGAGCGCATTGAGAAGAAAATTCGCAGCGCCCTGCTTTCCATACTGGGCATCGCCGCCACTGTCAAGCTGGTGGAGCCCAAGAGCATCGCACGCAGCGAAGGCAAAGCCAAGCGCATCATCGATAACCGCAAAATTTAAGGAGGGTTCCGGATGCTGATTCAACAGATTTCCATCTTTGTGGAAAACAAAAAAGGACGCCTTGCCGAAATCACAAAGGTCATCGGGGATGCCGGAATCGATATCCGCGCCCTGTCCGTGGCCGATACCACCGACTTCGGCATCCTCCGCCTGATTGTGGATAAGCCGGATGACGCCGTGCAAAAGCTGAAAAATGCCGGCATGACCGTCTCCCTCACCGATGTCATCGCCGTCAGCCTGGACGATAAGCCCGGCGCTTTCTCCCATGTGGTGCAGCTTCTCTCCGACAATGACATCAACATCGAATACATGTACGCCTTCATCGGCCGCGACCCCGACAAAGCCTATGTCATCCTTCGGGTGGAGGATCCCAGCCACGGCATCGATGTATTGGGCAAAAATGACATCAAGCTGCTGGGTAGCGCCGAAGTATACGGCATGTAAGCGGATTGAATCCGCAACCAAGCGCTCCGCGGTGCCTGAAAAAGGCGCCGGGGGGCGTTTTATGTTTGGGAACTGTTTCGTGCAGCGAGGATGCCATACCTCGTTCTCACAGGTTTCATCTCCCGCGAAATTTGATAAATGCGGGCAGCCGTGATATAATATACAAACACAATTTCGGGGATCCCTGAAATTGCAAACGGCGACCATCAAACCCCGCCGTACCATTATGTAAAAGGAGCAAGAACAATGAAAAAAACGTTTTACATCACCACGCCAATTTATTACCCGTCGGCCAATGCCCATGTGGGGCACAGTTATACGACGGTTGTTTGCGATACCATGGCGCGGCTGAAACGAATGCAGGGGTTTGATGTAATGTTCCTGACCGGCACCGACGAACACGGCCAGAAAATCGAGACCAGCGCCAAGGCGACCGGCAAAACGCCCAAGGAATATGTAGACGAGATTGTAGCCGGATTCCAGCGGTTGTGGAAGCGGATGGACATCACCTATGACCGCTTTATCCGCACCACCGACGACTACCACATCGAATCGGTGCAGAAGATATTCAAAACCCTGTACGACAAGGGAGAAATCTATAAATCGGTGTACAAGGGCGCGTACTGCAAGCCCTGCGAAAGCTTTTGGACTGACAGCCAGCTGGTGGACGGCAAATGCCCCGACTGCGGCCGGGATGTGGAGCAGGCCGAGGAGGAAGCGTACTTTTTCCGCCTGTCAAGCTACGGCGATCGCATCATGAAGCTGTACGAGGAGCACCCGGAATTCCTCCAGCCCCAGGCCCGCGTCAACGAGATGGTCAACAATTTCCTGAAGCCGGGGCTGGAGGATCTCTGTGTCTCCCGCACCTCCTTTACCTGGGGTGTGCCGGTGGATTTTGACCCCGGCCACGTGGTCTATGTCTGGATTGACGCCCTCTCCAACTATATCACGGCCCTGGGCTATGGCAACGACCGCTACAACGACTTCGACAAATACTGGCCCGCCGATTTCCACCTGATGTCCAAGGAGATTGTCCGCTTCCACACCATCATCTGGCCCTCTATTTTGATGGCCCTGGAGCTGCCACTGCCCAAGCGGGTCTACTCCCACGGCTGGCTGCTGTTTGGCGGCGACAAGATGTCCAAGTCCAAGGGCAATGTGGTGGATCCCTATGTGCTGTGCGACCGCTACGGCGTGGATGCCATCCGCTATTTCCTGCTGCGGGATGTCCCCTTCGGCCAGGACGGCAACTTCACCAACGAGGCTTTGATCCAGCGCATCAACTCCGACCTGGCAAACGATCTGGGCAATCTGGTATCCCGGACAGTGGCTATGGTGGAGAAATATTTCGGCGGTACCCTGCCCACCGATCGGCAGCCCGGCGACTTTGACGACGACCTGATCGCACAAATCAGCGGCCTGTATGATCGGGTCAACACTCTGGCGGAGGACTTGCAGTTCCCCACCGCCCTGACCGAGATTTTCCGGGTGATTGCCCGCACCAACAAATACATCGACGAGACCACCCCCTGGGTGCTGGCAAAGGATGAGGCCAACAACGCCCGCCTTGCCACAGTTATGTACAATCTGCTGGAGGCCATCCGGGTTCTGGGTGTGCTGCTGTCGCCCTTCCTGCCGGAGACTGCCCCCAAAATCTTCGCCCAAATCGGCGCGGCGGAGGCTGTCACCACCTGGGAAAGCGCAAATACCTTCGGTATGCTGCCCCAGAATGTAACTGTGAAAAAGGGCGATGCCCTCTTCCCCCGCATTGACATGGAGAAGGAGCTGGCGGAGCTGGAGGCCCTCGGTGCTGCCAAGGCCGCCCCCAAGGCAGAGGAAAAACCCGTCAAGGCGGAAGTGGAGGGCGTAGCCAGCCTCATTGATATCGACGATTTTGCCAAGGTAGAGCTGCGTGTGGCGGAAATCGTCGCCTGTGAACCTGTGCCCAAGGCCGACAAACTGCTGAAAATCCAGCTGGATGACGGCGCCGGCGGCCGACAGGTGGTATCCGGCATTCACACCTGGTACGAGCCTGCGGATCTGATTGGGAAAAAGATTATCCTGGTGGCCAACCTGAAGCCCGCCAAGCTGCGGGGAGTGGAATCCCAGGGCATGCTGCTGGCGGCGGACGCCGGCGATGCCGTCAAGGTCATCTTTGCCGACCTCCAAATCCCCGCCGGCTCCAAAGTCCGCTAAGCGGGCAGGTTGAACCTGCACACAATGCGCTCCGCGGCTCCCGGGAAGGGGGCTGGCGGGGCGTTTG
>JAJDGX010000013.1 GCA_030265885.1 Ruminococcaceae bacterium OttesenSCG-928-L11 | reverse complement strand
TATGCCCCTCTTTGTTGTATAATATTACTGAAAAACGGATGACTTTCCCAATGAGGGGATATCCCTGAGGGGCATCCCTCTTTGTAGAAAATAAAGGATGGAATCAATGGCAAAGAAAACGAAACGAGGCAAAGGCGGCTACCGACAGGGGCGAAGGAAATCCTCGGCGGCGCCGGTGCTGCTGTCCCTTGTGTTGATTGTGGCGGCGGCGTTTGGCGTGGCTGTGGTGTGGCAGAATTTTCAGGACGGCGCGCTGGCGGCGGAGGCAGCTGCCGGTCGGGGGGCATCCTCCCAGCCGGATGAGGAGACCCTCGCAGTCGACGCAGCCGGTAAGGAGACGTTGCCGTCCACCGCTGTGCAGGAGGCTGTGCTTAAGACCGAATCCTCTCAGCCGGAGGACATCGACAAGCCCTCGGGCCCGGCGAAGCCCGACGATGAATCCGACATCGATGAGCCTGTGGAGGCCACCGAACCCCGGACAGGGGGGCGGGAGCAGTTCGACTACGCCCTGTCGGAGCGGGAGATCGTGCCCTTGGCCTACTTTAACGACGCGCTGTTCATCGGCGACTCCATCACCACCGGGCTGACCGGCTACAAGGTGGTGCCCAATTCGGCGGTGGTGGCCGATATCGGCATTCAGGTGGTGGATGCCGCCACCCGGGGCTACATCAAATCCGGCGATAAAAAGCTTACCCTGCTGGAGGCCGCTGCGGAATACGGCGAGCGCTCCAAAATCTATATCATGCTGGGCGGCAACAGCCTGGGCTACGACAAGGATCCCTTTATCAGCGGCTATCGGGAGTTTATTGCCGCTGTAAAGGCCCAGTACCCCGAGGCACTTATTTATCTGCAAACTATGCCGCCTGTCACCGATTACGCCCACGAAACCTACCCCAGCATCACCAACGAGCGGCTGGAGGAGTACAACCTGGCCATTCAGGAGCTGGCAAGGTCAGAGCGGGTATATTTGGTGGACGTGGCGGAGGCCCTGATGGACGAGGAGGGAAAGCTGCCGGAGGAAGCCAGCCCGGTAGACGGCATGCACTTTACACCGGAATATTATGCCAAGTGGCTTGCGTATTTGCGCACCCACACGGCACCGGAACCAAAATAGAACAGGAAGTGGAGCATTTAATATGAGAACGACGGACAAACGGATGAGAAGAGCACTGGGAGGACTGACCGCGCTGGTTCTCCTTATTACGGCATTGGTGGGCTGCAGTGGCAGAGACAGCGGTGGGGCAGCGGCCGCAACGCAATCGGCGGCGACAGCGGCGGACAGCATTCTGCAGGCTGTGACATTTCGGGATGCGCTGGTAGAGGCTGACTCCGCCACGGTGGAGAATTTCTACGCCATTGACGACACCATCGGCGAATACAAGGTATACTACAGCGGCAACGGCTCCACCGCCGAGGAAATTGCGGTTCTAAAGGTGAGTGACAAAAAGAACGCGGCGGATGCCAAGGCCATTCTGGAAAAGCGGGTGGCGGATCAAAAGGAACGCTATGAGCAGTACATTCCCGGCGAGATGGTCAAACTCAAAAACCCGGTGCTGTACACAAAGGATGACCTGGTCATTCTGGTGCTGGCTGACGACAAGCAGCAGGCGGAGGATGCCGCCAAAGCAGCGGCAGACGGCAAATAGGCGACAGCATACGTCACTGAAACAGCGGAGGGGTAGGAATGAACGGAGAAAGCCTGGCGATTATTGCAATTGTGCTGCTCATGTGCGCGATGTTCCTGCGGGCCCGCAAGCAGGCGGCTGCGCTGCTGGCACTGCCGCTGACCAGTGTGCCGGCGATGCATCTGATTGGCCGGGGAATTGCCCGGCTGCTGCCCCGCTCCGATTTTATGGTGGAAAGCTTCCCTTTCCTGGTGATTTTGGCCGGTGCGGTGATAGGCTCTGCGGCCTGCGGGCTGTTGTCTCTGGCCATACCCAAGCGGCGGGGAAAGACGATCTATGTCCTGTTTAGCGTGATTTTTCAGGTGGCTATTTCGGTTGGGTACTGGATTAATCTGCTGTGATTGTGTGAAGAGAAAAAGGCCAAGGAATCGATTCATCGTCGATTCGTTGGCCTTTTTCTTTGATTTTCTGTTGAACTAAAGGGGGGCATGCCGGCAGAGTGGAAAGAGTCGTCAATGGTATCGGCTTATATGGGCCAGGATGTTTTGGCCCAGCTGCGCTGCCTGCATCAGGCGACGGGGCTGCTGGGCAATATCGCCGGGCTTGTCTGCCACAGCGGTGACGCCGTTCAGCTCCCCGGGCACACAGAACGCGCCGCAGGACAAATAAAAATTGTGGATGACATTGAGAACGATGGACTGCCCGGCCCCCGAGCCTCTGCCCACGGCGATGGCACCGCCCGGCTTTCCGGCAAGAGGCCGGGGCTCGGCGGCATGGGTGCGGTCAAACACAGCCTTTAGCTGAGCGGGGACATTGCGCCAGTATGTGGGGGCGGCGATGAGAATGGCGTCACAGGCCTTGTATGCGGCGTAGATGTCCGCCATGTCATCATCCCGGATGTGGCATGCCTTGTGGGTGAGACAGGTCTCGCAGCCGGTGCAGGGCAGGATGTGTGCTTCCGACAGCAGAATGCGGGTGACATCCCATCCGGCCTCCCGGAAGGGATGCAACGCCGCGTCAAGGAGAATCTCAGAGTTGCCGCCCCTGCGCGGGGTGCTGGAAATGCCGAGTATACGCATCATATTTCCTCCAACTCATTCGGGCTCGTCTGCCCTTGGGTATGAAAAAAGCACGGCCGAAACCGGCAGTGCAGGTTGTGTGGACTCTTCTTTTACAGTGTTTTTCGCATGTGGATGTGGGGGCAGTGTTCCTCCATATACTCCTCGCCAAAGGCGGTGTAGCCGTTTTTCTCGTAAAAGGGGACAGCGTGCATTTGCGCGCCCAGAACAACCTGTGTGCCGCCCAGCGACTTGGCGCACTCCTCCAGCTTGCCCATCAGCTTGAAGCCCACACCCTGGCTGCGGTATTTCTTTAGCACGGCGACGCGGCCAATGATGTAGGTGGATTTATCCTGGGAATCGACAAAAACGCGGCCGGTGGCAATGGGCTTGCCCCCTTCAAACATGACAATGTGATAGGCGGAGCGATCGATGTCGTCGATTTCCAGCTCGGAGGAGAAGCCTTGTTCATTTACAAAGACAGCGGTACGAACTCCATATGCATCGGTCAGGTCGGCGCCTGGTGGCAACAGCTTGGTTAGATACATCTGTTTGTGATGGACAATCCGGGGTGCGGATGCCCACTCCTCCTTTTCCTTAATTTCCCTTTTTTCTGCATAGTAAGCCATTTTTAGAGAAAAAATATGTTACAAGTATAGCAGATTCCCTCCACTAAATCAAATGGAAAATAAGCATGGTCACCACACCGGGAATGCCGAGGATTCCCGAGGCGGCCAGACTGAGGGGGGTGATGGTCAGGGGGATGGCGATAAACCGGCCTGCAAGCCATACAATCCCCAGTGCGCCGATGCCCGTAAAGGCGGTGAAAAGAAAGCAGCGGAAAAAGCGCTCCAGCCGGGAATAGAACAAAAACAGCAATGCTCCGATAAGGAAAAGGGCGAGCCACAGGGCGGATATGGGTGTCATGGCGGTGAGCCTCCGTTTCGCAGGATGTGCCCGGTTTCGGACAGGCCATGAACGGCCAGTCCACCTTTCGGGTACTACATATGTATGAGGAAACGGGGGTGGAAATGCCTGTTTCTTTTTTGCCGGGGATGTGGTATACTGGTACACGCGAGTAAGCTGGACAGCGGCGGGGATTCTCCCCGAGGAAAGTCCGGGCACCACAGGGCAGGATAGCTGTTAACGGCAGCCGAAGGCGACTTCAGGGCCAGTGCAACAGAAAAGTACCGCCGGGATTTTTCCCGGTAAGGGTGAAAAGGCGAGGTAAGAGCTCACCAGGGCATGGGTGACTATGCCGCTGTGTAAACCCTATCCGGTGCAACACCGACTGGAGGCGGCGGCCCGTCGATACTCCGCAGGGTGGCTTGACGCCCCACTGGCAACAGGGGGCGCAGATAGATCGTTGTCCACGACAGAACCCGGCTTACAGGCTTAGTCGCACCCAAAGAAAAAAGGCTTTTCCGAGCAATCGGAAAAGCCTTTTTGATCGTTTGACAGTGTCGAGAGAGCCGGCTGCTATTTGCTGTGCTTTACGGCGTTGCCCTGGACGGTGCCCTTTACAGTGGCCTTGCTGCCGGCAACGGTGACAGTGCCGCTGTTCTGGAAGCGGGAGCCCCCAAAGATGTGCAGGCCGGTGCCGTCGGTGTTGGCCACGGTGAAGCTGCCGGTGTTGTTGACGGTACCATAGGTCACCTTGCCCTGAAAGCGCCTGGCATAGTTGAGGAAGCCGGTGGTATCCCGCTCGGCGTTGGCGATGGTGACAGTGCCGCTGTTGTTCAGGACAGCGCTGTCCCCGTTGCGCAGGGTGCCGCAGAGAATGGAAATGGTGCCGTTGTTGGTGATGGTTCCCTTGTTGTGCAAATACCGCAGGGTGATGAATTTATCCTTTTTTTCGTCGTCATCGTCGGGAATTTCGCTGTCGTCCTGCCCTTTTTTGGTGCCGACGACGATGGCGCCGTTGTTGACCAGGGTGCCCTCGACAATCAACTCGCCGGCCACGGTCAGGGTGGCGCCCTTATCTATGGTGAGGGTATAGCCCTTGGGGATGGTGACCTGCACAATGTTGCTGATGGTTTGGTTGGATGTTACGGTGAGAGACGCCTTGGCGGAGCGCTGGATGACCTCCAACTCCTCGTAGGAGTCGAGATCCCGCTCCACGTCGTCCTCTTCGTCGTCCACATCAAAATTGCGCACATAGGAATCCTTGTCGCCCTTGTCCACATTGAAAAGCCCTGCCACTGTGTTGTGGCGGGAAGCGGCCGCGGCGGGAAGTGCCACTGCCATACAAACCAGCGCTATCAGCAGAATTTGAATGATCCGTGTAGTCGTTTGACGCATGCGATAACCTCCTGAACCTTCATTCGATCAATTGTCTCATTCAAGAGTAGCAGGAAAAGATGGACAAGTCAATATTTCGCGGCAAACAAATACTGGGATATGGGGCGTCAGCCGGACTCCAGAAGGCGGAGGGCGCCGGTGTCGGAGGAGTTGTCGTCGGTGCCGGATGCGGCCTTTACGGCGGCGATGGTGGTCAGGGTCTCCGACAGCTGGGAGAAGGCGGCGGCCAGCAGGGCGATTTCGTCCACGGTTCGCCCCTCCGCCAGCACAAGGGCGGCGGCGGTCACAGACAGGATCAGATTGTTGGGATTGCACTTGACCGGCTTGGACATGCCATACCTCCACTTGCGTCGCTGAACCCGAATATGAGAAACAAGGGGGAAACCGCTTCCCGTTGGGTACTGATACTATTGTATGGGAAGGGGTGGGTTTTTGTGTGGCTGCCCGATGGCATTCCATTGACTTTGCGGGGAAAAAAGCGTAAAGTATAGGATGTAATCGATATCAAAACGGCCGACCGGCCGGACTTGTCGAACACCGCTCAGGCATCCTTCGACGGGAGTGGGGGCTGCCGGGGCGCTTAAATGAACCGAAAGGGTTTTATTCCCCGCCCAACTTTGTTGGGCGTGCCCCTATGGGGCGTTCATTATTCCCCTTTCGCCCGCAGGGCGGTATCGTAACCTTGATACCATTGCGCCGTTCCGGCGCGTTGGGCTTGTCCCGGGGAGGTTCATTACCAAACAGGTTCTGAGAATAACCCTGAAAAGGAGATACAGCAAATGCTACGAATCGGAGTTGACATGCACACCCACACCATGTTTTCCGGACATGCCTACTGCACTGTTCGGGACAATGTTCTGGAGGCGAAGGATCACGGCCTGGAGGGCATCGGCATCGCGGATCATTACGGCGAGCAGTTCTTGAACGTGGATGTCTCGGGGGAGGCGGATCCCGGGAAAATGTTTGGGGCCATGGGCCACTTGTTCAACGTTACAGCGCTGCCCCGGGAATGGCATGGCGTGCGCATCTACCGAAGCGTAGAGGCGGATATCTGCGATGCCAGGGGGAACATTTTCGGCCATCAGTTTATGCTGCCGTCGCGAAACGGCAAGGTGGGCACACTGGCCGATGCCATTTTGGGCACAACGGATTATGCCATTGCCAGCGTGCATTTTCTGCCCAATCTGAAGGAGATCACCGCCGACGAGGGGACAGCCATGTACTGCAAGGCGCTGGAGAATCCCAAGGTAATGATGCTGGGCCATATTGGACGGGCCGGCGTGGCGTTCCACATCGATGAGGTGCTGAAGGCGGCAAGGGAGAAGGGGAAAATCATCGAGATCAACGATCACTCCTTTGATTTTGAGGGGCCGATCGCGGATATCTGCCGGAAAATCGCCATCCGCTGCGCCGAATTGGGCGTGTGGATCGCCGTCAACAGCGACGCCCATTGCTCCGCCAGTGTCGGTGTTGTAACCAACGCCATGAAAATGCTGGAGGAAATCGGCTTCCCCCAGGAACTGGTCGCCAACGAAAGCGCCGCCAAACTGGACAGCATCATCGCCAAAGCAACAGCTTGAAGCAGCTTGAAGTAGCTTGAAGCAGCTTCAAGCTGCACACAAGGCCGCTCCGCGGATTGCTGTGGGGGGATTGGTGGAAGCCGTGGAGTAGGGTGCGGTTGAAGCGTTGCAAATCGATACAGCAGAATATGAAACCGCACCGGTGGCCCGGGTCAGCAATGACGGGGCATCGGTGCGGTTTTGTGTTGGGATTGGCCGAAAAGAAGGCGGTAAAATGTGCCGTAGAAGGTCAATTATTAGGGAAACAGCACGGCTTTTTCCAGGCCGTATTTTTCCATGAGGCGGTAGCCGGTGTCCAGGTCGGCGGTGAGGCTTTCCGGTACATGGGCGTCGGAGTTTACCACAACGCGGATGGGGGTTTCCGCTGCGATTTCCCAAAACTGCTCGATGGGGTAGCAGGCGGGGGAAAACTGAGTGGGCCATTTGCGGGCTTTCTCGTAACCGCTGGTGTTTAGCTCCAGGGGGACACCGGCGGAGGCCGCTGCCTCGACAATATAGCGGGAGCAGGCGCGGATTTCCGGATCCCAGCGGCGCATGGACACCCCAAACACATCCGGGTGGGCGATGAAGGCGAACAGGCCGGATTCGATGGCCGCCACGCAGGTGTCGGCATAGGCCCGCAGCATGGGGACTGTCATGGGGTCGCCGCCGTAAATCCAGCAAATCTCACCCTGATATGGAAAGGCGTGAATGGAGCCGGCCAGATAATCGAACTGGTAGCGGCCCAGCAATTCATCCTTGAAAAAGCTGTGGTATTTGGGGAGATAGTCGCATTCCATGCCCATGTACAGCTTCACCTGGGGGATGATGTGGCGGGGCATGGCAAAGGCGTCTACATAACCGGGCAGTTCCTCGACGGACATGCGCATGCCCAGGCTCCAGTCGTCGGGCAGGGGGGTGTGGTCAGCGATTCCCAGGCGGCGGATTCCGCTGCGGCTGGCCTGCAGAACATAGTCCAGCACATCCCCCTGGGCGTGCTTGCACCGGAAGGTGTGGCTGTGATAATTTTCATAGATATCCATGTGGCGCTCCCCTCATCCTACAGTAAATTCAGATATAGTGCCGGTAAAACGGGTATGACCTTTGCGAATAGTATACTGTCATTTTCTTTTTAGAAAATAAGATATTAGTAGATATACAGCGGCAGCGATTATCAGGGCCGGGATAAAATAGATAAGTGAAATGATGACCCCTGAATATTTAGGAAAGCTGGTAACAGAGGGATCATAGAATAAATAATCTCGAATGCAAAGAATACCGATGGCAATGGCAGCAACAATGACAATGATTGTCATCGCCATAAAAGCAATCCGTTTAGCTATTAGCAGCTTCTTCATTATCCCTCCACTTTTCGCATTGTATTGCAAAGTCAGCAAAAAAACACCTCTTGTAGCATAGCACATTCGCAGGGAAAAGTCGACGAACCCCAAAAGAAAATTCATCCTTTTGGGGTTCGATCTTTAAGCGGGTAATGGGGGCGGTGAATACGGCTCCCATTGGAAGAAAGCGACAATCAGGAGTGCTGGGGAACGGTTATGATTCGAGCCTGCCGAAGGGCCTGCACCACGATGGGGATGACAATCAGCTGCAGCAGGATACCGGGCAGAGCCGTCACGAAGGAGGAGGCTATCCATGCCTGCATGGAGTAGGCCCCTACATTGAAAATGAGAGCCTTGACAGCGCCTGCAACCAGGCGGCCACACAGCATGGCGCCGACAAGGGACACATAGATGTTGGCAATGGATTTGGGGGTGCGGACAAGCTGGATGAGCAGCCCCGCCATAAGCCCATATACCGCCAGCTCGCACAGCATGGCGGGCAGAATGGCTGCCGGTGGCATACCGGTGAGGATGCTGGAGAGCAGGGGGGTCAGTGCGCCGCAGATGAGGCCGTAGGGCCAGCCGCAAATGAGCCCGCACAGCAGCACGGGGATGTGCATGGGCAGAAAGATGCTCCCCGCGTTGGGGATGCCGTGAAACAACATGGGCAGCACAAGGCCCAGGGCAATGCAGAGGGCGGCAAAGACAAGCTGCTTGGTTTTGATAAAATGGGACACGGGCAATTCCTCCTCAAAACAAATAGGCCATAAAAGCCCCTGCGGGATTCTCCCACAGAAAAGCCTTCATGGCCTGTGTTTCGTCAATGCTTTAAGGAATGCGTGACCGGCTTCGTGCCGATCCATTGCCTACTATTATACTCAAGCCGGGGGCCCTTGTCAATCAGCGGTGCGAATCAGGCGGATGAAGTACATCTCGTCTGTGTCGATGAGGGTGTCGGCCTCAAAGTAAGGGGCGAACTCCGCCGCTTCCCGGGCGGGTTCCTGCAGGGGGACAGACAAGGTAAAGGCCAGGGTGGAGCGGTGGCGGCCGTTGATGAGCTCCTTGCTGCGGCTGTGGGCGATGACGGCCTTGCCGCCGGGCTTCACCAGCCGGGCGAGGCGTCGGGCAAGGGCGGGCTTGTCGAGGAAGTGGGGATAGGCGTTGAAGATGACAGCGGCATCCACCGGGGGAAGCTCCAGGGAGAGAAGGTCGCCGGGGCAATATGCAATGCGGGGATCCGCATGCTCCTTTTGGGCCTGGGCCAGCATTTCGCCGGACAATTCCACCGCCAGCAGCTGTGCGGGATTTGTGCGCAGCAGGTGGGGGAACATGACGCCCTTGCCGCAGCCGATGTCGGCGATGACGGCGGCCTCCGGCAATTCGATCAGCTCGACGATCCGGTCGCGGACGCCGGCTTCGGACTGGGGGGATTCCCATGTGGCGGCCAGTCCGTCAAAAAAACGGCGGATCTCCTCGGTGTTGACGACGTCGCTCATTGGCCCAGCTCCGGGGTGATTTCTACGCCGCCGGTGGGGCGGATGGAGAGGACATAGCAGGAGCCGTCGCCAAATACGCTCTCGATTTTGGTGCGGTAGGCATCCAGCAAATCGGTGGGGACAAAGGCCTGAATGGTGCCGGCAAAGCCGCCGCCGTGGACACGCCACGCCCCTTTTCCGGCAAGGATATCCTCGCTGAGGGCAAGGGCCAGGGAAAGGCCCTGAGCCTCGGGATCCGAGCAGGCAAAGACGTTTTGCAGGCAGGCGAAGGAGGAGCGACCCGATTCGATGATAAGCTCCTTGAACCGGTCAAACCGGCCCTGGTTCAGGGCATCGGCCTGATGCACCACGCGCCCGTTGTCGCCGAAAAAGTGGATGGCGCGGAGGACGGCCCGGTCGCCGCAGGTTTTCCGCAACTCGGCAAGGCGGCTATAGAAGGCGGCTTCATCTACCTGGCGCAAATACGAGACGCCAAAGACATCGCAAATCTTCTTCATATCTGCAGGGATGGCGGCGTATTCGCCGGTCAGGTCGGCGTGGTCGCCCTTGGTGTCCACAATGCACAGGGAATGGCCGCAGGAGGCAAAGTCAAAGGCGATGGGCTCGATGACGGGGTGGTCGGTGTCGGCGAAGTCGATGGTGATAAACCCGCCCACAGAGGAGGCCATCTGATCCATCAGGCCGCTGGGCTTGCCGAAATAGACGTTCTCGGCATACTGGCTGATTTGGGCGATCTCCACCGGGGAGACAGCGCCGTCGTTGAACAGATAGCTTATCATGGTGCCGATGGCGACCTCAAAGGCGGCGGAGGAGGAGAGGCCGGATCCCTTGAGGACGTTGGAGGTGGTGTAGGCGTCAAACCCGGAGACAGTGTAGCCCTTTTCCCGCATTCGGGCACAGATGCCACGGATGAGGGAGATGGCTTTGTTGTCCTCGGATTCTTTTTTTGCCAGGTCACTCAGCTCCACAGTGTCCATGGGGTAGCCTTCGGAGTGGATGCGGATGACGCCGTCGTCGTTGGGGGCAGCGGCGCAGATGATGTCCAGGTTGACGGCGGCAGCGAGGACGCGGCCGTGCTGGTGGTCGGTGTGGTTTCCGCCGACCTCGGTGCGGCCGGGGGCGGAAAACAGGCGGACAGGCTTGTCCCCAAACTGGCCGGTAAAGCCGGTGAGCAGGGAGGTGTACCGCTCCCGCTGTAAATCAGCTTTGGCGGCGTACAGGTAACGAAAGGTGTTGTCGTATGCGCCGGTGAGAAATGCGTCTGTTAATACTTGGGATTCCTGCATGATGATACCCTCCATTGCTTTGCAACAAGATAGGATGATTCCACCCCCTAGTGTATGACATTCCCCCACCCCCTGTCAAGCGCAGGTTGAACCTGCACACATGCCGCTCCGCGGATTGCAGCCGGCAGCTTGAAGCTGCACATGAGTCATTTCGCGGATTGCAGCTGGTGGTGTGGTGGGAGGCGGGAATTGCCGGCGGGCGATAGCCCGACGCCGACGCTGGAAGCGGAGGGGGTTCGCGGAGACGGAGTCGGAGCGAAGCCGCAATTCCCGCCGGGCAAACGGGTTAGCCAGGCAAAAGGAGCCAGCGAGCGGTTTGCGGCCTTTCTGTCGCAATGAGCGAGCGGACGGGAGTGGGGGCCGGTAAAAGGGCGGTTTGCATACGGGAACGCACAAGAACCCCCGGTCGTCGTCTTGACCGGGGGTTCGGGTCGGTATTGCCTGGCGTATGGGTGGGGACAACGGAGTGAACAATGGGATTTTTAAGGGGGTCACACCCCCTTAAATGGGGTTTGGGGTGAAACCCCATTCTAAATGCGCCGCAGGCTCCAAAAAGATCAGTCCGGCATAGGATTGCGCTGGGAGTCATAGTCCTTGGTATCGGTGGAGAGATCCCTCTTTTTCAGAATATGATTGATGATGCGCCGGCAAATGTTATAGATAAAGGCAAAGAGCGGTACACCGATGAACATGCCCAGCACCCCGAACAATCCGCTGAATAGGGTGATGGAGAAGATGACCCACAGGGCGGAGAGACCGGTTGTATCTCCCAGGATTTTGGGGCCCAGGATATTGCCGTCGAATTGCTGGAGCACCAGGATGAAGATGAGAAACAGCAGGGACTGGCCGGGGCCTTTGGCGGGGTCGGAGATGAGTACTAGCACAAAGCCGGGAATCGCGCCGATGAAGGGCCCAAAGTAGGGAATGATATTGGTGACACCGACAATGACGCTGATAAGCACGGCAAAGGGCAGGCGCATGACGGTCATACCGATGAAGCACAGCACGCCGATGATGAGGGAATCGATGATTTTGCCTACGATAAAGCCGTTGAACACCTTGTTGGCGTCCATGGCGAGTTCGTGGAAGAGGCTGGTGGTGCTGTCGCGGAAGAGGGCGGTGCTGATTTTGCGAAGCTGTGCAAACAGCTTTTCCCGGTCGCTGAGGAAGTAGATGGAGATGATGATCCCCAGGATGGCGTCGAGAACGCCGGAGGTAAAGCTGGTGGCGATGTTGACAACCTTGTCGAGGAAGTCGCGGGTCAGCCATTCGCCGAGACGTTCCAGCAGCCCCTCGAAGGCGCCCAGAATATACTCAAAGACCACAGCCACCATGGCGCTGGACTGGCTGTCCTCCAGAAATTCCAGTTCCTCCATCCACTTGACAATGTTGTAGTAGGTGGTCTGAATGGACTTGAGATAGGAGGGGACATTGGCACCGATGCCCACCAGACTGTAGATGATCTGGGGGACAACGAGGGCGAAAAACAGGGCGAGGAGAATGAGTGTGGTCAGGTAGGTAAACAGGATGGAAAGACCACGGGCTGTGCGCGGTTTCAGGCCCTTTCGGAACAGCCGGGGCAGGAGTTTGTCCTCGAAAAAATGGGTCATGGGGTTGAGGATAAAGGCGATGACAAAGCCATAGACAACCGGCAGCAGTATGGAGGTTACCCGGCCTACCCAGCCAAAGAGGGTGCCCATATGCTGGAGAAGCAGATGAAACAGGATTGCGGCGGCCAATACCAAAAAGGCATGTATGGCGACCCGCGTCATTTTGGAGTCTTTTTCGAATTTCATTGGAACCTCCATGTGTAATAACGTTGAAGGGCGCAGGGGTGAGGTGCTATTCTGAATCGGTTTCCTCCAGCAGCTCCGACCACTGGGCCATGGCGATGTTCAGGTCGGTGCGCCGATCCTCCAGCAGGCTGCATTTTTCCTGCAGCGTTACATAATCGGCTGCAATTTCGGGCAGGGTAATCTCGTTTTCCAGATCCCAGATTTCCACTTCCAACTCTTCGATCCGCTTTTCCAGGGCGCTGATGCGATTTTTGCGGGCGACGGCCTCGCTGCGCTGCTTTTTGGTGCGGTAGTAGGTGGCAGCACCGGGCTTTTCCGGCTCGCGGGGCGGCTCCTGGGGGGAGGCATCCTGCGCCGAGATGTCCCGGCTTTTTTCCTGCTCCTTTTGGAGAAGGTAGCTGTTGTAGTTGCCCTTGTACACCCGCATGCCGGTTTCGTGCATTTCAGCGATGGCGGTGGGGAATTTGTTGAGGAGATAGCGGTCGTGGGAGACAACCAGCAGGGTGCCGGTGTATTCCTGCAGGGCCTTGTCCAGGGATTCCTTGGTGGATAGATCCAGGTGGTTGGTGGGCTCGTCCATCAGCAGTACATTGCCGCAGGACAGGGCCAGTATGGCGAATTTGATGCGGGCACGCTCTCCGCCGCTGAGATCCCCCACCTTTTTGTAGATGTTTTCGCCGGTGATTTGCACATGGCCCAAAACCGTGCGGATGGTGTGCTCGTATTCCCGGGGGAAGCGATCCCACAGCTCATTGAGAGCGGTTTTGGAGGAATCCAGCAGCAGTTCCTCCTGCTCGAAATAGGAAATCTCCACGCCCCGGCCCCATTCGATGGAGCCCTTGTCGTGGGGCATCAAATTTTGGATGGCCTTGAGAAAGGAGGATTTGCCGATGCCGTTGGAGCCGATGAGGGCGACCTTCTCCCCTTTGAGCAGGTCAAAATCCAGACCGGTGAACAGAGTTTTGCGGCCATCGCCCTCCGGTACGGAAAGGGACAGATTCTGGACATGGAGCACGTCCTTGACCGGCTCCTTTTTGTATTGCAGCTTGATGATGGCAGGCTTGGGTGGCAGCTTGGGCTTCTCCACAATCTCCAGCCTGTCCAGCGCCTTCTGGCGGGATTTTGCCCGGTTGGAGGTGGTGGCCCGCACAATGTTGCGGGCGATGAAGTCCTTCATATCGGCAATCTCTGTTTGCTGCAGCTCGTATTCCTTCATCTGGCGGGTGTAGCGCTCGTCCTTTAGCTGGATGTAGGCGCTGTAGTTGCCGGGGTAGGCGATGAGCTGATGGTCGAACACATCCCAGATTTGGGTGCACAGCTTGTTGAGGAAATACCGGTCGTGGGAGACGACCAGCAAGGCGCCCCGATAGCCCTGCAGATATTCCTCCAGCCAGGAGAGGGTCTTGAAATCCAGGTGGTTGGTGGGCTCGTCGAGGATGAGCAGATCCGGGGCCTCCAGCAGCAGCTTGCAGAGGGCGAGGCGGGTCTTTTCGCCGCCGCTGAGCACGGCGACGGGGGTGGCTGTGTCGGTATCGCCAAAGCCCATACCGTTGAGGACGGTGGCAATCTTTACATCGATGAGATAGCCGTCGGCGGCTTCAAACTCGGTTTGCAGGCGGTGATAGCGGGCGGTGAGAGACTCATACTCCGGGGAGTCGTGACCGGTGGCGGCGATTTGATGCTCCAGGGTGTGCAGGTTCTCCTCCAGGGCGTGGAGGTGGCTGAACACGGCGTGCATCTCCGAGCGGATGGTGCCCTGCTCCGACAGGCCGCTGTTTTGCCGCAGAAAGCCGAAGGTCTTGTCGCCGCTGCGGGACAGAACGCCTGCGTCGTATTCCAGATCGCCGTTGATGATGTTGAGGAGGGTGGACTTGCCCGCGCCGTTGATGCCGACCAGGCCGATTTTATCCGCGTCCTCGATTTTGACTGTGATGTCCTGCAGGATGAGGCTGGCCCCAAAACTCTTGCAGACCTGTTCCATTGACAATATCATGGTTTGCTTCTCCAACGGGCGACTGCCCGGTCTATTCTATTCTGCGTGGCAGAAGGATTTTTTGGGATTTCCGGCTTCCGGAAAAGGAGCCGGGAGACATCGCTATAGAAGTAGTGGAGGTTTTGGAAGGTTTTATTGCAATTCTTGGCAGAGTTTCTTGAAATCATGCGGGAAAAGAGGCGTGTCGGTAAATTATATCCCGGGTGGGCGGCGAAAATGCCGGAAAATGGAAAAAACCACCGCCGGAAGCAGTTTCCCGGCGGTGGAACGATTGGATGGATTGTCCGGCTACTCCTGTGTGACAAAGGTGTCGCAGCTGTCGCATTTTCCCTTGCCGTTGCTGAGCAGCACCTGAGAGCCGCAGTTGGGGCACTCCTTGTAGATTTCATCGGGGTCGATGGCCTGGGCGAGGACGTTGGAGACCGCGCCGTCGCTGGATTTTAGCTTGGCGCCCAGCAGCTTGGCGAAAAACTGGACGATTTTCTTGGTCTGGCCGCGAATCTCCAGAATGGAGATGACGAAGGCGGAGAGCAGGAAAGCCAGAATCCAGGACAGGACGTTGCCGGCAAAGCTGAAAATGCCGCGGGTAAAGGGGAACAGGATCATGACATACATGAACCAGCGAATGACAATGTTAAGTAACAGCTCCATAGAATTGTATCCTCCTGCTTACTGCAATTTATACCCGCATTCAGGGCAGAATTTCTTGCCGGACTCAATTTTTACCGAGCAGCCGGGGCATACGGTTTCGGCGGACAGGGGCTTGCCGCATTTGACACAGCTGGCCGCGTCGTCGGGATTGTCGGAGCCGCAGCTTTTGCAGAATATGTATTTCTTGCCGCATTCGGGGCAGAATTTGCCGGAGCCTTCGTCGGTGTGCTTGCAGCTGTGGCAGACCCGGGCCACCAGGTAGCCGCACTCGGGGCAGAACTTGGCGCCCTTCTTGAAGGAAGCGCCGCAGGACGGGCATTTCTCCTTCTTTTCGGCCACCTTGCGCACGTCGGAGGTAACCTGTTGAGAGAGGGCGGAGCCGACGCTCATGCCCATGCCGACGCCGATGGGCGTGCGGACGGCGGGGTTGCTCTTGTTTTCGGCGGCGGCCTGCATGACATCGTAGTGGCGCTGGGTTTCGTAATCCACGCCCAGAGCCTCCAGCCGGGCCTTTTCCAGGTTGACGTCCATAACAAGCTTTCGCTTGGCGTCCACGTCAATTTTCAGGGATTCCTTTTGCAAATCCAGATTGTCGCGGATCTGCCGATCCTCGTACTGGTTGTAGCGCTTCAGGGCGTCGTCGTCCACAACGGAGAAGCCGCGAACGTAGCAGCCCTCCACATTGACGCCGTAGCGCAAAATCTCGTCGGCCACAGAGGCGCGGATGGGCTCCTCCAGGTCGGTGATGTTGTTTTGCAGATCCTTGTAATCCCGCTGGCCGTCGTTCATCATGGTGCCGATGGCCTTGCGCAGGCGGGAGGTGAGAATGCTTTTGATGGAGTCCTTGAAGCGCTCCACGGTGAACTGGCGGCCCTGGCCGGCCAGCTCGGTGAAGATCGTCTTGCTGTCAACCACCTTGACCGAAACAACGCCGTTGCAGCGGAAATTCAGGGTGAGGGGAGCGCCGAACTTGTTGACCTCCATGGCCAGAGGGGTGGGGGTGCCCCAGGGAATTTCCATAATGGAGGCCTTGTTGACGAACCAGATCTCCGCCGTGTTGGGGGAGGTGCCGCCGTAGGCCTTGGTCAGCAGTGTTTTTAGGATGGGGATATTGTCGGTGTCCAGATTGTAGGAGCCGGGGCCAAAGATATGCTCGATGACGCCGTTTTTGACGAAGATGGCCTCCTGGCTTTCGCCGACTATGAGGCGGGAGCCTGTCATCAGCGTGTTGTTTTTGTACTTCCACAGCATCTCCGCGGATTGGCCGCTGATATCGTTGTTGGTTACCACATCGGGGATGCTGTCCTGTAAGGTTTTCTTAATGGTATCAAGTAAGCCCAAATCCCGTACCCTCCCTGATTTTGTACTAGAATACACAATATTTTTATCTTATCATACTTTTTTCGGGAAGTCTACAATTTTGATGGGGAAAAATGGGGGCGGAATCCATCAAAACAGACAAATGAAGTGCCCCGTCCGGGCTCGCGTTATTCTCCGCCCGCGCCGCCGCTTTGGATGGCCTGGCGGTAGGCGTTGGGGCTCATGCGATAGATGCGCTTGAAGGCCTTGTAGAAGGAGTTGGTGCCGGAATAGCCGCTGTCGGTGCATATCTGGGAGATGGGCAGGACGGTCTCCTTCATCTGCTCCAGGGCGTAGTTCATGCGGATGCGCTCGACGGCTGTGGAGAATTTTTCGCCGCTGACCTCCTTGAAAAAGTGGGAGAGGTATTTTTCGTTGATGTTAAAATAGTCTGCGGTGGAGGTGAGGGAGAGGGAGGCGTCCTGAAAATGCTCCTGAATGTACTGGACGATGGCGTCGTACAGGCTGCCCCGCTTTTCCTGCTTGTTTTGGTTGACGATGTCGCAGAGGAGGGCCAGCAGATCCATGACGGTATCCCGCAGCTTTTCGGGGTTGTCGGCGGTGATAAGGCCGCCGATGCGGTCGATGATTTCCGGGGAGTGGCCGGGGGATTCCGCCAGTGTGCGCAGGAAGGTGCCCCGGAAGCTGTAGGCAAGCTGGGTCAGCTCGGCCACGCCGGCCCCGCTGCCGGACAGAGTTTTCTCGAAGAGCTCGTCGGCGATGGCGGTGGCGTTTTCCAGATCCCCGGTTCGGCAGGAGCGGAGCAGGTGTACCTCGCTTTCCAGCGGGTAGTGGAGGGGGGAGGAGGGGGTGTCGGTATACCGGGCGCAGACCACCCGCATGCCCTCGGCCGTGTCGCAGCTTTCGGAGGCGTAGCGGGCCTCTCGCTGGGAGGCGGAGAGATGGAACATGTTCTCCCGGGGGACACCGACGCCGCAGTAGGCGGAGATGCGGGATTCCCGCCACAGGCGCTCGGTCACGGCCTCCAGCTGGCGGATGGGCGCCTGCTCAAAGCTGCCGTCGTCCTCGTACCCGCAGCCGAATACAAGGGAGAGGTTGCCGTTGCTGGTCTGGTAGGTGCACAGCAAGGTCGGCATGGCGTCCCGCAGCATCTGGGAGGCGATGACGAACTCGGAGACATGGCTTTCTCGGGGGCCGTCCTTTTCCACCAGGGGCATAGGCAAAAACAGCAGGAACGCCGCGGCGTAAAGGGGGTATTCGTCGGAGATGTCCAGGGTTTCCCCGGCCTTGACGGCCTGCTCCTCGGAGATGAAGGCGCCGCGAAGGAGACGGGTGAAATACGCCTCCCGCTGGACAGTCAGCTGGCGGCGCAGGGCGTTTTCCAGTTCCTCCTTGTTTTTCAGCAGGGTGTCGACGGAGCGGGAGATGGAGTCGATCTCGTTGCCCCGCTGCTCGGCGACAGAGCCGGAAAAGGCGGACACAATGCTGCGGATGGGGGCGGAATGGCGGCGGGTCAGGTATATGGCGAGGAGAAACGCGCAGACAACCAATGCGATGTTGATGGACCAAAGCAGATTTCGCATGGGGCCGGTGCGGACATGGAAATAGGAATCGGGGAGGTACAGCAAATACAGCAGGCCGGAGGAGCTGGGCTTGTAATGGAGAATCTGGGTTCCGTTCCGGCGGACGGAGCCGGTGCCCACCTTATAGTCGGAGTAGGAGGCCGATAATTGGGCGAGGGAGGGATCCTGGGCGTAAATCACGGTGTCCGAACTGTCCAGGGCGACCAGACCGCCGGATTCCCCGCTGCTTTGGACAGAGAGGAGGGACTGTATGGAGGTGGTGCTCATCTCGATAAAAAGATAGCCGTTGGCGCCCTCGGGAAAAGATTTCATGTCGTAGTAATAGAGCAGCGCCGGGTGGGAATCATTGACTATGGTGACCTCGGACCAGGCGAGGGAATCGGAGGGGCGGCGGGTCTGGGCGTCCTGAAAATAGCGGCGGTAGTCCACGCCGTCAAACAGGTAGTGGGTTTCCAGGTAGGATTGATCCGCCGGGAAAAAGGACTCCCGAATCTTGGACATCTCGGAGCCGGGAAACCAGATGTGAATATCCAAAATGGTGTTGTTGGACACGTAATACCGCTTGATGTCGGACAGGACGCGGTAGCAGACGATATAGTCGGAGGGGCGGCGTTCGACGGGCATGGAGGCGATGGTGCGGATGTCTGAATCCATGGAGATGGCGTAGGCCACGTTGCGCAGCTCCCCCAGCTTCTGCTCGAAGAGGTCGCCGGTTTTGACCAGGTCGGCCATGCCGGATTCCTCGGCGGCGGAGCGGAGGTTGCGGTCAAACTGCTGCAGCACCCAGACGGAGCAGGCCACAAAAAGGGCGATGAGCAGCAAATAGGAGAGAAAGTATTGGGTGGCGATTTTTTGCCGCCGCAAGCGGCCGGAAAGCTGTTGCGCCCGTAGTCTCAAGGTGCTGTCTCCCTTCCCTGGCAGATCGTTCGGATTGTCCGACGTTTTGTTTAAAAAGCACAAATATGCATTGCGGTTTCCACACTATTATATCAGAAATGGGAGGGGAGGCCAAGGGCTGGACGAGGCCATCCGGAAAATGGCAACGCAAGAAATCGATGCGGATTCCGGGGAAAATGGAAAAACAGGGGGAAAATTTCATCGCAAAAAAGTTATTTCATCGTCAAGTTGCACATAAACATTGGATTATTTCATTGCTATTTAATCATTTTACAATATACAAACAGACACAAATCTGTCACAATTGAGGCACAGGCCGGATGTCGGCCATTAGCAGGGGAAACGGGGCAAGGCTGATTTTGGCAGCGACGCTCCCCGGCTGGGAACCTCCAGCCGGCCGCAAAACGATAGGAGGAAGGGTGCCCCAGTCAAAGCCGCGCGGATTGTTCCGCCGGGATTATAAGGAGGTTATTCAGAAGTGAGAAAGCAGTATTCGAAAAAAGCAGCGGCAATTGTCGCCGGTTTGCTTGTGGCGGCGCAGCTGGTTGCCTGTGGCGGGGGAAGCACCTCCGGCAGCACGGCGTCATCGGCGCCATCGACGGCCAGCTCGACCGCACCGGCGGCCCAGTCTGAGGCCCCGGCAGCAGTGGGACAGGAGGGCTTTGAGGCCCCTGACCACGCAAATCTGGATGTGTCCGGCGACTTTGTGAAAAACAAGGAGACGGTTTCGCTGAAATTTGGGATGGCCCAGGGCGCGACTGTCACCGACTATAAGGACAACAAGCTGACCAAGTGGCTGGAAGAGACCTGCAATGTGGATCTGAGCTTTGATCTCTACCCGGCCTCCGACGCGGCCTCGAAAATCCGCATTCTGATTTCCTCCGGCTCCGATATGCCCGACGCATTTCTGATGGGCAACTTCCCGGCGCTGGACGTGTACAACTACGGCTCCGAGGGCGCCATCATTCCCCTGGAGGATTATGTGGACACCTACGGCACCTACTATCAAATCGCACTGGCGTCTGACGAGAAATACCGCCGCCAGCTGACCATGCCTGACGGCCACATCTACTCCATCCCCGATATCACCGAGTCCATCCCCAACAGCTTCTCTCAGCGGGCCTGGATCAACCAAAGCTGGCTGGATAAGCTGGGACTGGAAATTCCCACCACTACCGATGAGCTGTACGATGTTCTGACAGCCTTTGTCAATCAGGATCCCAACGGCAACGGCAAGAAGGACGAAATTGGCGTGGCAGGCTCGGTGCTGGGCTGGAGACAGCAGGCCTACAACTGGATCATGAACTCCTTTATCTACAACTCCTACCAGAATGACAGCACCATGCGCCTGAATGTGGCGGATGACGGCAAGACCATCTATACCCCCGTTGTCACCGACGAATGGCGGGCGGGGCTCTCCTATATGAGAAAGCTGTGTGACGAGGGGCTCTACAGCCCGCTGGCGTTCTCCCAGGATGAGCAGCAGTACCGCGCCATGCTCAACACCGAGGAAGGCTCCCTGGTGGGGCTGATGATCGCAGGCGGCAAGCTGATCGATACCGAGGATGCCCACAACTATGTGCCTATGGGCCCCATCGAAGGGCCCGAAGGCGTGGCATGGGCAGGATATTTCCCCATTAACCCGGCCAACTCCATGCTGATTACCAAGGACTGCAAAAATCCCGGCGCGGCCTTTGCCGTGGGCGATGCCCTTCTCAGCGAAGAGGGAAGCCGCCGCAGCCGCTTTGGCGAGCCCGGTGTGGACTTCTTTGAGCCCGGCCCGGAGGATATCTCCATGCTGGAGGATCTGGGCTTTGCACCCTCTGTGGTGCCTACTGTAAACTGGGGTGCTACCACCAACGCCTGGTGGACAACGATTCACCCCACCTACCGCTCCTGGGATCTCATTGCGGGCCAGTGCTGGGACGGCAACCCCCTGAACGGCCAGTATTATGTGTGCCAGGCGGTGCCCTATTACTACGGCAAGCAGCCTGAAAAGGTGGTCAGCGCGCTGATTTACACCCAGGAAGAGGCCGACGAAATCCGCGATTTGCAGAATACCATCTGCACCTATACCAAGGAATCCATCGCCCGCTTTATTACCGGGGATCTGGACATCAACGACGACGGCGCATGGGAGTCCTACCTGAAGGAACTGGACAATATGAAGCTGGACAGGGTGATGGAAATCAACCAGCAGGTGTACGACAGAATGTACAACTGAGTTTTGTCAAATAGGAACCAAAATCCGTGAACAGAGGCTCCCCTGTGGGCAGAGACCCCAGGGGGGCTCCTCCAATTGGAAGGGATGATGAGACTGTCATGGCGGATAAGGCGACGGCGGCCATGGGCCAAAGAGCGGCTGTGGATGAGAAAACCCGCAGACGCAATCGATTTCGAAAAGAGTACCTGAACAACTGGCAGCTGTATGTACTGTTGCTGCTGCCCTTGATTTGGTTGATCATATTCTGCTATTACCCTATGCTGGGCACACAGATAGCCTTTAAGAAGTTTAAGCTGAGCCAGGGAATCTGGGGCAGCCCCTGGGTAGGGCTGGATAATTTTCAGCGGTTCTTTCACTCCTATCAGTTTACCCGGGTGCTGAAAAACACGCTGACCCTGTCCTTTTACAATTTGCTGGCAGGGTTTCCGCTGCCGATTATTCTGGCGCTGGCTCTCAATGTGGTGCGCAATCAGTTTTACAAGAAGTTTGTGCAGATGGTCACCTATATTCCCCACTTTATCTCGGTGCTGGTTATTGTGGGGATGCTGATCCAGATTTTTAACCCCCGCATCGGCCTGTATGGCGTGATTGTTCAGCGGCTGACGGGGGAGGCTGCCCCGGATCTGCTGGGGAATCCCAAGGCGTTCCCCCACCTGTATGTGTGGTCTGGCGCGTGGCAGACCCTGGGCTGGAGCAGTATCATCTATTTGTCAGCCCTGTCGGCGGTGGATCCGGAGCTGCATGAGGCGGCCAAGGTGGACGGCGCCAGTCGGTTTAAGCGGCTGCTGGTGCTGGATTTGCCCACGGTTATTCCCACGGCGACCATTTTGCTTATCCTCAATGTCGGGCGCATTATGAGCATCGGCTTTGAGAAGGTGTACCTGATGCAAAATGACCTGAACCTCTCCGCCAGCGAAATCATCTCCACCTATGTGTATAAGGTGGCGCTGGGCCCGCAGGGCGGCGACTTTTCCCTGGGAGCCGCCATCGGCCTGTTCAACTCTGTCATCAACCTGATTCTGATTGTGGTGGTCAACAAGGTCTCCAACAAGGTCAGCGGCAGCGGACTCTGGTAAAAAAAGAAAAAAGGTCGTTCTTTCTTTTTGAATCAAAAAAGAAAGGAACAAGGTCGCTCTCCGAGACGACCTACAGAAAAAATAATCGCTCCGCGTTACACGAGTGAGGAATCGCTAAACAGGTTACTCGATTTTATTGTGTCTTATTTGAGGAATCGCGGAGCGGAAGGGTTTTCTTTGCTTCTTTCTTTTTCCCAAAAGAAAGAAGAGAAAGGAGAGGAGTATGAGTTCGACTACATTGCGTGGGAGGCGGAATAAGGTCAGGGACAGTGTGGATGACCGGATTTTTTTCGCCGCTGTCAATATTGTATTGGGCTTGCTGGCGATTGTAACGCTGTACCCGATTATCTTTGTCATCAGCGCGTCGTTTTCCGACCCGGTGATGGTATTGTCCGGGCGGGTGACGTTTCTGCCCAAGGGACTTAGCCTGGAGGGCTACGGCAAAATCTTTGCCCGCCCTGACTTGATCAACGGGTTTCTCAATTCGGCCATATACACGGTGGGCGGTACCCTGGTAAACATCGTAATGACGATTATCGCCGCCTATCCCCTGTCCCGGCGGGATTTAAAGGGCCGGGGCGGAATCACGCTGCTGTTTACCTTTACCATGATCTTCAACGGCGGCATGATCCCCAACTACATCCTGATGCGGGATCTGAACCTGCTGAATACCCGGTGGGTAATGGTGCTGCCGGTGGCGCTGTCCGCCTACAACATGATCATCGCCCGGACGTTTTTCCAGACCAACATTCCGCTGGAGCTGCTGGAGGCGGCCAAAATTGACGGGTGCAGCGACTTCAAGTTCCTGTATATGGTGGTGATACCGCTGTCCAAGGCTATTTTGGCGGTGCTGGTGATGTTTTACGCGGTGTCTCACTGGAATTCGTATTTCAGCGCGTTTTTGTACCTCAACGACAATCGACTGTACCCCCTGCAGCTGATTATGCGGGACATTCTCATTGGCGCCCAGGCCGCTGCGGCGGATATGAACGACGCCGAGGATATCATCATCAAGCAGGGCATCGCCGAATCTCTGAAATATTCCCTGATGGTGGTGTCGTCCATTCCCATGCTGATTTTGTACCCCTTTGCCCAAAAGTATTTTGTGCAGGGCGTCATGATCGGATCCATTAAGGGATAATTGTGGTATACTTGCCGTATTACACAGACCAAGGAGAGGAGATGCAGCGTTCGCCATGAAAACCATTGTGATATTGATGGATACACTGAACCGCCACATGCTCAAATGCTACAACCCGGAGGCCAAGGCGATTACCCCCGCCATTGACCGGCTGGCGGCGAAGTCCATTGTGTTTGACAACCACTTCATCGGCTCTGCCCCCTGCATGCCCGCCCGCCGGGACATCCTGACCGGCCGGCTCAATTTCCTGGAGCGAAACTGGGGGCCCATCGAGCCCTTTGACGTCACCTTCCCGGAGCTGCTGCGGAAGCAGGGGACATTCTGCCACATCGTCACCGACCACAGCCACTATGCGGAAATCGGCGGCGAGGGCTACATGCAGCAGTTCAATACCTGGGATTTGCAGCGGGGACAGGAAACAGACGTGTGGGCCTCCCGCATCAAGGAGCCGGACAACATCCCCGAGCAGTATTTTGGCCGGATGGGCCGCCAGTACCAGTGCAACCGGATGCACTTCCAGACCGACGCCGACTACCCCACCCCCCGCACCTTTGCCTCCGCCGCCAAATGGCTGGAGGAAAACGGGGGAGAGGACGACTTCTTCCTGATGGTGGAGGCCTTCGACCCCCACGAGCCCTTTGACGCCACCGAGGAGTTCAAGGCCATGTACCCGGAGGACTACGACGGCCCTGTCTATGAATGGCCCAAGTACGCGCCCATCACCGAGGAGACGCCGGAGGCTGTCAATCACCTGCGCAACCTGTACTACGCCACCCTGTCCATGGCGGACAAGTGGCTGGGAAAGCTGCTGGATGAGATGGACAGGCAGAATCTGTGGGAGGATACCATGGTCATCTTTACCTCCGACCACGGCCATATGCTGGGCGAGCACGGTGTGACCGGCAAAAACCAGTTCCACGCCTGGAACGAGATGAGCCACATTCCCCTGTTTGTTCACCTGCCCGGCGGAAAAGGCGCGGGAACACGGTGCAACGCCGTGACCCAGAACGTGGATCTCTGCCCCACTATGCTGGACTATTACGGTGTCACCGAATATCCGCCTGTTATGCCCAAGCTTCACGGCAAATCGTGGAAGCCGCTGCTGGACGGCGAGACGGAGAAGGTCAGGGATTACGCCATCTATGGCTGGCACGGCAAGCCGGTCAACATCACCGATGGGCAGTATACGTATTTCCGCGCGGCCAAGGACGACTCCAACGCGCCGCTGTACAGCTATATGTCCATGCTGACCACCTTCCCCCGCTATATGGGCAGAGATGTGCCCAAGGGGGCACTGGTGTGCGGCGACTATCTGCCCCATGCCCAGATGGCGGTTTATCGGCTGGATATGGCGGAGGTTATGAAGCACCTTCCCCCCTTTATGCGGGACAATTCCCTGATAAAGGACTCCCTGCTGTTTGACCTTGCGACCGACTATGCCCAGGAGAAGCCCCTCCAGGATCCGGCGCTGGAACAAAGAATGACAGAAGCCCTCATCCGCACAATGGAGGAGCACGACTCCCCGGCGGAGCAGTTTGAGCGGCTGGGACTGAAATAGCAATCGCGGATTGTGTGGAAACGCCCTCACCGTCGGGAAAGCCGACGGTGAGGGCGTTTTTGTGTTGAATCGGCGAAGAGCCTCTGGGCTGTGAACAAAGTGGAAAATTTTATCAAAGACGCTTAAATAGCGGAAAAGGAAGTCGGTCTGTGTTACCGGCTTCCTTTTCTTTGGCGGGGCAATTTGCTATAATGGGGTGGGATTGCCGCTTACCCTTAGCCGCCGTAGGCCTGGGCGATGGCGATCAGCAGCTCGGTGCATTGCTCCATGGCCTGGATGCTGGCGAATTCGGTGCGGCTGTGGTGATTGTGGCTGCCGGTGCCCAGGTTGGGGCAGGGCAGACCCATAAAGGACAGGCGGGAGCCGTCGGTGCCGCCCCGCACGGGGACAGAGCAGGGCGTGCCGCCCATCTTTTCCACAGCGGCCCTGGCGGTGTCGATGAGATGCCAGTGATCCTTTAGCTTGACGGACATATTGTAATAGGAATCGACCATGTCCAGCCGGACGGTGCCCTCGCCGTATTTGGCGTTCATAAAATCGCAGATGGACTGGAGGAAGGCTTTTTTCGCCTCCAGCTTGTCCAGGTCGTGATCCCGGACGATGTAGGAGAGGGTGCTTTGCTCCACCCGGCCGACCATGTCGGTGAGGTGATAGAAGCCCTCGTAGCCCTGGGTGTGCTCGGGGCGCTGGGCGGGGGGAAGCATGGCGTGAAACTCCATGGCCAGCAGGGAGGCGTTGACCAGCTTGTCCTTGGCGGCACCGGGATGCATGCTTTTGCCGGTGAAGATGACAGTGGCGGAGGCGGCGTTGAAGGTTTCGCAGGTGACCTCCCCAAAGGCGCCGCCGTCCACGGTGTAGGCAAAGTCGGCGCCAAACTGCTTGACGTCGAACAAATCCGCGCCCCGGCCGATTTCCTCATCGGGGGTGAAGCCGATTTTGATTGTGCCGTGGGGAATGTCCGGGTGGGTCAGAAAATACTCCGCCATGGTCAGGATCTCGGCGATGCCGGCCTTGTCGTCACAGCCCATAAGGGTGGTGCCGTCGGTGACAATCAGGTCGTGGCCCGTGTAGTCGGACAGCACCGGGAACCGGGTGGGATCCATGACGATGTTCTCTTTTTCGTTGAGGACGATGGGGCCGCCGTCGTATTGCGGGACAACGCGGGTTTTGATATGCTGGGAGGGTGCGTCGTCGGACACATCCATGTGGGCGATGAAGCCCAGCACCGGTGTTTCCTTGCCGTTGTTGGCGGGCAGGGTGCCGAACACATATCCGTTTTCGTCCATGTTCGCGTCGGCGATGCCCATGTCCAGCATCTCCTGAACCAGAGCGCGGCCCAGATCCAGCTGGGCGGGGGTGCTGGGGCAGGTATTCGCAGCGGCGTCGGACACGGTGGGGAAGTGAATGTACCGCAGCATTCTTTCATGTGCCTTCATGTGTTGTTACCTCCATGGTTCCGTAATTGGCGGCGGAAAATGCCGCCGATTCTACCCATATGCTCTATTATATCACCAGATGCGGGGGAAAGAAATCCCCCTGATTGACGATCACAGAAAGCAGGTGCGCTATGAACGGGCAGACAGGAAAACGAATTGTAATTGTCGGCGGAGTGGCCGGAGGAGCCTCTGCCGCTGCACGGCTGCGCAGGCTGGATGAGACGGCGAGCATTGTACTGCTGGAGCGGGGAGAGTACATCTCCTTTGCCAACTGCGGCCTGCCCTATTATATAGGGGGAGAAATCACCGGGAAATCGGCCTTGACGCTGCAAACGCCGGAAAGCTTCCGCGCCCGGTTTGAGGTGGATGTTCGGGTGTGCAACGAGGCGGTGGCCATCGACCGGGAAGCCCGGGAGGTGGAGGTCTGTGACCGGCGGACGGGCCAAACCTACCGGGAGCCCTACGACGCGCTGATATTGTCCACCGGGGCAGCTCCTCTTGTGCCGCCCATTCCCGGGGTGGATTCGGAGCGGGTGTTTACCCTGCGCAATATTCCGGACACCTATCGGATCCGGGAGTTTATGGAGCGGGAGCGCCCCCGATCCGCCGTGGTGGTGGGCGGTGGGTACATCGGGGTGGAAATGGCCGAAAACCTGACCCGGGCGGGCCTTGCCGTCACCATAGTGGAAGCCCAGGAACAGGTCATTGCGCCGCTGGATTATGACATGGCCTGCGATGTGCACCGGCATATCCGGGACAAAGGCGTCACCCTGTTGCTGGGGGCGGCGGTTAGCGGTATCGAGAACACCGGCGACGGGCTGCGGGTCGGGGTAGGCGACCGGACTCTGGAAGCCGATATGCTGTTGCTGTCGGTGGGGGTTCGGCCGGAAAGCGCCATCGCCGCGGCGGCGGGTCTCGCGGTCAACGAGCGGGGCGGCGTGCGGGTGGACGCCCGGATGCGCACCTCGGATCCCGCCATCTACGCCGTGGGCGATATGGCGGAGGTGGAGGATTATGTCTCCAAGACCCCGGCCATGATTCCGCTGGCAGGCCCCGCCAACAAGCAGGGGCGCATTGCAGCCGACAACATCTGCGGGATTCCCAGCAGCTATTCCGGTACCCAGGGATCATCGGTGCTGCGGGTGTTTGACCGGACAGTGGCCGCCACCGGCCTGAACGAAAAAACGGCCAAGCGGCTGCAAATCCCCTATGAAAAATCGTTTACCTACCCGGCCAGCCACGCGGGGTATTATCCGGGAGCGGAGCCCATGTCGGTCAAGCTGCTGTTTGCCCCGGACACCGGCAAAATTCTGGGGGCGCAAATCGTTGGCGGCGAAGGGGTGGACAAGCGGTGTGATGTCATCGCCACGGCCATCCGCTTCGGCGGGACAGCGGCGGATCTGGAGGAACTGGAGCTGTGCTACGCGCCGCCCTATTCCTCGGCTAAGGATCCGGTCAACATGGCCGGATTTGCAGCGGGCAATGTGCTGTCCGGCCGGGTGAGCCTCTTTCACTGGCACGATGTGGAGGCCGTTTTGCAGCGGGAGGACGCCGTGCTGCTGGATGTGCGCACAGAGGGCGAATACCGCCGGGGCCACATTGAAGGATCCGTCAACATCCCGCTGGATTCGCTGCGGGAGCGACTGGCCGAGGTGGATGCGGGCAAGGAGATCCACGTGCTGTGTCAGGTGGGGCTGCGGGGCTATCTGGCGTGCTGCATCCTGAACGGGCGAGGGTACCGATGCCGCAATCTGAGCGGCGGGTACCGGCTGTATGCCTCAGTTATGGAGGACAAGGCCTCTCAGGGCCCCTGCTGCTGACAATGTGCGGAGTGGGTTTGAATCGTTTTTTGACTGATGTTTCAACGTTGCTGTGCAAAGCCATACCGGCCAAGGAAGGCTTTGCGGATGTTCATCGCTGGTTGCGCCTTGGCCAGGAATGAGGGGTGTTATGGAGTTTTTGAACAAGGTCTGTGTGGTGACCGGCGGTGCCAACGGCATTGGCAGGTGCATTGTGGAGCGGTTCCTGGCGGAGGGAGCCAAGGTGGTTGTCATCGACATGGACAACGAGGCCGGTCGGCAGCTGGCTGCCTGCTATGATGACAAGCGGCTGTTGTTTTACCACGGGGATATCGCCGACAAGGCGGTGCTGGAAGACTTTGCCTGGAAGGTGGTGGATCGCCACCGCTGGGTGGATTGCCTTGTCAACAACGCCTGTGTCAGCCGCAAGGGGCTGTTGTCCTCATGCGCTTACGAGGATTTCGAATATGTACTGCGGGTGGGGGTAATCGCCCCCTATTACCTGACCAATATGCTGAAAAGCTCTCTGGGGCCGGGAGCTTCCATCGTCAATATCTCCTCGACCCGGGCCGAGCAGTCCCAGCCCAATACGGAAAGCTACTCCGCGGCCAAGGGCGGTGTGGGGGCGCTGACTCACGCGCTGAGCATCAGTCTGGCGGGGCGGGCTCGGGTCAACGCCATCAGCCCCGGCTGGATTGAGACGTCCCAGCAGGAGGCGGAGCCCGACAAGGCCGATATGCTCCAGCACCCGGCGGGACGGATAGGCACGCCGGCGGATATCGCCGAGCTGGCGCTGTTTTTGTGCAGCGACAAGGCCGGATTTCTCACAGGGGAGAACATTGTGGTGGACGGCGGCATGTCCCGCCAGATGATTTATCACGGCGACCACGGCTGGCGCTTCACCCCCGGCGATGAGAGGGACGCCCGATGAGCGGGCAGACAAAGCAGGACATCATCGACCTGTGCCTGACCTTCCCCGGGGCGTGGGAGGATTACCCCTTTGACGAAAACTGGGCCTGCATTCGCCACCAGGCGGGGCGAAAGACTTTTGCCTGGATTTACCACAGGAACGGCAAGCTGTGGATCAATCTGAAATGCGACCCTATGACGGCGGACTTTTACCGCTCTGTGTACCAAAGCGTAACCCCCGGTTATCATATGAACAAGGAGCACTGGAACACGGTGGAACTGGGCGGCGATGTCCCGGCGAACGCGCTGGAGGAAATGATAGGCAAAAGCCACGCTCTGACGGCGGCCCCCGCAAGAAAGCGGCCCCGGCAACAGATGGGGGAAGGTGGGTAATCCCATCTGCTCGGCCAAAAAAATCTTCACAGAACCCGCTTTTCGGGGGCTTTGTGAAGATTTTTTTGTGTTTGGCTTTAGTCGGGGGCGGCGGCATCCGGGGAGTGGCGGCGGTCGAAGAGGTAGTTGCTGCCGCTCATGCGCTTTAGGCTGCCCTTAAGCTCGGAGGCAACGTCGGATATGGCCAGATGGCTGGGAAAGTAACGGTTCCGGTTGGTGACGACGGCCAGGGAAATCGTCATGATGGGGAACCGCTCCATGACGCCCTTGCGATTGGCGGCGGTGATGGCCCCGGCAAGCCGATCCGCTTTGTCGTACAGGGCAGGGATGGAGCGATCAAATGCCTCGATGACGGCTTTGCACAGCGGCTCCGCCAGCTGCGGGGCGGTGGCGAGGAGAAAATCGTCGCCGCCAATGTGGCCGAGGAAGCCGCTGTCGTCGCCGGAATGACTCAGCCGGTCGGCCAGGATATCGGCAGTCAGCTGGATGACGCGGTCGCCGCGGACAAAGCCATATTTGTCGTTGTAGGCCTTGAAGTTGTCCAAGTCGCCGTAGATGATGGCGTAGGGCTGGCCGGAGGCGATGCGGCGGGTCAGCTCCCGCTGTATTTCCAGGTTGCCGCTGAGGCCGGTCAGGGGATTGAGGGAGCGGTTTCGGTCGGTGAGGTGAATCAGGCTGGCGGTGTAGGCCAGCAGTTCCATGGCCCGACAGGACTGTGGAAGATAGACGTTGGCCCCGCTTCGCAGGCTTTCCAGCATGTCCTGACGCAGGACACCGGACGACAGCATGAGAATGGGGATGGAGCCGCCGTAAAAAGAGGAGCGGATGTGTCGACACACCGCAAAGCTGTCCATATCCGGCAGAGCGGTGTCCACAATGAGGAGATCCGGCCGTTCCCGACCGGCAAGGCGGAGGCCGCTTTCTCCGGTTTCGGCAAAGAGCACCGCGTAGCCCGCATCTGTCAGCAGCAGGCTCAGGGCGGCTTCGGAAAAAGAACGGTTGGCAATAATTAGGATTCGCTTCTTTTGCTTTTGCATATCCATGATTGGGATCACTTCCTGTGTTGCGACGTGTGGGGGAACCGGCGGAAAATCGATGAGCCGTCCCGAGAAATCGGCGGCGGGTTTAAGGAGAAACCGGCCGGTTCACCGATGCCGTTTCGCGAACGGCGAAAAACGACAGCGGCGCCCGACATGTCGGGCGCCGCATACCAGTATATGCAGAAAAGGAGAAAGAGGTGACTGGCTTTGGTCTCAATGGATGTGGACAGGCTCCACGGCAGGGGTGAGAGCCTCGAAGGAATAGCCCTCGTCCCGCAGGGCGCGGATGAGAAGCCGCACCGCCTCCGGCGTTGTTTTGGGGGTGGCGTTGTCGTGGCAGAGAATGATGGCCTGCTCCTTTCCCTTTAGGCGCAGAAGCATGTTTTCGCACAGGACATCGGCGGGATACACAACGGCGGTGTCGTCGCCGCTGACCACGTCCCAGTCGTAGTAGAGATACCCTCGCCGGGTCAGCTCGGATTTTGCTTCCTCCAGCAGCCAGGTAGGGGCGCCGGAGGAGCGGCTCCCCCCCGGAAAGCGAAGGATCTGCGGGCGAAGGCCGGTTGCGTTTTCAATGAATGTGTTCAGCTTGTCGAGATCCGCCAGAAAGGCGTCGGTGTACTTGTAAATCTGGGAGAAGCTGTGGGTGTAGCTGTGCAGGCCGATGGTGTGGCCCTCCTCCCGCATGCGCACCAGCATGGCCTCCACAAAGGCGGTGTCCTCGTACTGGGCGGTGACAAAGAAGGTGGCCTTGGCCTGTTCCTCCCGCAGCATATCCAGAATGGCCCGGGTGTTTTTGCTGGGGCCGTCGTCAAAGGTCAAGTAGATGACCTTTCCGGTGGGGGCGGGCTCCGGCTCGCTTGCAGGCGCGTACAGACCGGGAAAAGGCTCCCAGGCGTTGGCCGCCGTCACCCTGCCGGCGAAGCCTCCCACGGCCAGCACCAGACACCCCGCCAAAATGAAAATAGCGGACAGCTCCGCCAATCGGCGCGTTTGCTTCATATGGAATTCTCCCATCAGTTGGTTTCTGTTTGTCAGGTTCATTGGAGCATTCCCCCGTCTGCCGGAGGAATTGTTGCCTATTCCCTTATATGGGAAAACAGACAAATTTATTCAAAACTTACTACGGCAGGGTGAAATTTCACGAGAGACGCAGCATGGGGGAGATGATTTGGGAAAATCGACAGAATTCGCCGGTTTTATCTTGATTTGGCGGGCGGAATGGATTGTAATTGTCAGCGTTCCGTGTTATATTGTTCTCTATTGAAACACAATCGTGTATAGGAGGCGGACTTGTTGCCTGACAAGCATAAATATTATTTGGTGGAGGCCAGTGTCCTGCCGGAGGTGTTCCTCAAGGTGGTGCAGGCGAAGCAGTATCTGGCCCAGGGAAAGGCCCAGAACCTTTCCAAGGCCGCGCAGATGGCCGGCATTTCCCGCAGTGCCCTGTACAAGTACAAGGATGCCATCTCGCCCTATCTGGGAACCTCCACCCAGCATATGGCGACGATGTACGCGGCCCTGGCCGACGAGCCGGGGGTGCTGTCCGCCCTGCTGGGGCTGCTGTGCGAGCACGGGGCCAATATCCTGACCATCAACCAGAGCATCCCGGTGGACGGCGTCGCTCCGGTGACGGTTTCGATGCGCACGGAAAAGCTGTCCATGGATCCGGAGGAGTTGACGGCCATCATCGAGGGGCTGGACGGAGTAGTGGAAATCAAGCTGCTGGCCAACTGATCCCAATCTTCCCGGAACGAATCGGAGAAAGCCGTTTGACAGGAGATTGGCATGCGTTTGTCCGACAGACAGATAAAAAAAGGGGAATGCCATATGGTACAGGTTGCGGTATTGGGCCATGGAGTCGTGGGCTCCGGCGTGGTGGAACTGCTGAATAAAAACAGCGCCTCCATCGCCAAAAAGGCGGGAAAAGAAATCAAGCTGAAGCGGATTCTCGATATTCGGGAATTTCCGGACAGCCCCTATGCCGGGCTGTTTACCAAGGAGTTTGCCGACATCCTCGGCGACGGAGAAATCTCTGTGGTGGCCGAGGTTATGGGCGGTGTCCACCCGGCGTACGAGTTTGTAAAGGCCTGTCTGGAGGCGGGCAAGAGCGTTGTCACCTCCAACAAGGAGCTGGTGGCACAAAAGGGCGCGGAGCTGTTGGCTGTCGCCAGAGAGAAGGACGTCAATTTTCTGTTTGAGGCCAGCGTGGGCGGCGGCATCCCCATCATCCGGCCCATTCACCAGTGTTTGGCGGCCAACGAGATCGACGAAATTGCCGGGATTCTCAACGGCACCACCAACTTTATCCTCACCAAAATGATCAAGGAAGGCATGGCCTTTGACGAGGCTCTGAAAATGGCTCAGGAGCTGGGCTATGCCGAGGCAAACCCCTCTGCCGATGTGGACGGCCACGACGCCTGCCGCAAAATCTGCATCCTGGCCTCCCTGGCCTTTGGCAGCCATGTGTATCCCGAAAATGTGCCCACCCGGGGCATCACCACCCTGACCGCCGAGGACGTGCAGTACGCC
Source organism: Ruminococcaceae bacterium OttesenSCG-928-L11 (assembly GCA_030265885.1). Classification (GTDB taxonomy): domain Bacteria; phylum Bacillota; class Clostridia; order Oscillospirales; family Ruminococcaceae; genus WRAV01. The sequence continues at coordinate 3,126 of JAJDGX010000013.1, read as the reverse complement.
GACAACGCAGGCTGCGTCATCAAGCTGATTGGTCGGGCCTTTAAAACAGAGGACGGCAAGGTGTACGCCATGGTCAGTCCCGCTCTGATTCCCAAATCCAGCCAGCTGGCCGGCATCGATGACGTGTTCAACGGCATTTTGGTGCGGGGCGATGCCACCGGCGACGTGGTGTTCTACGGCAAGGGGGCGGGCAAGCTGCCCACAGCCTCCGCCGTTGTCGGCGATATGGTGGATTGCGTCAAGGCCCGGGGGACGATTCGCAGTCTCCAGTGGGAGGACAGCGCGGAAAACAACGTGGCGGACTACAAAACCGTCTCCACCACCCAGTACCTCTGCTTCCAGGGTGAAAACTGCGAGGCACTCTGCCGGGATGCCTTTGGGACAATCCAGTCCCTGGCCCGCAAACGCCGCCCCGCCGACGAATTCGCCTTTATCACCTCCGAAATGCCCGAGGGGAAACTAGAGGAAATCACCGGAAAATTGCAGGCAAAAGGCCTCACCCTCCTCTCCGCCATCCGGAAATTGGATTACTGATATGGCAGACAACGGAACAGGTACCGATATGGTCAAGGTGCGAATTCCCGCCACCAGCGCCAACATTGGCTCCGGCTTTGACGCGCTGGGCGTGGCGGTTGCCCTGTACAACTATGTCTACATGCGGGAATCCGACCGGCTGGCAATCCGCTCCCACGACGGCGCGGACATCCCGCTGGACAAGGAAAATCTGGTCTGGAAAACCGCCAAGCATCTGTATGATGTCTGCGGCAAGCCTCTCAAGGGGCTGGAGTTGGAGCAGCTGAGCAATATCCCCTTTGCCCGGGGGCTGGGCAGCTCCTCCGCCTGTATCATCGGCGGGCTGCTGGGAGCAAACGAAATGCTGGGAAAGCCCCTGACACAGGACGCCCTCATCGATATGGCGGCTGTGCTGGAGGGCCACCCCGACAACACTACCCCCGCCCTGACCGGCGGCCTGGTAACGGCGGTGCTGGACAACGGCAAGGTTCACTACGTCAAGCAGGAAATCCACAATGACCTTCGCTTTGCCGTCATTATCCCCGATTTTGAACTGAAAACCTCTCTGGCACGCTCGGTGCTGCCGCAGGAGATTCCCCACACCGATGCCCGGTTTAATCTGGCGCGTTCCGCCCTGATGGCGGTGAGCCTCTATTCCGGCAAGTACGAGAATCTGCGCATTGGAGCCGACGACCGCCTTCACCAGCCCTATCGGCTGGAGTTGATTCCCGGCGGCGGGCAGGTGATGGAGCTGTGCCTGAAAAACGGCGCTTACGCCGCCTATGTCAGCGGCGCGGGCTCATCCCTGATGGCCATTGTGGACGACGCGGTGCTGGATTTTGAGCAAAAAACCCGAGACAGCCTGGACGATATGGGTCTGCAAGGGTGGAGGCTGCATATACTTTCCATAGACAACAAAGGCGCTATCCTCATGCGGGGATAAGGAGCATTGCACGTCCGAACCCTGCATGGGATTTGAATAACTGGAGGGAAACAGATTGGCATTGATTGTACAAAAATTTGGAGGTTCCTCTGTCCGGGATGCCGAGCGGATGCAAAACGTGGCCCGGATTGTCACAGCCGAGCACGACAAGGGCAACGACGTGATCGTGGTGGTCTCGGCCCAGGGCGACACCACCGACGAGTTGATTGAAAAGGCGCGGGAGATAAACCCCGACCCATCCCAGCGGGATATGGACTTTCTGCTGACAACCGGTGAGCAAATCAGCGCCGCGCTGCTGACGATGCTCATCAAGAAGATGGGCTATCGTGTTACACCCCTGACCGGCTGGCAGGCGGGCTTTCTCACCGACTCCAACCACAGCCGCGCCCGGATTCGCCGCATCAATACCGAGCGGCTGGAAAATGAAATAAGCAAGCAAAATATTGTGGTAGTCACCGGGTTTCAGGGCATCAACCGCTACGACGATATCACGACGCTGGGCCGTGGCGGCTCCGATACCAGTGCTGTGGCCATAGCCGCCGCTCTGCACGCCGACAAATGCCAAATCTTCACCGATGTGGACGGCGTATATACCGCTGACCCCCGGGTTGTAAAAACCGCCAAAAAGCTGGATGCCATCACCTACGATGAAATGCTGGAGCTGGCCAGTCTGGGGGCGCAGGTGCTCCACAACCGGTCGGTGGAAATGGCAAAGAAATACAATGTGCGCCTGGAGGTTCTCTCCAGCCTGGAAAATAAGCCGGGCACTATCGTCAAGGAGGTTGTCAAAGTGGAAAAAATGCTGATTAAAGGGGTCGCCAGGGACGACAATATTGCCCGGATTTCCCTTGTGGGGGTTCCCGATGAGCCCGGCTTTGCGTTCAAGGTCTTTTCCCTGCTGGCCAGCCTGAAAATCAACGTAGATATCATTCTGCAGTCCATCGGCCGCGACGGCAGCAAGGACATCACCTTCACCGTTGCCCAGGATGATGGCAAACGGGCGGTCGACGCTCTCAACGAGATGCAGGAAAGCATCAAATTCACCAAAATTGCCTGGGATGAGAATGTCTCCAAGGTATCTGTGGTGGGCGCCGGTATGGAAAGCAATCCCGGTGTTGCCGCAAAAATGTTCGAGGCTCTCAGCGAGGCCAATATCAACATTCATATGATCTCCACCAGCGAGATCAAAATCTCTGTCCTCATCGACAAGGAATTTTCCAAATCCGCCATGAACGCCATCCACGACGCCTTCGACATCTAACTTACTTTTCTTTTGGGAAAAAGAAAAGTAAGCAAAAGAAAACCCATCCCGCTCCGCGGATTGTTGGGGGAGGCGTGGCGGGAGAGATGAGTGTGAAGAGGGTTTTGACTGGTGGGGATGGGGCGAGGGCGGAGCCATTTTGCGGGAGCAAAATGTGCGCTCGACAGAGCGCGGCCATCCCCGCCGGCAGGTGCGAGGCATGGACGAAAGCTGGGCCAAAAGCCAGTGAACGGTTTGTCGGGCTTTACCCCGACAATGAGTGAACGGAAGGGCAAAGGGTGCCGGTAAAAGGGAACGGGGCGAGGGCTACTGCACAGCAAAGTCGGTCGTCATCTTGACCGATTTTGCGTGCCGGTTTTGCCCAGCGTATGTTTGATAGCCCACGAAGTGATTGCGGGATTTTTAAGGG
>JAJDGX010000129.1 GCA_030265885.1 Ruminococcaceae bacterium OttesenSCG-928-L11 | reverse complement strand
CTCCTGCCTCAACATCGCCCTGGATCTGCTCTTTGTTGTGGTGTTTGGCATGGGCGTAGCGGGATTGGCTCTGGCTACCATTATGGCACAGATGATCAGCGTCATTCTCATCCTCCTGCGAATACGCAGCGGGGGCTATGGTGTGGTTATCAACCGCAAACACTCAAGTTTGACAAAGCCTCCGCCAAGCTGATGATTAAGCTGGGAATCCCCACAGCGGCTCAGGCGCTGGTATCCTCGCTGGGTGGGCTGGTAATCCAGTTCTTTACCAACAGCTTTGGCGAGGCGGCAGTGTCGGCCAATACCATTGTCATGCGGGCCGATGGCTTTGTTCTGCTGCCCATGATGGGAATAGGCCAGGCGCTCACCACCTTCGTTGGACAAAATATGGGGGCGGGCAAGCCGGAGCGGGTGACAAAGGGAATCAATGTAATGAACGGTGTAATAATGGGGATTGGCCTGCTGCTGGGATGCATCATATTCTTTTTCGGGGAGCCCTTTATCCACCTCTTCTTGGATTCCTCCGACCCCAACGCCCAGGCCATTGTGGAAATGGGTACAACAGCGCTGAAGGCGCTTGCGTTTTTTGTTTGGGCAACGGGCTTTCAGCAGATGTACATCGGCATCATGCGCGGCGCGGGCGCCGTTACTGTGACAATGATCATTGCGTTAGTCGGCATGGTTGTACGCATTCCGCTCTCCTACTTTCTGGCGGTTGCGCCGAACCGGTTTGTGGGAATGTACTATGCCATGAATGCGGCAAGTTTGACCAGCTGTGTGCTGGTATATATCTACTATCTCAGCGGCCTGTGGAAAAACAAGGCGGTTGTGCAGTCCGCGGCGCAGGCAGATAAAAAACCGCAGAGCGCCTGACGATTTCACATCCGAATTTCAGCGAACAACCCCTCCCGGCAAAGAACAATTGCTCTTTGCCGGGAGGGGTTTGTCTGTCAAGCTGCGCTGCTTCCATGTGCGTGCCCCTTTGGGGTGGGCATTCCGAACAGGTCAGCCGGATTATTGGCAAATTTTTAAAATCATTGGCTTTTTTTTTGTAATATTATGCAGATTGACAGAGACATAGAAGTGTGATATATTACTAGTGAAAAGTCGGTTATACGTATAAGCTAAAATGCCGAGGTGCCGCAATGTCAGTAAAGCATGGGATTACTTCCAAGGATGTCGCCAGGGTTTGCGGTGTTTCGCAAGCGACTGTTTCGTATGTCATCAACAATAAGTCCGGCAAGAGAATCAGCGCAGAGACGAAGGAACTGGTGCTGGAAACCGCCCAAAGGCTGGGATATCATCCCAACAGCGCAGCGCGTGGCATGCGAACCTCGCTGTCGCAATCGATCGGTATTATCATGGGCCGTCCCGAGGATAACGGTTTCAATGATATTCTGCGAAGCATACATAAGGTTGTGCGGGAAATGGATTTTACGCTTACCCTGCTGCCCAGCCACCGCATCATTGAGGATGAAACCGACACAGCCGAATCCATGGCCTTTTACAGCGCCAACCGCGTCGACGGCCTGCTGTTTGCGTTTTGTGAAATGGGCACGAAGGCAGTAGAGATTCTCAACGAAAGCGGCATCCCCTATGTGGTTCTCAACGCACACGGGGTGTGGACAAAAACACAGCCGGAGTATCAGTACATCGCCCGCGCCATTAACCAGAGTGCGGAGCTGTGCCTTGCAAATCGCTCGGAGCGCATCCTTCTGTTTAACTATGAGCGCAGGAAGAAAACCTCATCTCGCAAGTTTGACCTTTTCGAGGCATCGGTCAGCAGCATCTATCCCGAGGCGGTCTTTGAACGCTGTTCCATACTTGCGGAGGGCAGAGATGAGAGCGAACAGCTCGCGGATATTTCCGCCCGCCTTGAGCAAGGAGGAGACTACGACCTTGTTGTCAGCGCTACCCAGCGGCTTGGGTTTCTGGTGCAGTACGCCATAATGCGCAGGCGCTTTGCACTTCCCCAACGCCCGCGTCACATCTGCCTGGATGACCTCCACGCGGCCCAAGAGATTTATCCTACGATCACCTGCATTGATATTCCATTGGCGGAGATGGGGGCCTATGCGGCGCACCAGTTACTGCGCACCATCAAGGGCTTACCCTTTGAGGAAAAACGATTTGACGGCGCTCTCAAGGTGGGAAACTCAACGGAATGAGGCGAGCTCCGGATTTGATTATCCGGTTTTCACGGGAGGGGTCCGGCTCCTCACTTTATATCGGCAAGGAGTATTTGGAACAGCGTTTCTTAGGCTTTCGAATTCGGACGCTTGCCTGGCGCGATGTAAAGGAAGTGGGGATTGTAGGGACTAAAGTGTTCAACAGAAGAAACCCCGATAAAACCGGCACGAAATACATTTATTTTTCTCGGGATACAATGGACGATGATGAGCGCTTTCATATGTGTTTTTCATGGCCTCCCGTGCAGGTGTTGTATATGCAGTACACCCACGAAAGGATAACCTCGGTTCAGACAATATGGGACAGCCAGCTGGAACTCTTCAATGTCGGCTCCCTTGAGATAGAAACAAAGGAACGCTGGAACACGAAGTAGGACAGGAAGCGTAAATACAATCTTCTACGTTATCGAAGAAAGTAGGGTGTTTCTTGGCTAGTACTCTCCCCATGAAGGAAGCGGTTTTTGAGCTGTCGAAAGACACTGTCGGTGATATGAGGTGTCTGCGCTCGCTCCAAGAAGAAATGCAAATAAAGAGATACATCCAAACGTGCGATTATCGCGCGGTGGAATGTGTAATGAAGCGGTTGGAGCCTGATTTTTCCGGACGTCATCCTGCGAACCCGTTTACCCATGCCGTCTATACGGCGGTTGAAAGCATCACCCTTATTACGCGGTATTGCATTGATGCGGGCATGGCGGAAAGCAGGGCCTTTGCATTGAGTGACGTGTGCCTTCAACAGCTTGAGCTCTGCTTTAACAGGGACGACGTTCACTCCTCGGTTAGATGCTCTGTCGAGCGATTCTTGGGCGAAATGGTGCGGTGCAAAACAAAGCGAGTCATCAAGGAAAACTATTCCAACTATGTCAAATTTGCCGTGAATTATGTCATCAGCAATTTGAATACCCAATTGACACTCGGCGACATAAGCAAGGCGCTGTTTCTAAATGCGAATTACCTGGCCCAGATTTTTCACACAGAGACGGGCATGACGTTTTCCCGGTTTGTGCGCAAGCAAAAGATTGAAGCCGCCAAGGAATTGCTGCAATTCACAGACTATTCCGCCAGTGCGATTTCGCAACAGCTTGCTTTCAGCGGACAAAGTTATTTCATTAAGGTGTTCAACGCGGAGACCGGCATGACCCCCAAGGAATACCGCGCGATGCTGGCAGAAAAATCAAACAATTAACACTATAAAAAGCTTGCGATCTGCAATGGGCGGATTGCGGGCTTTTTTAGTGCCTAATCAACAAAATATTGTCGATGTTTTCTATGTTTTCTGGGAAAATTGCTATCATTCTGCCGCCTTACCTGATAAACTTAGTACAGATGATCTGCCAGACGGATCGATAAAGGAGGTTAACGAATGGCTTCGCATGCAGCGACAATATACGAAAAGCACACAAAGCACATTGTCCCTGTTCCGGATGCGAAACGGATTCCATCTACCCCGGAATCCAAGCCGCTCAATGCGGCGATGGATCAGACGGATCCTATGGATCTGAACGAATTTGGCTATCTTGAAGAAGAGTATTTTGTATCGGGAAACGCGAACGTTTACGCGCGCTTTGAGTATGGCGAAGACATTATGGTCAAGGTGAAAGACGCACCATATACCTTTCGTATCCTGGTAAGAAAGCCTGCAGATCCCAAGCGCTTCAGCGGCAATGTATTGGTCGAAATAATGAATTACGCCTACAAACAGGATAATCCCTTCACAGGCTGGGGCGAAATGGACGAGTACATGCTCCGAAGTGGGGATGGCTGGGTTGGTGTGACGGTGCGCGACGTGGCGGTAAAGACGCTGAAAACCTTTGATCCGGTTCGCTACGCTCCGCTCAATTGTGCAAACCCCATTCCGCCCGAACAACGAAAAGAGTATGTCCTTACCCACGAGAAATATGGAAAGCACCCCGAAATGGAAAACGGACTCATGTACGATGTTTTGAGCCAGGTGGCCATGCTGTGCAGAAGCGGTGCGGCGCAAAGCCCGTTTGCGGGGTATGATGTGCAGTATCTGTTTGCCACCGGTGCGTCGGCGGGCAACCTTTCCGCTTACAGTGGCAGCGTACACAGCTATGCCATGCGCGACGACAAAAACTATGTATACGACGGCTTCCTCCTTCAGATGACAAGCTCCACGGCGCAGCTCAACAATGAGGAGCCGGGCATCTCGGTGCCTGACCCACGAAGCACGACCAGACCCTGTGTGCCGACTATGCGCGTTATTACTATGGGCGATCTGTTTGGCGTTGGCTTTCACAGAAGCTGGGCAATTGCCCAGCGCCGGCCAGATGCGGATGAACCCGGAAACCGGTTCAGGCTATATGAGGTGGCCGGAGCCAAGGTTGGCGGGCGCGACGACAAGCTTGTCAGCATAAATAAGGAAACCGCTCTGCGCGCCGGATTCAAGGACGATATGCCGGGCCCTGTCCACGAGTATAGGAACTATTTGTTCCCCATCCACTACATTCAGCGCTGTGCCTTTGATAACCTGAAGAAGTGGGTGCGGTATGGGATTCAGCCGCCCTATGCTGAGCGCATGGAGACGAAGGTGGGCTATCCCGACGGCCATCCGGATAAAGACTTTGTTCTCGACGACGCCGGTAATGTCAAGGGCGGCGTGAGAAGCCCCATGGTGGATGTTCCCATCGCCACGTACGAATGGGGGGGAAACATACGACCATTTGGCAGGGAGGAATTGGTAAGGCGTTACGGTTCCAAACAGGCATATCTGGCGAAATTCGCAAGGTCGCTGAAGGAAACCGTCGAAAAACGCTTTATCCTGCCGGAAGATGCATATGAGTTGCTTTCGCATATGGTCAATTTTGATTTTGGGTTTGAGTGGTAAAGCCACTTCCAACTATATTTTTTACAAAGGAGAATAGGCATGAAAAGCAAGCTTCACAGATTTCTGTCAATTGCGCTTTCAATGACAATCGCGATGTCGCTGGCGGCGTGCGGCGGTGCGCAGAATCAGGCTTCGTCGGGAAATTCCGCGCAGTCGCCCGCACCGTCCCAGGTGGGTTCGGCAGCACCTGCCGAATCGAAAAGCGAGGCTGCAGGCGAGTCGCAGGCAGACGCATCCACCGGTGATAAATTCATCGACATGAAGATCGGTATAGCCGGAGACCTCAACACGCTGTCGCCCTTTGCCATGAAGGGAAGCGCCCATAACATGACAAAGTTTTCGTATACCGAGCATCTCTGTGGCGTTAACGCCGAAGGAGATCTGGATCCTCAGGTTGCCAAAAGCTGGACGACTGAGGACGGAAAAGTATACAATGTTGAGATCTACGATTATGTCACCGACTCGGCGGGAAATCACATAACGGCGGCGGACATTGAATGGTCTATGCTTTTCCATAAGGCGGCCGGTACAAACGCGAACCTGAATAAAATGGAATCCATAAAGGCGACAGGCGATTACACTCTGGAAATCGTGCTGGTTGACAACATTATCGGTACCTTTGCTAGCGTCACAAGAGCCTCACCGGTAATGTCGCGCAAGGCGTATGAGGAAAGCCCGGACGAAATGGCCAATGAGATCATTGCGACAGGCCACTACGTTGTGGAAGAATTTGAGCCCGGATCCCACATGGTGCTTGTCAAGCGCGAGGATTACTGGCAAACACCTGATAAGACGGCCTACTACAGCCTGGCCAACGCGGACCGCATTGAGTACAAGTTCATCAAGGAGCCCTCCCAGATGGCCATCGCCCTTGAAACAGGAGACATCAACGTGGCCCAACAGATGAACCACACAATCGGCGAAAAGTTTTTTGATGACCCGAAATACGATGCTTTCATTTCCCCCTCTGCCGTCGGCACGCAGCTTTATTTTTCCGGGGATACCAACCGCATTGTATACGGCAACCCCAAGCTGCGTCAAGCTGTGAACGTGGCAATCGATATAGAAGGCGTCATCCAAGCCGCCTACAACGGCCACGGTAGCCCTCAGTACACGGTTGGCCCTGAAAATTCCGCGCTGTATCTGGAAAAGTGGAAGGAAGAGCCGTACTTCGCGTATGACCCCGAGCGCGCAAAGCAGCTTCTGTCGGAAGCGGGCTACGCTCCCGGGGAGGTGACCCTGGTGCTGCAATGCTCCAACGTGGACACACAGGTTAAAATTGCACAGGTAATACAGGGGTATCTGCTGGCAGTTGGCATCAATGTGGAAATCGCAAACCTGGACGCCGCACTGCACGTGAACGCAATGAAAGAAGCTACCGGCTACGATATGGCCCTGGATACAGTGAGAGGCGACTATATCAACGGTATGTGGAATACCAAGTTCAACATGGATTTCAACAAGGGAAAAACCTTTTATGGTCTTGTGGATGAAGAACAGCAGAAGCTGCTGTTAAACTGTGTGTATGAACACAATGCCACACCCGAAAACATCGACGCGTTTCACAAGTTCCTGTATGAAAAGGCGTATGCCCGCGGTCTGTGCGCTCCGGAAAACTTCAACTTCTCGCGCGCAGAGCTTGGCGTTAAGGAACTGCACTACGATCCCCGTTCCTTCATCGTGGCCGGCGCCACTACGTTTCACTAGCCGTAACACCTGAATAATTGCAGCTCGGAGCTTAAAGCCAAGGCGCTTTGAGCTCCGAGCGTAAACGAAAGAAATATAAAGAGGGTTGTTATGCACAGATATATATTTAGAAGGCTCATCTGGATGATTCCGGTGATCATTGGGGTCATTGTGGTAGTGTTTACCTTGCTTTATTTTGCT
>JAJDGX010000128.1 GCA_030265885.1 Ruminococcaceae bacterium OttesenSCG-928-L11 | reverse complement strand
GGTATATCTACAGTTTAATATAAAGGATGATTCCCTTATGGCCCATATTTCCACCGATTTTTTTCCGCTGTCCGATCGCATTCGGCAGCTGTCTGCCCAGGCAGAGGCCGCCGCGTCGGCTGCCTTTGCCCGCATTGACCATATCTGCGAAACCAACAGCCACAAGGTGCTGGCCGCGTTTATGGCGCACCGGGTCAGCGAAAGCCATTTGCTGGGCACCTCCGGCTACGGGTACGGCGACCGGGGCCGGGATACCCTGGACGCGGTGTTCGCCCAGGTTCTGGGGGCGGAGGACGCGTTGGTGCGCCACAGCTTCGTATCCGGTACCAATGCCATTGTGACGGCGCTGTTTGGGGTGCTGCGGCCCGGGGACACCATGCTCTCCCTGTCCGGCCGACCCTACGATACCCTTCACGCCGCACTGGGCATCGGCGACAAGGCCGGACAAAATCTCGGGTCGCTGCAGGACTTCGGCATCGCCTACAAAGAACTCCCCCTGTTGGAAACCGGCCGCATGGATCTGGCCGCCATTCCCGAGGCTGTCAAGGGCGTAAAGGTCGCCTATTTGCAGCGCTCCCGGGGGTATTCCCTGCGGCCCTCCATCACCATCGACGAAATTGAGGCGGTGGCGAAGCTGGTCAAGGAGGCCAATCCCGAGGCCCTGCTGGTGGTGGACAACTGCTACGGCGAGTTTGTGGAAACCCGGGAACCTACCCAGGTAGGTGCTGACCTGATGATGGGTTCCCTCATCAAAAACCCCGGCGGCGGCATTGCCCGGACAGGCGGCTACATCGCCGGACGTAAGGACTTGGTGGAGCTGTGCGCCCACCGCATGACCGCCCCCGGCATGGGTCGGGAGGTAGGGTGTACCCTGGGCGAAAACAAAAACATGTACATGGGGCTGTTCTATGCGCCGACGGTTGTGGCAGCGGCGCTCAAAACCGCTGTGTTTGCCGCTTCCCTGTTTGGGGCGGCAGGCTTTGCCGTGACCCCGGCCCCCGATGAGATGCGCACCGACATCATTCAAACTGTGGTGCTGAATTCGCCGGAGGGGCTGTCCGCCTTTTGCCGGGGCATTCAGAAGGGGGCGCCCATCGATTCCTTTGTTGTGCCCGAGGCATGGGATATGCCGGGGTACGACGACCCAGTTATCATGGCCGCCGGAGCCTTTAACATGGGGGCTTCCATTGAATTGTCCGCCGATGGGCCCATGCGGGAACCCTACGCCGCCTGGATGCAGGGCGGGTTGACGTGGCCCTCCGGGAAGCTGGGCGTGATGCTGGCGGCCCAGTCCCTGGCGGATGAGGGGCTGCTGTAGGCAAGCGGCTCGCCCCCCGCATTTGACAAGCCAAGACACCTGCCACAGGCGTTAACGTCAGGGCAATATGCAGGAAATATCTATGCGATACAATTTGCATGGGAGGGATCCTACGTTATAGGCAGGTGAACAACATGAGAAAAATGGCATGGTTATGCATAGCCGCATTGCTCCTTGCCGCTGTAGGCTGTGGGGACAGTAACCGTGGAATCAAGGAGATAACGCTTCCTGCTTTGGCCGATGCTGTCATCGGCCCCGACGGCGTCCAATCGTGGCACAGGCAAAAGGTGGATTGGCATACCGGCACAGACGATTTTTTAGCCGTGGTATACGGCGCGGATTCAATGCGCAAGGACTCGGAGACATTTGACAGCATGCGGAATATGGAACTGCCAAAGGGGTACGATAACCTTCGCCCGCCAATCGCCATAACCTTTCGCGACTTTGACGGAACATTTACCCCTATCTACATTTTTTCTGCCATCAACGGGCTGATTCTGACACAGTACGTGTGCCAGATAGAAAAAAATGAGCAGAGTTTGAACGCAATTGAGGCATATGTGGATTTGTTGGATCAAAACCCCAATCTCTTGCAGGAAAGCAATGCTTCCAATCAGAAGGACAAATGGAAAATCAAGTGGGTTCACGCATCCGAGCCCAACCATTTTGTTCAGTTTGATGGGGCGCAGCGTCAGGATACCTATGTGCTGTCGATATCCATCGGTTTGAATGACGCGGTGGATCAAATGAAAGCCGATGCGAAAGAGGAAGCGACGGTGTAATGCCAATCTTTGTAGAAAAATGCGGACAAGAAAACCGGGCCCCTTTGGCATTCCCGCGGGAAGGTCAAAGGGGCCCGGTTGTTCGGTTCATTCCATTGCATCGATGATTTACCGGAAGAGGTGACTGCCGAAATCCATCTGGTCATACTTGGCAGCGAACTGGTTGTATTCATCGGCGATGGCGCGCAGGGCCACGGCCGAGTCCTCCTGCCCCACCGCCTGGCTGGCGGCCCGGTCGGCAAAGCTTGCCGCGTGGGAAGGGTTTTGCTTCATCTGGGCCCGCACCTCTTCCCGGGCCTTTTGCGCCTTTACCGCCTGGGCATACAGCGCGAAATCCAAATCCTTAAGCTGGGACAGCTCCGCCTGGGAGAGTTCGGCTCCGCTGTTGGCCTTGTTTATCAGGGCGGTGTTGCTCTCCTCACTGTCGGAGCCGGTGGTCAGGGTCTGTGCCAGCTGTCGGGACACCGCCGCCGTCGCGGAGGTTTGTGTCTGGGCAGCGGCGGCCGGGTTTCCACCGGTGCCGGAGCCATTGCCGCTGTCGGATCCGCTTGTCTGAGGCTTTTGCTGAACGGTTTGGGCCGCCTGTACCTGGGCCGCCTCCGATTCCTGCTGCACCTCCTGCTGCTCCAATTGCCGGGAGGTCAGCTTGGTGTAGTCAACGCCGGTATTGCCGATTCCGCCGATGTTCATAGGTATCGACCCCTTTCCAATCTTTCTGCTCAGGGCCTGTTGACACAAAGCGAACGGCCCGTATTTTGCACAGCGATTGGTATTACCATACACCCCCACACTTAAACGAAGCTTAACGGATCCCACAAAACAAAAACGGCCCGCCTGTTCCCATAACGGAGCAGGCGGGCCGCTTTCGATTCGACGGTTTAGTTGGGGTAGTTGTCCTCGTCCACAATCGGGTTTTTGTTGACCTTGAAGGAGGCTTGTTCCTTCAGGGTGGCGCCGGGCTCAACCAGTCTTGCCATAACCACATAGCGATAATGGGTTTTGGGGTAGTTGGTGGGGGTGCCGTTGGGCAGCACATAGGCGCAGGTGGACAGGGTCAAAATCTTGTCGTCGGCCTTGACATCCACGTCGTAGTTGTAAATGGAACGGGGCAGGGCGTCGTTTTTCACCATGTTGTAGATCTCTTCCTGAGACAGGTCGTTGCGGTTGTAGGCCACCTTGTTGCGGTTGGCGAAAAATACGGCAAACACCTCCCAGACCATGTCCTCTCCGGCGGTGGAAAAGTAGATGTAGGGCGTATTTTTGGCAAAGGTTTCGTCCCGGAAGTTGTGGAGGGGGCCAAACTTAATCTCGTAGGCGTCGTTTTCCATGTTGTCGGTCATGGCGTGGCCGTAGATGGTGGTGTTGTTGCCGATGCCGTCCCGGCTGCCGCCGTCCTCAAACTTGCTGCGGCGGTCGGCGTAAAACACGCCGTTGAAATCATAATCGCCGTAAAAATTCTTGCGCAGGTAGTATTCGTTGTCGGTGAAATCGCAGACCACCACATCGTTGATGTCGGTGTTGGGCACCACCAGCCAGCCCACGGTATCCGCGTTTTCGGCCTTCATGTCCATAATCTGGTCAGCCAGCTGGGGGGGCTCGGTCTTTGTGTATTCCTTGTTTTGCAGGGTGGATTTCCAGGGGCCAATGACGCCGCCCTCCACATCGGTGTTGACGTCGTCGCCGTCGGTTGTCGTGCGGGAGGCGCAGCCGCTGAAGGCTGTTGTCAGCACCAGTACCAGCACCAAAAGGGGAATCAGAATTTTGTTGTGATTGCTTATTTTACCCATATAGATAATCTCCTTGAATGATTATGTAGCGCCAAACGCCCATAAAAGCGGGATTGGCAAAAATGCAAAAAGCATGGCAGCGGCTTCGATGGGTTCCTCCATCACAGCCGCTACCTAATAAGTGTTCGGATCCCCCCGAATTATTGCATGGATTTTAATTCCAGTATGAATTTTTTTGCCCCGCTGTCGGAAAGCGGCTCCACCTGAGAGGGGGAAGCGCTGTCATACAGCACATCCACCGGTTCCCAATGGGAGAGGTCGGCGTTGTAGAAGCAGCCGGTGACGCCGCCCTGCTGATAGCCGATGAGACTGCCCACCCATTCCGAGGAAACCTGGGTCTTTATTTCCACCGATGACAGGCTGCCGTAGGCCTCGGCGGCCACCATGTGGCCAATAAGCCCGCCGATGGCGTGAGGAGGCCCCTCTGCGCCGATGCGGGCCACGGCATGTACGGTGCCGGTGACAAAACTGTTTTCCAGTCGGTTCCAATGCTGGGAGCCCAGCAGCCCGCCTACCTCGGTGTGGCCGGATACGGTGATATTCTCAGCGGAGCAGCCTATGATATACGAGGCTCGTCCGTCGTCGGGGCCGCTGACAGTGCCGATAAGGCCGCCGACGCTGTAGCCGCCGCTGACGGAGCTGTTTGTCACATGGCAGTTTTCGATGTTCCCGGTACTTGCCCCGGCCAGCACTCCGGCGGCCTCACCCATGACAGCCCAGCCCTCATCCCGGATGGACACGTTCGCCCCCCGAAGCGTCAGGTTTTTTATCACGCCATAGTCGCCGATGGTCGCGAACAGGCCGGCATAGACAGGGGCTTCCTCATTCGTGGGGGAGACTGCAATCGTCAGCCCGGAGATGGTGTGGCCCTGCCCGTCCAGTTCCCCGTTGAAGCCACCCCGGGTGCGATCCCGCCAGTCCCAAGCATCCAGCAGGCAGCGGTTGGTGCCGATGGGGGCAAGCTCCACGCCGGTCAGGTCAATGTCGGCGGTCAGCACATAGCGGGCCTTGTGGGCATCCCAGTTCCCGCTGTTGACTGCCCGGGAGAAAGCAATCAACTCCTGGGCGGTGCCGATTTCCACCGTCTCCAGCCGGGGGGCGGGCTCCTCCTCCAGCCAGACGGTCTCCACCCCCTGCAAAACCGGGAGAATCTCGCCGGCGGCAATGTCGCCAAAGGGCGGCGCAGGGGGCTCTGTCACCTTTCTCACCACAAAGGAGTAGGTGCATTCGGATCCCAGCATATACTCCCCCACATAGCGGCGGAATGTGAGGGACAGCTTATCACCGTCCCAGATCGATTCCACATGGCGCAGTTCCAGCGCGGAGGGAATCGCATAGTCGGCGGAGTAGTTGGCTCCGGCTTCATATTCGTTTTTCAGGGGGGAGATGTCCATATCCAGAAACAGCTTGCCGGCGGTCTCGGCCACCTCATAGGGCAGGACGATGGTGCCGTTGCCCCAGTCGTCCTCCTCGGTGAAGGCGGCAATCCGGTCGTGCTCCCACAGCCAGCCCAGGGCAAAGTCGAGGACGCCCCCCGGCCATTCCGGCTCCAGGGAAGTGCCCTGGCAATACCACTCGTAAATCTGGGCCATTTCCATGGCCATGGCCTCTGTTGTCACGGTGTCGATGGGTTCCCCGTCTACCGCAGGCTCGGCCCGGGACGGCTCCGCCGCAGAGGCGGATACGGAGGAAGGAGCGGAGCTTTCCGGCTCCGCCCCTTCCTCCCGTGTTTCACAGCTGCACAGCAGCAATACAAGGCTGAGCAGGAACACGCCCAGCCGAATGACCGATCGTTCAGTTCTCATTGTGGTAAACGTCTCCGTCGATGATAGTGGTTTCACACAGGGTGAAGTTGGAGAAGGGATTGCCGCTCCAGATGGCGATGTCGGCGTCCTTGCCGCTTTCCAGCGAGCCGACCCTGTCCCAGATGCCCAGCAGCTTGGCCGGGTTGACGGTGACAGACCGGAACGCCATTTCCTCCGACAGGCCCCTTGCCATACAAAGCCCGATGTGGGTGGGCAAATACTTGGTCTGGGAGGAGGTGTCCTCCATAATGCAGAAGTCGGTGATGCCGCTTTGCTCCATAATGGCGGGGGATTTGAGGGTGCAGTTCCACAGCTCCATCTTGGAGGGGCCGACAGTCAGGGGGCCCAGCACAAATTTCACATTGTGCTCCTTGAGGAAATCGGCGATGAGGTAGCCCTCGGTGCAGTGCTCGATGGTGTAGTCCAGGCCGAATTCCTCCGCCACCCGCACAGCGGTGACAATGTCGTCGGAACGGTGGCAGTGGATGCGGGCCTTCATCTCCCGGCGAATTACCGGCACCAGAGCCTCCAGCCGGAAGTCGGGGGTGGGGGCCTTGCTGCTGTCGGCCTCTCCCTCCCGCAGCTTGTCGGAGTAGTGCTTCGCCCGGTACAAGGTCTCCCGGAACAATGCGCCGACGCCCATGCGGGTCATGGGCATTTTCTTGTCGGAGCCGTACACCCGGCGGGGGTTTTCGCCCAGTGCAAACTTCATGCACTCCGTGCCGGGAATGGCAATGTCGAACACGGTTTTGCCTTCCTTGGTTTTGAAGCAGATGCCGGTGCCGCCTACAATATTGGCGGATCCAGGCCCGGTATAGCAGGTGGTGATCCCGGCGGCCCGCACCACGCCGATGGCCATATCCCGGGGATTGAGGGCGTCGATGCCCCGCACATGGGCGGTGACAGGGTCGGACATCTCGTTGCCGTCGTAGGTGCCGGGCATGGTCTGGGGCTCGTTAAAGGTGGAAATGTGGGTGTGGGCGTCGATAAAGCCCGGTGTCACCCATTTGCCCGTCGCGTCGATGAGCTCCGCGCCGGAGGGGATGGCGACCTCACCGGCAGGGCCGACGGCTTTGATGGTTCCGTTTTCTACCAGAACGGTGCCGGGTTCCAGCACACCGCCGGAGATGGTGATCACTTTTCCGCCTTGGATTGCAAGCATGGTGTTCCCTCTTTTCTTGATTTTTTTGGTTTGTGGGGTGGTGCCCCGAGGGGCAATGAACCCAAACACAGTTCGGATAACGAGGTTTATCTTGCC
>JAJDGX010000127.1 GCA_030265885.1 Ruminococcaceae bacterium OttesenSCG-928-L11 | reverse complement strand
GAGGCTTTTGAATCGTACATATTAGGCGCGATCGAAATCGTCGAAGCGGTCGATGACATCGCGGGAGGGGCTGTACATGATAATCTGCCCGTTGACGAAGGCGCCGCGTTTGATCTCCAGTTCGTCGGTGGAGATATTGCCGATGACGGAGGAAGCGGAGCCGATGGAGACGGTGTGGCGAATCTCGATGTTGCCCTTGATTTTGCCGTCAATATCGGCTTGTTGGGCGCGGATGTTGCCGAGAATCCAGGCATCCTTATTGACGTTGATGGCATCGTCGCAGACCATGTTGCCGTCCACCTGGGCGTCGACAATATAGGCGTTGGCGGCGGAGGTGTTGCCGCGAATTTTGCCCGCTACCACGATATTGGACTTACAGTCAATATCGCCGAGAATTTGACCGAGAAGCCGCAGGGAGTCCTCGGTTTGCAGGGCGCCGCGGATCACCGTGTTGCGGGATATGACCGTCTTGTCGTCGGAGTAGAAATCGTCGGGGTCAAAATCATAGATTTTGCGGTTGTCCATAGACTCCGGCTGGACGGCGATGTCGGGGTAATTGGGCTGATAATCCCGGTAGGGCGGGGCCTCGTTGTCGGCAAAGGAGCTGTGCACCTCGCGGAACTCATCGGCCACGTCGTCATATGTATCGTCCAGGCTCTCGTCATCCTCGGGCTCGTCGTCCCGGATGGCACTGGCCTGCTGGAACGCGTCAAACACCTCATCGTCCGGCTTGGGAGGCGGTGAGACCGGCTCGTCATCCGGTGTATAGATATTGTCCGGCATACGGAAATCGCCGGTATCCCCGATGATGGAGGCGGAAGACTCCTTGGTGATGGGAGGCTCTGTCGCAGGGGGCAGGGGCTCCTGGCTCCCATAGGTGGGGGCAGCCTGTACGGGTTCTCCGGGCTCGGCAGGGGCGGCGGTGAACGCCGGCGGATCCTGCTGGGGCGGAGCTTGCTCCGGCCTGGATGCGTCATATTCGGAATCTCGGAAGAAATCCCGTTTTACACTACGCAGAGCTTCGAAAAAATCTTCCTTGAAACTCATGGTAAACCTCCCTAGTAAGCGTTCAATGGCGCTTGTGGCGGTTTCCGTGCAGAAAGCGTGCAGCGGAAACGCCGGATTCTATCAGGTAAAAGCCGTGTGGATACGGCGGGATAGCAAAATGATATACATGCAGCAATGCAAAAAAGAAAACACAGGATTAGTCGATAAAGGAGAAGGGGACGGTGTCGGCGTCGATGGCGTGGAAGGTATATCCATCGGCCAGACACTGCTCAATGAACACATCCAGCGCCTGCACGGTGGAATCGGAGCCGGTGCCGTCATGCATCAAGGCAATGACCCGACTGCCTTTCTCTATAGTAGTGTGCAAATTCGATAGGATTTGTTGCATGGAAAGTGGTGGATTTACAGCATCCTGTGCGGAGGCTGTCCAGTCGAACTGGAGAAAGCCGCGGCGGGTCATTTCCTCGCGGATATCGGAGAGTACCTGCTGCCGTGCTGGGCTATAGGGGTTGGCACTGCCTCCCGGAAGGCGATATAACCGGGTACGATGCCCGGTTTCTTCTTCAATTTTCGTGAAGATATCCGAAAAATCGGCAAGATACGAATCAACATCGGCATACAACCGCGACAGGGGAAGGGACGGGTCGGCGGAATGGATACCTATGCTGTGACCGGCGTTGAGAAGGGCCCTGTAATCGGCTCCTGTGGAGGGGGCGCCGCCGGCATCACCCCACCAGACGAAAAAAGTTGCGGGTACGTCGTGCTTTTGCAAAACAGCGAGAATATCGTCGAAATATTGAGAAGGCGTGTTGTCAAAGGTGAGATACAACGCCTGGGGGTCGAGAGTCGAAGGGGCGGGAACCGTGTCGAAATAGACGGCGGGGTACGATACGGGGACGTAGGAATTGGGGGAAAGGGTTGCGCTTTCCGGGCTGTCGGGAGTGTCCAGCGCGGCGGTGGGGGCATCGGGCTCGTCGTCCGCCGCCTGGGATGCGTCGGTTGGATCCTCCTTGGAGGCCGCCTGGGAGACATCGGCCGGGCCGCTGCCGGAGGCTTGTCCCACAACCGGCGGATCCGCCGTGGCGGATTGCGGGTCGGACTGTCCTGCGGGGGCTGCTTCCCCGACGATATAGGTTTCGATGCGTTCCAGAGAACGGGAGGCGTCGCCTATAAAGCCAATCATACTGATGCACAGGGCAATCAGCAGAATCAGAGGCACGAATATAAGGATCACGATAACGGAATAAATCACCCTGCGGATGCGTTGAACCCTTTGTCTATTTATCATATATCGATACGTCCTTCAAAAAAATACACCTATATCTTAGTTTAAGTGAATCCACGTATATTGTCAAGTATTCGGGCAAATTTGTCAGATTCGGAGCCTATTTGGGGAAGAAAAGGGCCGATTTCCTTTCGTTTGGGGTGAGGGGAAAATTTCTGGCGGAAAGGGGTTGACTTTGACGCTGCGTCATAGTGTACTGTATGAGACAGGGGAGCGATGGGACGGGAGTGTCCCTTCCCCCAAAAAAACAATCCGCAACGGAAGAAAAGAGGCGGCCCGATGGAGTATACCGTAAATAAACTGGCGAAGCTGGCCGGGGTGAGCACCCGTACACTGCGCTATTACGATGAGATTGGCTTGCTCAAGCCTGCGCGGGTCGCATCGTCCGGGTATCGGATTTACGGGCAGCGGGAGGTGGATCTCCTGCAGCAAATCCTGTTTTATCGGGAGATGGGCCTGGAACTGGCCGAGATATCGCGGCTGGTGCATTCCGGGGAATACGCGCCCTCGGCTGTGCTGGCGGAGCATCTGGATGCCCTGATTCGGCGGCGCGCACAGCTGGACGGATTGATAGCCGCTGTGAAAAAACCATACGCCATTTGGAAGGAGACGAACCAATGAGCAATCAGGAGAAATTTGAGGCCCTGAAAAAAGGGCTGATAGAGAACAACGAGACCCAATACGGCGAGGAAATCCGGGAGAAGTACGGGGATGCCGCCGTGGATGCCTCCAACGCCAGGCTGATGGGCATGACGGAGGAGCAGTACATCGCCCACCAGAAGCTGGAGGAGGAAATCAAGACAAAGCTGGCAGAGGCTGCCCGACAGGGAGATCCCGGGTCGGCGCAGGCGCAGGAGGTCTGCCGCCTGCACCGAGATTGGCTGACGGCTACCTGGCCCAGCTACTCCGCCCAGGCCCACAGGGGGCTGGCGCTGATGTATGTGGAGGATCCCCGCTTTACCGCCTACTATGACGCGGAGCAGCCAGGGTGCGCCGCCTTCCTCAAGGAGGCCATCGACATCTTCTGCGCCGAATAGTCCCGGAGAATCACGGATATCGGCGAACGAACCCGCCACCGGAGCCACATGGAAAGCATGGGCCCCGGTGACGGGTTTTATTCATGGGGAAACGGGGGAAGCGCGGCCGGCTTACCCGTCTGCGTTCATTTTGGCTACCAGCTCCCCGATGACGCGGTCGGCGTCCTCGTAGGGAACCTGGCAGGTACCGACCTGCTTGTGTCCGCCGCCGCCGTATTTCAGCAGCAGGGCGCCTACGTCGGTCTGCGAGGTGCGGTTGAGGATGCTGTGGCCGACGGCGATGGGGCAGTTTTGCTTGCCGCGGCCGTCCACCGCCCAGATGGAGATGTTCTGCTGGGGGTACAGGCTGTAAATCAGAAAGCGGTTGCCGGTGTAGATGGTGTCTACGCCCCGCAGGTCGGTGATGATGACATTGCCCTGGGTGCGGGTGTACTTGCCGACCATCTCACGGAAGAGGGCATCCTGCTCAAAGTAGAGATCCACCCGCTCCTTCACATCGGGATTGGCCAGGATCTCGTCGATGGTCTGGGAGCGGCAGGCGTCGATGAGGGTCTCCATCAGCTCGTAGTTGCTGATGCGGAAATCGCGGAAGCGACCCAGTCCGGTGCGGGGATCCATCACAAAGCCCAGCAGTACCCAGCCGGTGGGGTTGAGAATCTCATCGATGGAAAGCTTGGCGGAATCCACCTTGTCCACGGCCACGACCATCTCCTCAAAGTGGGGGAGACGCTCCTTGCCGCCGTAGTAATCGTAAATGACCCGGGCAGCGCTGTCCGCCAGGCGGCTTTCGCCTTCAAACTCCACATCCTTGCCCAGGCGCTCGCTTTCGCTGGAGTGGTGGTCAAACCACAGCTTGCAGCCCTTGACATAGGGGATATTGGCCAGAACATCGTTGTCGTCCACCTCGATGAGGCCGTCCTGGATGTCCTTGGGGTGTACAAATTTCCATGTATCTATGACGCCCAGCTCCTTGAGGAGCGCGCCGCACGCAAGTCCGTCAAAGTCGGAACGTGTCAGCAAACGCATCGTGCCACCTCCATATACAGTATTTATGATAGAAACAATTGCTTTTATCGGCACCTTTCCAGTATATCATATTATGAGCAAAACCGCCAGTTATTTTGCATATTGTGACCGATGAAAATCCCGTGGCTGTTTTGTGGAAAATACTGCATTTGGCGCCAGAACCTGCCTGCGCAGCAGAAAAACGGCGATGATATTGGGTGCCGCCATCAGGGCGTTGAGGGTATCGGCGGCGGCCCAGACAAGGCGGGAGCCGGAGACGGCCCCTACGCCGATGCCCACCACGAAGAGAATCCGGTACACGGCGATGGCCCTCTTGTTGCCGTCGGTCAGCCAGGACAGGGCCGATTCACCGTAGAAGCACCACCCCAGCATGGAGGGAATGGCAAAGAGGGCGATGGAAACGGCGATGAACCTTGTTCCCCAATCCCCCAGAGTGGCGGCGAAGGCCAGGGAGGTGAGGGGAGCGCCGTCTGCCCCGGACTGCCACAGGGTGCCGCCTCCGGCTGTTAAAATGACCAGCGCGGTGACAGTGCAGACCACGATGGTGTCGAGAAACACCTCAAAGACGCCCCATGCCCCTTGATGGGCGGGGCTTTTGGTGTCGGCGGCGGCGTGGGCGATGGGGGCGGAGCCGAGACCGGCCTCGTTGGTGAACACGCCCCGGGACAGTCCCAGCTGCACCGCCCCGGATACGGAGTAGCCCAAAACTCCACCGGCGGCTTCCCGCATGCCAAAGGCGCTCTTCATTATTAATGTAAGGGCACCGGGCAAAAGAGATCGGTTTTGATACAGGCAAACCCCAGCGACGCACAGATACAGAACGGAGACAAAGGGGATGACAAGTTCGGTGCAGCGGGCGATGCGCTTGACGCCGCCAAACACCACCAGCACCACGCAAAGCGCCGCCCCAAGCCCCGTCAGCCAAAGGGGGATGGAGAAGGCGGTCTCCATGGCGGTGGATACGGCGTTGGCCTGGGTCATGTTGCCCACGCCGAAGGAGCAGGTGACGCAAAATACGGCAAACAGCACAGCCAGCCACTGCTTGCCCAGGCCCTGGGTGATATAGTGCATGGGGCCGCCCTGATACGAGCCGTCCCTGCCCCGCTTCCGGTACAGGACTGCCAGGTAAATCTCGGCGTACTTGGTGGCCATGCCGAAAAAGGCGCTGACCCACATCCAGAAAATGGCGCCGGGGCCTCCCGCCACAATGGCGGTGGCGACGCCTGCGATGTTGCCGACGCCCATGGTGCCGGCCAAGGCGGTGGTGACAGCCTGAAAGGGGGAGATCCCCTTGCTGTCCGCACTGTCCCGGGAAAGCAGAGTCCCCACCGTATGTTTCAGGATAAAGGGCAGCTTGCGAATTTGCAGGCACCGGCTTTGGGCAGTCAGGACAATGCCCAGCCCCAAAAGTGCCAGCATGGAAAGACCGTCGGCTGTAATCATGGGCGAAATCCTCCCCAACAGGTAAAATATTTCAATCCTGTATATTTTATGTTGGGGTGTCCCAAAATAGTAATTGCTGGCGGTTTTCTGGCAGAGATTTCCATTGTGAACCAATTATTACGCTACTATGAATCAAATAGGGGACAAATTTCGGCAAAATACTGAAATTTCAAGTATTACAATAAAGATTATTAATGAATGTCCCAAACTTTACCTATTACAGCAATATTTTCATATCAACTGTTGGGAGAAGCTGCTATAATGAGAAAGCTGTTAAAACGGGAGTCGCCAAAAAGGGAGGCTCCGGACACTGTTCTAATGGCAAATAAGAAAGGTGATTCAATGTTAAAAAAAGCGTTTGCCAATCTGCTGGTGCGGAAAAGCTTGATTTTCACCGGCGTATTAGCAATCACACTGGTCATTATGGGCGGCAATCTGGCCAACCAGTACGACCAGAACGAGGCGAGGGGCAAGATGGTTCATGCATCCAGCCTTGTGAACCAGGAAACGCCCGAATTGCACACCACCCCGGCAACAGTCGGTTCGGTATGGGACTACATTGTCCCGGTCGCGTATGCGGACGAGCCGGACAGCGGCTCCATTCGGCTGGCAGACTGGCGGCCCGCCGAGTCGAAGAGGGATGAGGAAGCGGGTTCTCATGATGGGGACAGGCCCGACGGCAAAACCGCGAAGCTTGAAGAACAGAGCATTGCAATGGCTTCGTCCGACGGCGCCGATGTGTCCGGATTTGTTTATTCGGACAAGATTCCCCTGAGCAGGGAATTGCAGGAATACACATACGAACAGTGTCAAGAGAACGGATTGGATTACGAACTGGTATTGGCGGTGATGTGGCGGGAAAGCCGGTTTCAGACATCGGCTGTCAATATCAACCGCAACGGAACCCAGGACAGTGGCATCATGCAGATAAACGACGTCAACAAGACGTGGCTGTCTAAGGAGCTGGGGATTACAGACCTGATGGATCCCAAGCAAAACATTGCGGCGGGTACCGCCATGCTGGGCCGCTTCACCGCGAAATACGGGGAGCACAACGCCCTTCTGGCCTATCAATATGGAGAGGCCGGCATGCAGCGCAAGCTGAAGCAGGGTGTGACCACCAACAAACAGGTGCAGATGCTGTACGCCAAGCGAGACGATTTTGTGGCGCTTCTGGCCTGAGACTGCGAATGTGAAAAAACGCCGGGATTCC
>JAJDGX010000126.1 GCA_030265885.1 Ruminococcaceae bacterium OttesenSCG-928-L11 | reverse complement strand
ACAAACTAGATTGGCATTGCTATCCACGGGAAGTACAGCATTCCCGTCCGCACCTGCCAGAGACGGGGTAAAGCCCGTCTCTTCGGTGCTGGCGTGGGGTTTTGGTTGCCTGTGTTTGGCTACAAACCCAGAAATGCACACATGCGGTGCTGGATGTCCTTGGCCTCGGCCTCTGTGGGCATCTCGCAGAAGATGCGAATCAGCGGCTCTGTGCCGGAAAAGCGGGCGATGATCCAGCCGCCGCCGGCAAAGTAGACCTTGCAGCCGTCCAGATAGCTGACTGTCTCCACCGGGATGCCGAAATCCGGCAGCTGTTTGTCCCGGAACAGCAGGGTCTGGAGTTCATCCTTCTTTTCCCGGGAAAACCGGGTGTCGTATTCCAGCATGACTGCGCTGCCGTATTGGGCGGCAATTTCCTCCAGCAGCTGGGAAATTCGCTTGCCGGTTACACAGAGCATCTCCACGATGAGGGCGGAGGCAAAGATGCCGTCCTTGCCCTTGATGTGGCCCTCGATGGTCAGGCCGCCGCTGGATTCGCCGCCGATGATGGCGCCGGTCTCCTCCATTTTGGAGGAAATGTGCTTGAAGCCCACCGGCACCTCGTGGCAATGGCAGCCAAAATCCGCCGCGATTTTGTCCAGGATATGGGTGGTGGCGATGTTGCGGACACAGTCGCCCGTTTGTCCCTTGTACCGCAGCAGGTAGTAATACAGCAGCACCAGAATCTCGTTGGGGTGGATGTAGCGGCCGGTATTGTCGATGATGCCGATGCGGTCGGCGTCGCCGTCGGTGCCGATGCCGAGATCGTATTGCTGCTCCACCACCATATCCCGCAGCTTGGAGAGAGTCACCGCTGTGGGGGAGGGCAGCCGCCCGCCAAACAGGGTGTCGTGGCGGTCGTTGATGATGTCCACGTCGCAGCGGGCTGTCATCAGAATGGTTTGCAGCGTGGTTTTGGATACGCCAAACATGGGATCCAGCACCACCCGCAGATTGCCCCGGCGAATGGCCTGCATGTCGATGAGGGAAATGATGCTGTCGATGTAGTCGTTGTTGGGGTCTACGATCTGGATGGTGCCCTCCCGCATGCCGCGGTCAAAGTCGACGGAGGTGGGGGTCACCCCCTGGGCAATGATGGACTCGAACACGTCGGTGGTCTCCACATCGGCGTCCCGACCGCCCTGGGTAAATACCTTGATGCCGTTGTAATCGGCGGGGTTGTGGCTTGCGGTGACAGCCATGCCATAGTAGACACCGGTGGTTTTTACGGTGAACATCACCAGGGGCGTGGGGGCGATGCGGCTGATGTAGTGGACGGTGATGCCGTTGCCGGCAAAGACCTCCGCCGCCCAAACCGCCGCCTTGTCCGACAGGAATCGCCGGTCGTGGCCGATGACAATGGCGTCCTTCCCCTTGGATTTCATGTCGTCGGCCATGGCCTGGGCCAGGATGCGCACATTGGCCTTGGTGAAGTCCTCGCCGATGATGGAGCGCCAGCCGCCGGTGCCAAACCACCGGTTTTGCCGCTTTTCGATGCCGGCCTGCTCCAGCCGGGCCAGAATCTCCTCGCACAGTTCCAGCTCGTCGGGGGTGTTGACGCCGTAGATCTCGTTGGCGTTGTAGATGGTGAAGGTATCCACCGTGTTGCCCTGGGCGGTCAGCAGGCGGGGCACGTCGGTCAGGTAATATTCCCCCTGCACATTGTCGGTGGTCAGCTTGTCCAGCGTGTCGAACAGGGCTTTGGCCCGGAACACATACATGCCCACATTCAGTTCATCGATTTCCAGCTGCTCCGGGGTGCAGTCCCGGTGCTCCACCACATCCAGGAATTTGCCGGCATCGTCCCGGATGACGCGGCCATAGTGAAGCCAGGGATTGGGGACGACAGCGGTGAGCATGGTGCAGTCGGAGCCGCTTTGGCGGTGGGCGTGGATGACGCCCTCATAGGTGGCGCGGGAGAAGAGGGGCATATCGCCGTAGCAGACCAGCACGTTGTCGTCGTCGGTGCCCACAGCCGGCCGCGCCGCCTTGACGGCGTGGCCGGTGCCAAGCTGCTCCGCCTGGAGGGGATACTGGTACTCGTCGCCGAAGTAGTCCCGCACCATCTCCCCCTTGTACCCTACAACAATGGCGGTGTCCTTGCGGGGGATAAACCCGATGTTGTCCAGCACATAGGAGAGCAGGGGACGGCCGTTGGCCTCCCGCATTACCTTGGGCATGTCGTGGGCCCCGCCCGCAATGCGCTTTCCCTTGCCGGCCGCCAACACAATTGCTTTCATTTTCATTTCCTCCCGCATTTTCAACAAAGATTGGTACTACAATCTTATCGTCTGGCAAGGAAATGGTCAAGCTATTTTTCCGGATCTGTGTGTGCAATTGCCGGGGATTCACCCAATTGGAGTTGTTTGCGTATACTGTAGCAAATGAACCTTCCCCCTATTGTCGAAGGAAACGGCAAATCCATTCGGTTCATTGAACGACATGTCCCCCGGTTCAAACGCTGTGTTCCAACCCTGGCGGGAATGGAGGTTCCCCATGATGAGGCAAAGACCAACCCGACGCAGACGGCATGGACGGGGCGGCAATGCCCCGGTCATTGCAATCGCGTTTGGGATAGGCCTGTTTTTGGCCCTGTGTTGTTCGTTTCGGCTGGCGCTGCTGGTGGCGGCAATTGTATTGATATATATGGGCTGTACATGCCGGTAATGGGCGGTATGCCGTGCAAAAGCCCCCTGTGAATGTGCGCCGGTTGTCTGCAAATCTGTAAAAGGTGGTGTATCCGCAGTGAAGGTCGTAGTTATGAAAAGTCCCCGGTTCCTCGCGCCATTGATGCGCCTGTTGTTTAAAATCAAGAAGGATACATAATACAACAAAAACAGGGATGCACCGGCATCCCTGTTTTATTTTGGATAAAGAGCAAGCGCAAATCGAGAGAGTCCGCCAGAAGTAAACCCAACTGCTCCGTATCACCTGTCGCAAGCCAAGCCATACTTCAAAATTTACACACCGCCCCCAAACGGGAATCGCGGAGCGGATATTTTTTCTTTGTTCCTTTCTTTTTTGATTCAAAAAGAAAGGAAGGTCTTAATCGGTGAGGGGGGCGTCAGGGCTGTGGAAGTAGTTGTAGACGGCCTGGGCGGTGGTTTTGGTCATGCCGGGGGCGGCGGCCAGTTCCTCTACGGACGCAGCCTTCATGGCGGTTTGGGTTTTGAAGTGGCTGAAGAGGGCCTGGGCCCGCTTGTCGCCTACCCCGGGCACCGATGTCAGCCGCATGGCAAAGGCTGATTTCTTGTGCTTGGATTTCATGAAGGTGATGGAGAAGCGGTGCACCTCGTCCTGAATGGTGGACACCAGCGTAAAGGCGGAGCGGGTGGAGTTGATGGCGATTTCTCCGCCGTCCTTTGCAATGGCGCGGGTGCGGTGGCGGTCGTCCTTGACCATGCCGTATACCGGAATGGAAAAGCCCATTTCCACCACCACCGGCAAAACAGCGGCGACATGGCCCTTGCCGCCGTCCAGCAGAATCAGATCCGGCAGGCGGCCAAAGCCCTTCCCGGACTCCTTTTCCTCGTCATAATGGGACAAGCGGCGGCGGATAACCTCCCGCATGGAGCCGTAGTCGTCGGTGCCTATAATCGTTTTAATATTAAACTTCTTGTAGGCGCTTTTCAGGGGGCGGCCGTTTTCAAACACCACCATACCGGCTACCACGGTCTCGCTGCCCATGTTGGAGATATCGTAGGATTCGATGTAGTGGGGGGGATTCTCCAGGCCCAGCAGCCGTGCCAGTTCATCCAGGGCGGAGACCTCCTTGCTGGTGCGCTCCGATTTGCGGGCCAGCTGTTCGGCGGCATTGGTGACAGCCATTTTGACCAGCCGCAGCTTCTCGCCTCGCTCCGGCACACCGATGGACACCTTGTGGCCGATTTTTTCGCTGAGATACCGGGCGATCAGTTCGTTGTCCTCACACTCGCCGTCCAGAGAGATGATTTTGGGGATCTCCTGCTGGTTGTTGTAATAGGACAGCAGAAATTCGCTGCGGGCCGATTCCAGACCGGAAATCTCGCCCACATCGTAGTCCTCCTTATCCACCAGCCGCTGATCCCGGAATTTGAGCACCACCGCGCAGCATTCCTCGCCGCCGCGGGCCAGGGCGATGACATCCTGGTTGGGTTCCTTGGTAAAGACGACATTTTGCTCGTCGGCCACCCGATTGATGGCCCGGATTCGATCCCGCAGAATGGCGGCCTTCTCAAAGTCCAGGTTTTCGGCGGCCTGCTCCATCTGCTGTGTCAGCAGCTCCATGGTGCCCTTGCTGCCGCCCTTGATAAACTCCATGCACTGGGCAAGGATTTCGCCGTATTCACGCTCGCCGATTTTCCCCCTGCACAGCCCCATGCACTGCTTGATGTGGTAGTTGAGACAGGGGCGACCCTTGCGAAAATCCTCGGGGA
Organism: Ruminococcaceae bacterium OttesenSCG-928-L11; assembly: GCA_030265885.1. Lineage (GTDB taxonomy): Bacteria > Bacillota > Clostridia > Oscillospirales > Ruminococcaceae > WRAV01. The sequence continues at coordinate 2,776 of JAJDGX010000126.1, read as the reverse complement.
ATTTGCGCTTGCAGGTGGGCAGCTGGAATACCTTGTTGACCTCCTCCACCGTCTGCTTTACCACATAGGAGGAGGTATAGGGGCCAAGGTCGATGCCGCCGTCCTCCAGCTTCATCTTTTCGCCGGTGATTTTGGGGAATTTACCGCCGCCCACATGGATGTAGTGATAGCCCTTGTCATCCTTGAGGAGGATGTTGTACTTGGGCTTGTACTGCTTTATCATGCTGCATTCCAGCACCAGGGCCTCGAATTCGCTGGCGGTTACAATATAGTCGAAGTCATAGGCGTTTTGCACCATACGGTAAACCTTTTCCACATGCTTTTCGATGGAGCGAAAATAGCTGGAAACCCGGTTCCGCAGGTGCTTGGCCTTGCCGATGTAGATGATCTTTTTGCTTTCGTCCCGCATGATGTAGACGCCGGGATCCAGCGGCAGGCTGCGGGCTTTTTCCCGCAAGAGGGGAATGCGCTCGTTCATGGTTGTATCCTCCGGGAATGTTGGGTAATGGTTGCACGTTTACTTTATCGCAAAACACAATACGCCACCGGGCAACGGTGGCGTAAACGCAGCTATGCTATTTGGCAATTTCCATAGAAGCACGCGGGCTGAGCCCTGTAGGCAAGGCTTAGTCGGAAAATCCGGATTCAACCAGCTTCACAAGACCCTCCACGGCTTGCTGCTCGTCGGAGCCGTCGGCGATAACCTTGATGGTGGTGCCGCCTACAATGCCCAGAGACAACACGCCCAGCAGGCTTTTGGCGTTGACACGGCGCTCTTCCTTTTCCACCCAGATGGAGGATTTGTACTCATTGGCCTTCTGAATAAAAAAGGTGGCGGGTCTTGCATGTAAGCCGACCTGGTTTTGAACGGAAACTTCTTTGACAAACATTTTCAAAACTCCTTATATCAAAATGCGGTAACATATGTCCAATTTGCCCAAATTTGTCCCAATGAACCTCCCCGCTGCAAGCAGACGGGGTATCAAAATGACGATACCGCCCTGTGGGGCGAAAGGGGAATAATGTACGCCCCAAGGGGCGGGTATATGTCGCCGCGCGCGGCGACTTGAACCCTTTCGGTTCATAATAAAAAAAGAGAACGCCGTGACTGTAATTTGACAGATATATAAACATAGAAACAAGTTTAGCCCCATTATAGCACAAACTCACGATCCGTCAACGGAAAAAGGCGGACATTGGTGGGATTTTCTTTGATTTTCTCACGATACCCCAACTTATGAATAAAATCAACAGCCTTCTTTGGTGAATTTATCTATAATAATTCAACATAAATGGACACAATAACAAATTTAGCGCGTTCGCCGGATAAAGGGCAAAAAGGCACCCGTCATTGCCCCTCTTCCTCCAGCTTATGCAGGTATTCCCGATCCGATTCCTCCAGCGGTGCGGTTTCCAGCAAATCCGGCCGGACTCTCCGGGTTTTTTCCAGGGATTTTTCCCGGCGCCATTTGTCGATGTTGGCGTGGTGGCCGCTGATCAGAACCTCCGGCACCTCCCGGCCGTTCCAGGAAAAGGGCTTGGTGTAGTGGGGGTATTCCAGCAGGCCCTCGCTGTGGCTTTCCTCCTGCCAGCAGATGTCCTCGGCCAGCACGCCGTCACACAGGCGGGAGATGCAGTCGGCCAGCACCAGGGCGGGCAGCTCTCCGCCGGTGAGCACATAGTCGCCGATGGAGATCTCCTCGTCGACGATCTCGTCCAGGATTCGCTGATCCACCCCCTCGTAGTGGCCGCAGAGAATGCAGATATTCTCCAGCCGGGAAAGCTCCACCGCCCGCTTTTGCCGCAGCAAAGAGCCGGCAGGCGTCATGTAGATGACATGGGGCTTTTTGCCGCCCAGCTGCAGCAGGATGGACTGGTAACAGTTGTAGATGGGATCCGCCTGCATCAGCATGCCCTTGCCGCCGCCGTAGGGGGTGTCGTCGGTGCGGCCGTGCTTATCCAGGGTGTAATCCCGGATGTGATGGCAGCGGATATCGATTTTCCCCGCCGCCCGGGCCCGGCCGATGATGCTGGTGGCGATGACAGGCTCAAACATCTCGGGGAACAGCGTCATAATATCAATTCTCATCGTCAAACAATCCCTCCAGCGGGCGGATTTCCATGCGGCCCGCCTCCAGATCCATGCCCAGCACCACAGGGGGGATGGCCGGGATGAGCCGTTTCTTTTTTTCGTCGTCGGTGATTTCATAGACATCGTTGGCGCCGGTGTGAAGCACATCGGTCAGCTTGCCGTAGCAGACGCCGGTGTCGATGTCGAACACCTCCAGCCCCAGCATATCCTGGAGAAACACCCCGTCGTCCTCCGGTGCGTCCTCCCTGTCAAGATATAGAATTTTGCCCCGAAAGGTTCCGGCGGTGTCCATATCGTCCACCCCCCGGAACTTGATGAGCACCATGTCCTTGTTGGTGCGGGCCTTTTCCACCGCCATGGGGATTTCCCCCTTGTCGAGATACAGGGTGGAAAATTCGGTCAGGTACTCGGGCCCGTCACACCAGTGCTGTACCTTTACCTCGCCCCGTATGCCGTGGGTGGAGACAATCTTGCCGCATTCCAAATATCGCTTTCTCACTGTCTTGTAGCCTCCCCGCCTCCAGGAGAAATCTCCGTGGAGGGTGCGTTATTTTTCCGTATGTACGTCCACGTCGGTGCCGTCGGTGGTCAGGACGACCGTGCCGTCCAAATCCGTGCGGTATATCTGGACGTCCCGCTCCTGCAACCGCTCCATCGGTTCCCGGTGGGGGTGGCCGTAGCTGT
>JAJDGX010000125.1 GCA_030265885.1 Ruminococcaceae bacterium OttesenSCG-928-L11 | reverse complement strand
GGGGAACTTTTTCCTATTGTCCCTGCGCAGACTTTTTCCCCTGCTGCTCCAAGTACACCGAGGGAGTCTGCCCCGTATACTTCTTGAACACCTGGCCAAAGTATCGCGGGTTGTGGCCCAGTCCCACCTGCTCCGCCACCTGAAACACCTTGCTGGAATCCATTTGCAGCAGCTGCTTGGCCTTCTCCATCCGCTGGCTGTTGAGATAGTGGGAGAACTTCTCGCCGGTTTCCTGCACAAACAGACGGCTCAGGTAATCCACATTCATATGTGCATACTGGGATGCTATCTTTTTCAGCGACAGGTTGGAGTCGGCCAGATGATGCTTCACATACAGCTTGACCTGCTCCACAATGTTGTACTTATAGGGCTCCTCCTGCAAAAGCAGCTGTACGGTTTCGACGATGGAATCCACTAGTACGCGGGGATCCTCCTCCCGGTAGATGCTGTCAAAGATCCCGTCGGAGTCCTCCTTGGAGTAGCCCTGCACCATCAGGCCGGAAACCAGTCGGGCGCTTTCAGCCCGCAGAATGTCCCTGTCCTTTATCCCCGCCAAAAAGTCGCGCACCCGGGTGACGGCCTCCTCCGCCTGGCCCTCTGCGGCCAGGGCCGGCAGCTGATCCAGCAGGCGCCGCATGGCGTCCGATGCCGCTGTGCCGGCCGCGTGCCGGCGCTGGCAGCTTCCCATGGCATCGGTGACAGCCTCCAGCACCTGCTCCTCGCTCACCGGCTTTAGCAGATACCGCCGCACCCCCAGCTCAATGGCCTTTTGGGCGAAATCAAACTCCCGGTAACCGGATAGTATAATAAACTCAATGTCCCGGTCGATGTCCTGCATTTTCTGCACCAGTTCCAGGCCGCTGAGCCCCGGCATCTTGATGTCCGTCAGCACAATATCCGGGGATTCGTCGATGATGGCGTCCAGAGCATCCAGGCCGTTGGCACAGCAGCCCACCACCTGGATTCCGATGCTTTCCCAATCCAGGCACCCGGCCAACGATTCCCGGATAACCTTTTCATCGTCGGCGATTAACAGGCTTGTCATTGCGGTTCCCCCTTTCCGGAATTCACATCGCCCCCGAGGCTTCGGCTGCCCGGCGGCGTCTGAGGTGTGTCGGCGGGAATGCGAAAGGACACGATGACCTTCTCCGCCGCGTTTCGCAGTGCAATCCCATATTCCTGCCCAAACAGCAGCTTGATGCGGGAATCGATGTTGATGAGTCCGATGCCGTTCCCCCGGGAACGCACCTCCCTGTTTCGCAGCTTCTCCAGAATGTCCTCATCAATTTCCGAGCCGTCGTTTTCCACCTCCACCAGCACCAGCCCGTCCGACAGGGCAACCCGGATCCAGATGTGGCATTCCCCGATGTTCTCCTCCAGGGAATGGACGATGGCGTTCTCCACCAGGGGCTGAATGCTCATCTTGGGGATTCGCACGGCATACAGGCTGTCATCCACATCGGTGTGGACATGGAGCGTATCCGAAAACCGGATGCGCTGAATGTTGAGATAGCTGCCCAGAATGGTCAACTCCCGCTCCAGCGGGATGAGTGCCTCATCCACCGACAGGGTCTCCCGCAGCAGCACCCCCAAAGACTGGGCAATGGCGGATACGTTTTTTCCCTCGCCCCGCCGGGCAAACCAGTTGATGGATTCCAGGGAATTGTACAGAAAATGGGGATTGATCTGCTGCTCCAGCGCCTTCAGCTGTGTCTGGGTCAGCAGCAGTTCCTTGACATAGTTGTCGTCCAGCACCTGCTTGAAGTCGGCGGTCATCTGGTCAAAGTGGCGGTTCAGGGCACCCAGCTCATCCTGGCCCAGGCCGTCGGGATTGGGGTACAGGGTCAGATTCCCCTGGCGCACCCGGTTCATCTTTGTGCTCAGCAGCTGGACATCCCGGTTGATGCTCTGCAGCATCCGCCGCGACAGCAGCACCGAAATCGCCACAGCAGCCACCAGACTGGCAATGAACAGCGAATTGGCCAGGGCCAGCGAGGAAAAGATCTCCCCGTAGGGAATGGCCAGCAGCAGGTTCCAGCTTACCCGAAAGGCCTTGATGGCACACCGGGTAATGAAATACCACTCCCCGCCCTGCTTGACAATGGCATAGGGCGAATCCCCCGGCGAGACAAGCCCCTCCCAGCCGTCCGGGTTGCTCTGGGTGAGGGAGTAGAGGGGCTCGCCGTCCTGGTCGATGGCGATGTCATAGCTGCCGGTCAGCAGATCCTCCGAGCATTCATTGACGATTTTATTCAGATCCACCCGCACCAACAGCAGCCCCATAGAATCCAAAAACGGCCTTGACACATTGCGTATTTCCCGGGCACACAGCACGCTGCCGTCGCTGCGACCGGTGGGAAGCCACACCACAGCGCCCTGGGCCTCGGCGGCCAGCTCCCGTGCCCGTGCCTGCACCGCCTCGCTTTCCGGCGAGGAATTGGTGCCCAGCACAATGGGCGTGGCCTCCAGGGGCAGCACCGAAATGGCGATGATATCGCTGTGGTAGGTATGGGAAAGCAGGCTGCTAATATCCGAGCGGGCCACGCCGTTGGCGGCGGAGGCCGGCCACTCGTTGATGGTGTCCAGATTTTTCTGAAAGTCCCGGTTCACCGCCAGATACAGCGAAATATTCGTGATGTTGTTCAGCCGGGCCGCAATTTTATCCGAAATCACCCCCAGAGACACCGAGGTCTGCTCATACAGCATCTGGGAGGTCGTCCGCGTCACCAGCTGAAACCCGCCAAAGGCGACCATGCTAATCAGCAGCGCCACCAAAAGGATAATGGCCAGCAGCTTGTGCCGGATGGGCATATCGCGGACATGGACACGCCGAGGCTGCCATCTCACAGCATTCACTCCGCTTTCTTACAGAATTTTGTACAATTTGTGACACCAGTATAGCACAAATTCCCTTCCATACGTAATCCCCCCGCCACCGGGGGCCATCGCCGCTTTTGCGCAAAAAACCGCATCACATTCCCGTTTTTTGGCAGAAATGCATATCTTATCCATAGAAAACTTCCAAAAAAAGTAGGTTTTTTAAACACGATTCATCGGTTTTTTGTCTGTTTTTTATATTGAGAATTACTATAATAATAGTGTGAAGTTCAATATATTTCACAAAAAACGACAACGATTTCACACAAATGACAGGTAAGAGGAGAATGAAAACATGCTGATAAACCCGACATTGAAAAAAGCTGCCACCGTTCTGCTGGCAGGGGTTCTGGCCGCCGGAATGTTCGCCGGCTGCGGATCCGGCAACTCCGGATCCACCGCTTCCCCCGCCGCCAGCAGCACCGCCGCCAGCAGTGCTGCCTCCACCGCCAGCCAGGCTCCTGCCGCAGGCAGCGAAGCCCCTGCCGGCGAGGCCACCATCCGCATTGCATGGTGGGGCAACCAGCTGCGCAACGACACCACCACCGCCATGCTCAACGCCTATGTCGCCGAAAATCCCCACATCAAGTACGAGGCCGAGTTCACCGACTGGAGCGGCTACTGGGATAAGCTTGCCACCCAGGCAGCCTCCAACAACCTGCCCGACATCATCCAGCAGGACTACGCCTACATCGCCCAGTACCACTCCAAGGGGCAGCTGGCCAACCTGACCGAGCAGGTAGACGCCGGTCGGCTGGACATCAGCGACGTCAGCGAGAGCATCCTGTCCCTGGGCAGCTTTGACGGCCAGCTCTACGCCCTCTGCGCCGGTGTAAACGCCGTGGGCATGCTCTACAACACCCGCCTGGCAGCCGAAGCCGGCGTCGATGTTCCCCTGCGCTTTACTTACCAGGAGCTGATGGACATGAACGCCAAGGTGTTCGCCGCCACCGGCGTCCGCGGTGAAACCCCCGGCGGCAACGGCGGCATCACCATGATGTCCCGGGACGTCGGCGAGGTATTCTTTGACGTGGCCAACGGCAAAATCGGCTCCAGCGAAGCCACCGTCCTGCGCTACTTCCAGCAGGTCAAGAGCACCATCACCAGCGACTGGTCTGTGACGGTCGACGTCATGCAGGAATCCTCCACCGCCGGTGTGGAAAACAGCACGCTCAGCACCGTCAAAAGCTGGAACACCTTCCCCGGCGGCTCCAACATGATGGCTGCCCACCAGGCCCCTATGGACGACGAGCTTGCCATGGTCATGTACCCGGCTGTCGATGATGCCACCAAGGAGAGCATGTACCTGCGCCCCGCCATGTTCTTCTCCATCACCGAATCCTCCACCAACAAAGAGGCCGCCGCCGACATCCTCAACTACTACACCAACAGCGAGGCCGCTCAGGATCTCCTCCGCGCCGAGCGCGGCGTGCCCGTATCCTCCAAGATGGCCGACTATCTCAGCCCGCAGCTGGAGCCCGTTCAGCAGAAAATCTTTGCCTACATCGCCGAGGTTACCGAGGTCGCGGTTCCCTTTGACCCGCCCCAGCCTGCCGGCGCCAACGAAGTCAACAAGCTGCTGGACGACCTGACCGACCTGGTTCGCTACGGCGAGCTCTCCCCCGAGGATGCAGCTGCCCGCTTCCTGCCCGAGGCCAACGACATCCTGGCAAAGGCAACCGCGTAATCCCTTGCAGCGATTGACCAACGATACGATCTCTTGTAGGCCGGCCCCGCGGTATTCTGTTGCTGCGGGGTCAGCTTATCCGATATATTCCACAAACGATTGGCAGTATCCTTCACCCACGCGTTCGAAAGGAGTGACCACCGAATGAAAGCCGGAAAAACCACAGGAGGCCCGGGCGGGTTCGGCGCATTTATCAACAGGGAGCAGGTGGCGGGGTATGTGTTTATCCTGCCGTTTATCATCGGGCTGGTGTGCTTTACCATCATCCCCATTATCATTTCCCTGTGCCTGTCCTTTACCAAATACGACATCTTGTCCGCCCCCGTATTTACGGGGCTCAGCAACTACGTGCGCATGTTCACCCAGGATCCCACCTTCTGGAAGAGCTTTCGGGTCACCCTGTTTTATGCGGTGGTATCCGTGCCGCTCAAGCTGATCATGGCCCTGTTTGTGGCGGTGCTGTTTTACCGCGGCACACGGCTCACCGCCTTTTACCGCGCGGTGTACTACCTGCCCTCCATCATGGGCAGCAGCGTCGCCGTCGCCGTGCTGTGGAAGCGCCTCTTTGCAGTGGACGGCGTCATCAACAGCCTGCTTGCCTTCTTTGGCATCGACAGCCAGATAGGCTGGCTCAGCCGCCCCGACACCGCCATCTGGACTCTCATTGTGCTGTCGGTCTGGCAGTTTGGATCCTCCATGCTGGTCTTTCTGGGGGGACTCAAGCAAATCCCCGTCTCCCTTTACGAGGCCGCCACGGTGGACGGCTGCTCCCGGCCCAAGCAGTTTTTCTCCATCACCCTTCCCATGCTGACCCCGGTTATCTTCTTCAACCTGATCCAGCAAACCATCAACGCCTTCACCGCCTTCACCCAAAGCTACATCATCACCAACGGAAAGCCCCTGGATTCCACCCTCTTCTACTCGGTGTACATGTACCGCCGTTCCTTCGAGTTTTCGGAGATGGGCTACGGTGCCGCCATGGCGTGGTTCATGCTCTTTGTGGTGTCGGTGCTCACGGCCTTGATCTTCAAAAGCTCCAACAGCTGGGTATACCGGGCGTCTGAATGAACACCCCCGGGGCATGTCCCCGAGGCATCAAGTAGAAGGGAGAATCTAAGCCATTATGGATACAACGCAACGAACCTCCGCAGTGACCGTGCCCAAGTCCCAGCGGCTCTCCTACCGGACTCGCAAGACCATCGGCCGGGTGCTTTACCATATTTTTGTCATACTCATCGGCTTTGTGATGATCTACCCGCTCATCTGGATGGTGGCCAGCTCCTTCAAGCCCCCCAATGAGATCTTCAACAACGCCAAAAGCCTGATTCCCAACGAATTTGTCACCTACAACTACCCCAACGGCTGGAAGGGCTTTGCCGGCTACAGCTTTTCCAACTTCTTCAAAAACTCCTTTGTCATCTCCGGCATCGCCACCCTGGGGTCGCTGATCTCCTCCCCCTTTATCGCCTTTGGCTTTGCCCGTCTGCGGTTCAAGGGGAAGAAGCTGTGGTTCAGCATGATGCTGCTCACCATGATGCTCCCCTTCCAGATCATCATGATTCCCCAGTACATCATCTACCACAATCTGGGCTGGGTGGGCACCATTCTGCCCCTGGTTATCCCCAACTTCTTTGGCGGCGCCTTTTTCATCTTCCTCATCATCCAGTTTATCGACGGCATCCCCCGGGAGCTGGATGAGGCGGCCAAAATCGACGGCTGCTCCTGGTACGGCATCTACACCCGCATCATCCTGCCTCTGATTGTGCCCGCCATCGTCACCTGCGGCATCTTCTCCTTTATGTGGAAGTGGGACGACTTTCTGGCGTCTCTGCTGTACCTCAACGCTCCCCGCCAGTACACGGTGTCCATTGCCCTCAAGATGTTCTCCGACCCCAACTCCGGATCCGACTGGGGATCCATGTTCGCCATGGCCACCCTGTCCATCCTTCCCATTATGCTCATCTTCATTTTCTGCCAGAAATACCTGGTAGAGGGCATCAGCACCGAGGGATTGAAGGGATAATATCGCTGTTGGCGAATCCTACACAGACCACAACAAACGGGCGCTTCCCAGGGGAGCGTCCGTTTCAGCTTGTCAAAAACGCCCCACTGGGGCGTTTTTGAGGGATGGATTGTGAAAGTGGGTAGCTTGTTCTTTCTTTCCTCTTGCGAAAGAAAGAACCAAAGAAAGCGGCCTTTACACAGGGGATTTCGCTCTCTGCGGAGAGCGACCAAATGGCGCTGCCCTTTGGAAACCCGCAACCCTTTTAAAAAAGGTTTGACCCAAAACTTATTTTTTGACAATCTATTTTTTCTTTAAGTTTACGATCAAACGCTTTTTAAAGGGTTTGCGGGGTTTGGGGCAGCGCTCTTTGGTCGCTTTCCGCAGAAAGCGAAACTCCCCACACAAAAGCCGCTTTCTTTGGTTCTTTCTTTTGCAAGATAAAAGAAAGAACAAGCTACCCACTTTCACAATCCATCCCTCCAAAACGCCCCAGTGGGTCGTTTTTGACAAGCCGAACGCCCCGTCCGATTCACATCAGACCGGGGGCGTTTTGCATCGTCGCCTACAGCGGCTCCACATCCGGGCCATAGCGGGCCTGCTCATACTGCCGGGTCAACTCGCCGATGTCCTCGGCGGCGGCCACCTTGTCCTGAATTTCACCGGTGGTGTCGATGGCGGATATGGC
>JAJDGX010000124.1 GCA_030265885.1 Ruminococcaceae bacterium OttesenSCG-928-L11 | reverse complement strand
CGATCCAGCATGCCGTTGATGGCCACGGGGATGCCGGCAAATTCCGCCAGCTTGGCCGCCTGCAGGCGATCGGGACTTCCCGCCTTTGTCTGCTCCACCTCCCCGACAATTTCCCGCACCGAGTGGTGGATGGAAACGGTGACGAGGCCGATGCAGCCCAGCATCAACAGGGCGGTCATGCTCATGAGCAGCAGACTGACGTTGCGGGCGGCGACCATATCCTGGGCGATGTCCCGCTCCGGCACCAGATAGAGGAAGGTGAACTGCTGGGTGGTGGTCTGGGTTCGGTTGGTCAGGTAGGTTTCGCCGTTTATCCGCAGGGAGCCCCGCCCCTGTGGCACAGAGGGCAATCGGGCGGATTCGCTGTCGGTGAGAGGACGGCTGGAGGATACGATCTGATCCTGATACAGCAGCACAGAGACCGCGTTTTGATATTCCAGGCTGCTCCACCCCGCCATAATTCCCATATCGCACAGAACGGCGCATACAATCCGGTTGCTGCGGCTAAAGCCCTGGGGCAGCGTGGAGTAAATGGGGAAGAAGTAGAAGGCGTAGGGTCGGTTGGCGGCGGAGTAAAAAATATTGCTGAAAAACGGCTCGGTAAAGGTGGATTCGGCAGTCAGGCCGACTTGCTCCATCTCGATTTTCAGCTGATCGGCCTGCTGATTGGAATACATCAGCTTTCGGCCGGTGTCGGAGAAGATGATGATGTTGGAGCAGTTGATGGTATTGGCCATGGAGGAGTTGAGCATGTCGACAGCCTTGTTGTAGTTGAGGATGACCTGATAGGGCTCGTTGGAGATGAGATAGCTTTGGACAGCGGAGGAGTACCCCGTCATCCTTGCCACGTTCTCACACTCCTGGGAGCCCATTTCTATGCGCTTCTCCATTTCGGTGCTGACGGTTTCGAAGGAACTGAAAATCTGGTTGCGGGTAATATTCTGAAAGTTGTAAAAGGTGTACAGTGTTATGGTGAGCATCCCCAGCAGGGCGATAAAAAACGCCAGCAGGAGCCTGCCCCGAAGCGAGGACCAGATGCGGGGAACGGATGGGTGCATGGCGGGAACTCCTTTCCGTTGGATAGGGAAAATCCCTTGTCTATATTGTAGCACAAAGCAGAAAACTGTGAAATATAGACAGAGTCGTTTTGGCATAATTCCAAATATTGTCCGATAACCCCAAAATTTTGTCGGATGCTTTTTGCCGCAATTGTTGCTAGAATGTGAACATAATGTAAGAACCTACAGAAATTGCGGGAGGAGTATTGGTGAATATGACAAAGGGCAAGGAAGCGGTTCTCCCACAAAACCAGGGAACCTTTGCTGCAAGGCTGAAAAAGCTGGGCAGCCAGATCTGGAAGCACCGGGCTGTCTACACCCTGTTGCTGCCGGGTCTTGTCTGGTATTTTATTTTCGCCTACATGCCCATGGGCGGACTGAGTCTGGCGTTCAAATCCTACAAGGCGAACCTGGGAATATGGGCAAGCCCCTGGGTGGGGTTTGAGAATTACCGGTATGTATTTCGGGATCCGGCTTTTTGGGGATCCATCCAGCGGACGTTGATCATCAACCTGGGCAGGCTGGTGTTCCAGTTCCCCGCCCCTGTCCTCATCGCCCTGATGCTCAACGAGGTGCGGGTCGGCCGGTACAAGAAGGTTCTGCAAAGCCTGTACACCTTCCCCCATTTCCTCTCCTGGGTTATTGTGGCTAGCATTATGACAAACCTGCTGTCCTACGATGGCATTGTCAACGGTTTGCTGGGGCAGATGGGCTCCAGCGTCAACTTCCTGGGCAACGCGAAGATTTTCCAGCCCATGCTGTACATAACCGAAATCTGGAAATCCTCCGGCTACAGCGCCATTATCTATCTGGCGGCCATCTCCGGCATCGACGTCGACCAGTACGAGGCGGCGGAGATTGACGGGGCCTCCCGCATGCAGCGCATTTTCCGCATTACGCTGCCCAATATTCTGCCCACTATTACCATTATGTTTATCCTCATGACCGGCAACCTGATGAGCACCGGCTTTGACCAAATTTTCAATCTCTCCAACGCAGCGGTGAAGGAAGTGTCGGAGACTCTGGACATGTACATCTACCGGATCACCTTCCAATCCTCATCTGATTTCTCCTTCTCTACGGCTGTCAGCCTGTTCCGCTCCCTCATCAATATGATTCTGCTGGTGCTGGCCGACCGGGGCTCCCGCCTCATGGGTGGCAACGGACTCTTCGGGTAAGGAACAAAGACCTTTCTTTCTTTTTGAATCAAAAAAGAGAAGAACAAGGGCCCCATTCGGGGCCCTACAGAAAAAAATGTCCGCTCCGCGATGCCATAATTAAGGCATTGTGGAGTAGAGAAAACAGTGTTAGCGAAATCCTGAGATAGGCACCGCGAAGCGCATAGGTTTTCTTGCTGGCGGCTTGCCGCCATCTGCTTTCTTTTTCCCAAAAGAAAGCAGAAGAAAGGATGGGATGCAAATGACGGCTACAAAACCGAATGCTCAGAATACCAAGCGCAAAAAAGTCAGCAACCAGCGGTTTGAACTGCTGGACGCGATACTGATAACCATTCTCACACTGTGGGGGCTGGCCATTTTTCTGCCCTTTGTCAACGTGGTCTCGGTGTCCCTGACCAGCTACAAGGAATATCTGGAGACCCCACTGCTGCTGTTCCCCAAGCAAATCGATTTCGGCTCTTACCAGGAGCTGTTTAAGGACGGCCGCATCTGGATTGGATACAAAACAACCCTGACTATGCTGCTTGTCAGTGTGCCGCTGAGCATCTTCCTCACCAGCAGCACCGCCTATGCCCTGAGCAGACGGGGCTATCCGGGCCGCAAATTCTTTTTCATGGTTATCCTGTTTACCATGCTGTTTCACGGCGGGATTGTCCCCCTGTATCTGGTGGTAAAAAGCCTGAACCTGACCAACACCATCTGGTCGGTTGTGCTGACCACCTGCATGAACACCTTCTACATGATATTGATGTACAACTACTTCGGCAGCCTGCCGGAATCCCTGATGGAATCGGCCCGGCTGGACGGGGCGGGGGAGTGGACAATCCTGTTCCGGATTGTATTGCCACTGTCCATGCCCATCATCGCCACCATCCTGCTGTTCTACTCGGTGGACAGGTGGAACGAGTGGTTCCAGTCCATGATTTTCATCCGCAAATCCTCCATCCAGCCGCTGCAGCTGATTCTCCGCTCCATCGTCATCGATTCCCAGGTGCTGGACACCCAGGCGGCCCAGGTTTCCATCGAGGAAACCCCCTTTACCAACGGCATCAAGATGGCGGCGGTTATGGCCACCATGATTCCCATTATGTGCGTGTTCCCCTTCCTGCAAAAGCATTTCGCCAAGGGCGTTATGGTGGGGGCAATCAAGTCGTAAAGCGAGCAATCGCTTTTCATATTTACAGTTGAGCATTATATTCAAGGAGGGCATAGAATGAAACTCAGCAAACGGATCCTGTCATTGGCAATGTGCACGGCATTGATAGCGTCTCTGGCAGCCTGCGGAGGCAGCACGGGAACGACCTCTTCCACAGCCGGCTCCACAGGGGGCTCTTCCACGGCAGCGTCGTCCACGGCTCCCGCCGGCAGCGAGGCACAGCCCGCGGCGGAAAAGGACTACAGCAAAAAGCAGGTCATTACATTGGCGTCGGTTCAAATTAAGGACGGTGCGGACTATACATACGGCGACGATTTTGTCACCTGGTGGGCCGAAAAATACAACATCGAATGGGACATCACCTCCCTGACCTGGGACAACTGGGCCGAGCGCCTGCGCATCTGGATTAACTCCGATGACATGCCCGACATGGGGGTTTGGAACTATCTCCACGGCGAAGCGGCCAACTACGTGGATCAGGGCCTTGTCAAAAAATTCCCCGACAACTGGAAGGAGCAGTGGCCCAATCTCGCTGCCGCCTATCAGGATACAGTCATGAACGAGGGCATCGAGGAAATCTTTGACGGCACCTACTACCTGTTCCGGCCGGTATTCTCCGGCAACCGTCCCGCCGAAAAGCTGTCCCCCCACATGACCCTGTATGTGCGGGAGGACTGGGCAAAGGCAGCCAACTACGAACTGAAGGACGCCATGAAGCTCTCCGAGCTGGTGGATTACTTCGCGGCTGTCAAGGAAGCGGATCCCGGCAATGTGGGCGCCAACTTCTATCCCCTGGTGGTGCGCGGCGGCAACATGGGCAATGTGATGCAGTTAGCCAGCACCTATAGCGGAGTTGGCGGCACACCTTATTATCTGGGCGACGACGGCGCCTATCAGTGGGGCCCCGCCAATGAGGACACCCTGGCCGGTCTCAAGCTGTACAGCCAGATGTACAGGGAAGGCCTTCTCCACCCCGAGTTTTACACCCTGCAGGATCCCGACGACAAGGCGGAATTTTACATGACCGGTCGCTCCGCAGGCATGATTGCGGAGGGCATGGCGGCAGCTATGACCCAGAACAAGAACCACATGCAAAATTATCTCAGCATTGACTGGGACGAGGTTGTCCGCCCTGTCACCGTATTGGGTGAGGACGGCAAATACCACGGCAACGTAGTCACCAACTTCTGGGCCGCCAACATTTTCTCGCCCCACATCGAGGATGAGAAGTTCGAGCGCCTTATGGACATGATGGACTATGCCAGCACCGAGGAAGGCCAGATGCTCATCCGCATGGGCTTTGAAGGCACCGACTGGGAGCGGGGCGCAAACGGCGAGCTTTTCTCCCTGCTGGAGGAAGGCATCGTCCTCAACGACAAGTACAACATCCATCCCGTATACGGCAACCTGTTCATCCTCTCCGACGACTTCCAGTTCATCAGCCCCTATTTCTACGAGAACCACAGGGCCAAGGTTAAGGAGATGTACCTGCTCCGGGAAAGCCTGTCCGACGACAAATCTCTCCCCGCCGAACCGGACTGGAACGTCCACTTCCACGATTCCCAGGCCCTGAACCTGGCCAGCATGGTATACTCCGACGAGTACGCGTCCCTGGTAGTCAAGGACGGCGACATCGAGGCCAACTGGCAGGCATGGGTCAATGAAAAAATGAACATGATTCAGCCCGTACTGGACGAGTTGAACGCAAAGCGGTAAAATAGAAAGCAAATCCACGGAACGCCGGAGCCGAATCATCGGCTTCGGCCCGTTCCGCATCCCAGACAGATGGAAAGGGTGGGTACTTTGGCAGATGCCATGACAGTTACGGAAATTGGCGGCGGAATTTGGCAATTCAACGAAGCCAGCGAGCTGGTGGGCGGCCCCTATGTGGACGCCTATCTCATTGTAGGCAGCGAACGGGCCCTGCTGGTGGATTCCCTGCAAAACGAGACAGCCATCTTTGACGGGGTCAGGCAGATTACCTCCCTGCCGCTGGATGTTGTCATCACCCACGGTCACGGCGACCACGCCGGTAAAAGCCTGCGACTGTTTCATGAGGCCGGCTGCAAAATCTATATGGATATGCGGGACATCGACATCCTGAAAGGCGGCTTCGGCGACGGCTACGAGGACGACTGGTTCACCGACGTTGCAGACGGCGACCGGTTTGACATCGGCGGCTTCCGGTTCGAGATTATCTCCATCCCCGGCCACAGCCCCGGCTCTCTGGTGCTGCTGGAGCGGGAGAAGCAGCTGCTCTTTTCCGGCGACACCATCGGCTCCGGCCATTTCTGGATGCAGGTGCCCACGGCCGTGGCCCTCAATGTGTTCGGGATGGGCCTGGACAGCTTCTGGGAGCAGGTGAAGGATCTGTCCGACCTGCTGGTATACCCCGGCCACCGCAATCAGTCCCCCGTTCAGCTGAATCTGCAATATGTGAAGGACACGCGAACCATCACCAAGCGGCTGCTGTCCGGCGTATGGGTGGGTGAGGACGGCGAGATGAAGCACCGGGTGGGGCTGATGAAGTTTAAGCGCATCGGCTACGGCCTGATGCGGGATTACCTCTACGACCCGCAGAACATGCGGTTCCACCGCCCCGACCCGAAGCTGGAGGCCATCAAGGACAGCTTTACAGAAGGGGAAATCACGGCGGACAACTTGCGGATGGGCTATCAGTTTTTCACCCCGGAAGTGAAAGAGGGAGAGACCTACCCGCTGGTGGTCTACCTCCACGGAGCGGGGGAGCGGGGCAGCGAAACCCGGATTGTTCTGGCCAACAGCGGCGGCACCACCTTTGCCACGCCGGAATGGCAGGCAAAGCACCCCTGCTACATCTTCGCCCCCCAATGCGCCGACGAGGCGTGGTGGACGATGGACAACTATGTCACCCTCATCACCAAAGCGCTGGAAACGTTGCCCATGGAGCACGCCATTGACCGGAACCGCATCTACATCACCGGCCTTTCCATGGGCGGCATGGGGACATGGAATCTGATCTCCAAGCACCCCGGGCTGTTTGCGGCGGCCATGCCCATCTGTGGCGGCGGGGATCCCATGGAGGTGCGCAGCGCCAAAGAGGTGCCGGTGTGGGCCTTCCACGCCGAGGACGACCCGGTGGTGCCGGTTACCGGTATCCTCCCCCTGAACCGCGGAACGTCGTCCTACGGCACCCGGGACATTGTGGCCTCTCTGCGAGAGGCGGGCAACCGGGAGGTGCACTACACCGAATACGAGACCGGCTACATGCAGCGGGTGTACAATTCCCATGCCCACGCATCCTGGGTGCCCGCCTATGACGATGCCGCGGCAAAGGAATGGCTCTTTGCCCAAACCCTGGCCACCCGGTATCACATCGACTTCATCCAACCCGGTGTCTGGCACATCGAGGACAGCGGCCACGACTCCTTCTACGTGGTGGAGGGCGCGGACAAGGCCCTTGTCATCGACACCGGCATGGGCGGCGACAATATCATGGAGGTCATCCGCTCCCTGACCCGCCTGCCCCTGGAGCTGGCGGTGACCCACTGCCACGGCGACCACATGTACCACTCCGACAAGTTCGGCAAATTCTATATGTCCGCCAAGGAGATGTCCATCCTTCCCGGCTTTATGGAATCGATGATGCCCCACAGCAAAACCACCGCGGACGACATCATCCACATCAAAGAGGGCGACTCCATCGACCTGGGCGGCGGCGTTGTCATCGAGGTGCTGGAGATCAACGGCCACACCCCGGGCTCGGTGGCGTTTCTGGATGCCGCCCACGGCATCTGCTTTACCGGCGACGCGGTGGGCAGCGGCTGCGGCGTCTGGATGCAGGTGCCCGGCGCCATGGATCTCAGCGCCTTCAAGGCCAATCTGGAGGGCTTCCTGGCGCAGCTGAACC
>JAJDGX010000123.1 GCA_030265885.1 Ruminococcaceae bacterium OttesenSCG-928-L11 | reverse complement strand
CACAAAGGAGGAACCCCAACATGGACAAACAGCTGTACGAGCAGGCCGACCGGTGGGTAGACGCCCACCGGGACGCCATCGTCGAGGACATCAAGCGCCTGGTGCGCTTTCCCAGTGTATCGGAGCCGAACGCGGAGGTGGGGCCCTATGGCCAGGCCTGCCGGGACGCTCTGGAGGCCTTTCTGGAGATAGGCCGGGAGCACGGCTTTGAGGGGCACAACTACGACTACCACTGCGGCGCCATTTGGCTGGCGGAGCAGGCCGGTGCGGTGGAGAAGAGCATCGGTCTGTGGGGGCATCTGGACGTGGTGCCTGTAGGGGACGGCTGGGATTTCCCGCCCTTTGACCCGGTGGAAAAGGACGGCTTTCTGATTGGCCGGGGATCGCAGGACAACAAGGGGCCACTGGTGGCCGCCATGTACGCGGCTCTGTTTCTGCGGGACATGGGCGTGACCCTGCGGCATCCCCTGCGGATTTACGGCGGCTGCAACGAGGAACGCGGCATGGCGGATCTCATCTACTACCGGGAGAACTACCCCTGCCCCGCCCTCTCCATTATCCCGGACAGCAGCTTCCCCGTCTGCTACGCGGAAAAGGGCACGCTGACGGGCAATCTGGTCTCGGACGCTCCTGCCGGGGAGTCTGTTGTCTCTCTGACCGGCGGTGTGTTCAGCAATATGGTGCCGGACACCGCTGTGCTGGTGCTGCGGCACACGGAGCAGCTGGCCAAGCGGCGCGACCGTCTCCCCCACTGGCTGGAGGCTGTCGACGAGGGGGACACCCTGCGGATTACCGCCCGGGGAAGCTCCCGCCACACCGCCTTCCCCGCCGGCGGGGAAAACGCCATCGCCGCCCTGACCCGGGGTGTGCTGGCCGCCGGGATTCTGGAGGAAGCCGACGAGGACGCGTTCTTCTTTTTGAGCCGGGCCAATCTGGGCTTTGCCGGGCGTGGGCTTGGCATTGTCTGCCGGGACGACATTTCCGGCCCTCTCACCTGTGTGGGCAGCATGGTGTCTCTGGACGCGGAACGGCGCTATTCTCTGCACCTGAACATCCGCTATCCTGTCACGGCGGAATCGGGGGCGCTGCTGGGGGCCATGGAAAAGGCCTGCGGTGACCGGGGCTTCCACATGGAGGGCTTTCGGGACAGCAAGCCCAACCACTTCCCCCGGGAGCACCCGGTGGTGGATACCCTGACCGAGGTGTTCCGGGAGGTGACCGGCAGCGACAAGGAGCCCTTTACCATGGGAGGCGGCACGTACTCCCGCAAGCTGCCCAACGCCTTGGCCTTTGGCATGGGTATGCCCACCGGCAAGGCGGATTATTCCGTGTTCCCTGCCGGACACGGCGGCGGCCACAGCCCCGACGAGGCGCTGTTCATCGACGATTTGCTGGACGCACTGAAGATATACTGCGTCGCCCTTCCCGAGGTCGACAAGCTGGATTTTTGAAATGGAGGACAGCGCAATGAATCAGATTGAACGATTCCGGCCCCGCATCCCCGACCATGTGGACGCGGTTCTCATCCGCTCCAACGCCAACCGCGCCTATTTCACGGGCTTTCGCACCACGGCGGGCACCCTGCTGTTTACCCGGGAGAAGGCCTTTTACATCGTGGATTCCCGGTACATTGAGATCACGACCCAGTCGGTGAAGCACTGCACGGTGCTGCTGGAGGAGAAGCTGGAGGATCAGCTGCGGCAGCTGGTGTCGGAAAACGGCATCCGCACCGTGGGCACCGAGACGACCTCCCTTTCCTTTGCCGATATGCGCCGGTTTGCCGCCATGGTGGCCCCCGCCCAGCTGCTGGAGGACAACGACACCACCGACGCCATCAGCCGCCAGCGGTGCATTAAAACAGCGGAGGAAATCGAGTTCCTGACCCGGGCCCAGGACATCACCGACCGGGCCTTTCTGGACGGCATGGAGGCCATCCGGCCCGGGGTCTGTGAACTGGACGCCATCAACCGCATGGGGATGTATATGGCGAAAAATGGATCGGACAGCCGCACCTTTGACTTTATCTTCACCTCCGGCGCCCGCACCTCTCTGCCCCATGGCAGCAAGGCCTACAAGGACATTGAGGCCGGGGATTTTGTGATGATGGATATGGGCTGTCAGGTGGGGGGGTATGGCTCCGATATGACCCGCACCGTGGCGGTGAGCCATGTCACCCCGGAGCAGCGCAGCGTGTATGAAATTGTGCTGGAGGCCCAGCAACGGGCGCTGGCTCTCATCCGGCCCGGTGTGCGTTGCCGGGATGTGGACGCCGCCGCCCGGGATTACATCGCCGCCAAGGGCTACGGCGACAACTTCGGCCACGGGCTGGGCCACAGCCTGGGCATTGAGATTCACGAGAATCCCCGCTTCAACCAAGTTACCGAGGATGTGCTGGAGGAGGGGATGGTGATGACCGTGGAGCCGGGAATCTATCTGCCGGGCCGGTTTGGCGTGCGCATTGAGGATATGGTGGTGGTGACCGCCTCCGGCTATCATAACATGACCAAGAGCCCCAAGGAGCTTGTGGTGCTCTGACCGACAGAAGTGCCCCGCGCAGAAGATGCATCCGACGCCCCATTCCTTAGGCGGCGGATGCATCCGGCCGGGCACGATGTTACCCTTTCAGCGCGCCTATCATGACGCCCTTGACAAAGTATTTTTGCAGGAAGGGGTAGACGCAGAAGATGGGGAAGGTGGAGACCACTATGGTGCAATACTGCACCAGCTCCCGGGTGAAGCTTTCCTCCAGCATCTGGGAGGTGGTGTCCGCCGCGGTCTCCTTGTTGGTAATGAGGGTTTCCCGCAGGAACAGCTGCAGGGGGAAGAGGGTGGTGTCCCGCAGGAACACCAGGGCATTGAACCAGGAGTTCCAGTGGGCGACGCCGTAGTACAGCACCATGACGGCGATGATGGGCTTGGACAACGGCAGAATGATCCGCGTCAGGATAGTCATGTCGTTGGCACCGTCGATGATGGCGGATTCCTCCATTTCCTCCGGCAGGGACTGGAAGAAGGTGCGCATCAGAATCACGTTCCAGCTGCTGATGGCTGTGGGAAGGATGACCGCCAGCCGGGTGTCGTAAATGCCCAGGGTGCGGATGACAAAGAACAGCGGTACCAGCCCGCCCCCGAAAAACATGGTGATGACTATCATAATCATCAGGGCATTGCGGAAAATATAGTGGCGGCGGGACAGGGCGTAGGCCGCCAGAGATGTCAGCACCAGGTTGAGAGAGGTGCCGACAATCATGTACAGGATGGTGTTCTTGTAGCCGGAGAGGATGTTGGGGTTGCTCAGCGTCAGCTTGTAGCCGGCCAGGGTTGGCTGCCCCAGCGGCCAGAAGATGGGGCCCTCGTGCTTGGTGAGCATGCGGGCATCGCTGAAGCTGGCAAACAGGATGTAGAGCACGGGGTAGATGGTCATAACCACAATGATGCACAGCAGCAGCGTGTTGACAACGGAAAATACGGATATCCGGGGCTTGCGCAGGGCTCTTCTATTCATCTTGGCAGTGTTCCTCCTATTTTCAGGATGCCCCTGTCCCATGGACGGCGAGGCCATGGGGCTACCACAGGCTGGTTTCGTTGACCCTGCGGCTGATGTAGTTGGCACTGATAAGCAGGATCAGGTTGATGACGGAGTTGAACAGGCCCACCGCCGCCGCAAAGCTGTAGTCAAACTGGATGAGGCCCCGGCGATAGACATAGGTGGAGATGACGTCCGCCGTTTCGTATATCATGGGATTATACAGCAGGATGATCTGCTCCCAGCCCAGGCTCATCAGCCGGCCGATGCGCAGAATCAGCAGCATGACAATGGTGGGGGCGATGCCCGGCAGGGTGATGTTCCACATCTTGGAAAATCGGCCCGCGCCGTCTACATCGGCGGCTTCGTACAGCGTGGGGTCGATGCCGCTGAGGGCTGCCAGGTAGATGATGGAGTCCCAGCCCAGGTTCTGCCAGATGTTCATGCCCACAAAGATGGGCTTGAACATGCTGGGGACAATGAGCAGGTTGGTTTTGGGGAAGCCGAACAGGGTGAGAATATAGGTGATGAGGCCGGTGCTTTTGCAGAAGTTGACCACGATGCCGCACAATACCACGGAGGAAATGAAGTGGGGCATGTAGGTGACGGTCTGGGTGAAGCCCTTGAAGCGCTTGCTCTTAACCTCGTTTAGCATCAGGGCGAACAGGATGGGCATGGGGAAGCCCACCAGCAGCAGACCGATGTTGATGGACAGCGTGTTTTTGATGAGGCGGGTAAAGTAAATGTCGGAGAAAAAGTCCTTGAAGTGCATCAGCCCCACCCATTGGTTGTCCCACAGGCTGCGGGAGGGGACAAAGTTCTGGAAGGCGATGAGCACCCCGTACATGGGGAGATAGTGAAAGATAAGGTAGTAGGCGACAACCGGAATCACCATGATGTGAACCATGGGGTGACGCCGGATGTTTTGGATCACTTTTTTCACGCTGCACCTCTTTCCGCCGGTGTGGGGGCAACCGGCCCGCGTTATCCCATAGATGGCG
Organism: Ruminococcaceae bacterium OttesenSCG-928-L11; assembly: GCA_030265885.1. Classification (GTDB taxonomy): domain Bacteria; phylum Bacillota; class Clostridia; order Oscillospirales; family Ruminococcaceae; genus WRAV01. The sequence goes on along the minus strand of JAJDGX010000123.1, from coordinate 2,838 downwards.
GCAGCGCCATCTGGCACGATTTCAGTATAAGGGGTAACCGGCGTTTGGGAAACCGTTCGTTTTTGATTCATCTACCGATTCACCCCGGAACCGCCCCTTGGCCCCATCCGCAATTTTTGGAGCATCGACAGTTTTGAGATACCGACAAACGGAAACCGAGCCCATTTACGGCACAGACCACCACAAAAGGGGGGCAACACTGTGGCCCACACAAAACGAACCGGGCGCAAGAGCGCCACACGCAAGGTTTTTATCAATTTTCTAATCTCCTATGTCGCAATTTTTACCCTGCCCATTTTCCTGGTATTTGCCATGTACCACCACATCTCCACCCGCATTCTCAACGAGGAAATCGACAGCGCCCGCCTGGCCGCTGTCAGCCAGTTCAAAAAATCCTTTGAGGAGGATCTGGCCCGCTCCCGGGCCATTGCCAGCTACCTGTGGCAAAACGAGGAGCTGCCCCTGCTGTATGGCAAAACCGAGGAGACCTTTCGGCCCGCCGATGTGCTGGCCATGCTGAAAATCAGCCGCGCACTGTCCTATTACACGGGGACAAACCCGTTTATCAGCGACATTTATCTGCGGCTGAACAAAAGCGGGCGCATCATCACCATGCAGGGGGCCAAGCCCGGTGCCGACTACTTCGCCGAGCTGCGCACCGACCTTGGGTACGAGGACTGGGTGCAGCCTATGGAGGAATACTCCGCCGGCCGGCTGATTGCCAGGCAGTCCTCCCAGCATTCCCTGGAGCAGGATCTCTACTATATGCAGTCCATGCCTATTTTGCCGGTGGGCAACACCGACGCCATGCTGGTCATCAAGCTGTCCCACGAGTGGATGTTCAAGGCGGCGCCCCCCAACGCCGTCCTCTGTGTGCTGGATGAATCGGGGCGGCTGCTGGCCGGCAGCGGCGGGGCGTATTCGGCCCACGACTTCGAGAGCCTGTCCTTTGCCGGGGACAGGGGCTTTGTCCGGGATCAGGAGATGATCATCTCCTATGTAAAGGCCGACTCCTCCCCTCTCACCCTGATCTCCATCATCCCCGAGCGCTACTTTACCCGGCGGCTGGAGGATGTGCAGCGCATGACCTATGTGATTTTGTCGGTGTGCATTCTGGCGGGCACCCTGCTGACCCACTACTTCATCACCCACAACTACAACCCCATCAAGCAGCTGCTGAGCCTGGTACCCTCTCAGCCGCCGGGGCCCGGCGGGAAAAAGGATCCCTACTGGGAGATTCGGGCCGCCCTGCTGGACGCCACCGACGAGAAAATCACCCGGGATATGCGGGCACGGCAAAAACAGGCCCAGCGCAAGCGCTCCGAGCTGGCCCGGCTGCTGTGCGGCCCCGACGGGGAGCCGGATCGAATTGCCCGGCTGGCGGAGGAAACCGGCCTTGCCGCCGCCGACGGCCCCTTCCGCGTCATTCACGTGGAGCCCATTGACTGCGGCACCTTTTTCTATGACTTTTCCGGCGAGGGGGAGGAGCTGCTCCAGCCTCTCGCCATCTGCGAGACCATCTACACGGAGATGCTGGGCGAGGCGGCCGCCGTCGACAGCCTCATCCATGAGGGGAGGCTGCTGCTGGTGGTGGCCACCGATGACTCCGGTCTGCCGGACGCCCCGGCCCTGCACCAGGCAGTGGCCACCGCCCAGCAGTTTATCCGGGACAACTACTCCATCGACACCTATGGGGCGGCAAGCGCCGTGCACCGGGGTGTCTCCCGCCTGACTGCCGCAACCCGGGAGGCCGAGGAGGCCATGCAATATCTGGGCATTGCCGGGCACAAATCCTTCTTGCTGTACGACGACTTCCACCGGAAAAGCGGGACCGCCCAGATGACGCCGGTTCGCGTGCGGGAGGAGGCCCAGTTTACCGGCAGCCTGCGGGCGGGGGATTTTGCCCGCTCCGCCGAGACCCTGGACGCCATGGTGGCCGCCTATCTCAGCGACAAGGCGTGGCACCCCCAGATTCTGCGGTTGCAGCTTCACGCTCTGCTGCGGGATACCCTGGAGGCAATCGACATGCTGAACATCCCCGGCAAGGACGCCCTGCTGGAGGAGACCCGCATTTGCCAGCGCATTTTGCAGTGCGGCAATCTGGCGGAGTTTCGGGCGGAGATGGCCGACTTTTTGGCGGTGATGATCGAGCACACGGGCAAATCCGAATACGACGACACCTACATAGGCAGCTGCCATGCGGATGTATCCACGCATATTGGCACCGTTTGCACAGTGCGTTATGCTGTATCCCGAGTATATAGGAATGGCGCTCCGTTTGTATATCAGTAATTTTAGACCCATCCCCTGTTATTGAAGCGGTGGGCAAAAAACAGGCCCCTACGTGTGGGTTTCCCGGTATTTTCCCGGGGTCATTCCCTCCTTTTGCTTAAAGGTGCGGATGAAGGAATCGCAGTTGAGATATCCCACAATCGACGATATTTGAAGAACCGTCATATTTCTTTTTTCGGTCAGAAGCTCCTTGGCCCGGGCGATGCGGGTCAGGTGGATGTAATCCAGCAGGCCGATTTTTGTCGTCTTTTTAAAGGTGCGGGAGACATAGTCCAGATTTTTGTTCAGGGCATCGGCGATGAAGCTGACGTTGAGATCGTAGTTCATGTAGTTTTCCCGCACAATGCGGATGACCTCCTCCTTAAACAGGTAGGTGAAAGGTGGGTATATTTGAATGAGCCACACAAAGACAAGTCTGTTTCGTAAAATGGCGGGAATCGCCCTGGCCGCGGCTCTTGTCCTCTCCGTAACGGGGTGTGGATCCTCGGGCGGGCAGGCGTCCTCCGCCCAGTCCACTGCCGGTTCCCGGCCGGCGTCCACAGCCTC
>JAJDGX010000122.1 GCA_030265885.1 Ruminococcaceae bacterium OttesenSCG-928-L11 | reverse complement strand
AGCCATTCTATCCGAACCGTGTTTAGGTACTTTGCCCCTCGGAGCAAGATAAACCACGTTATCCAAACTGTGTTCGGGCACATTGCCCCCAAAAAAAAGAAGAGACCAGCCACCAGCCAGTCCCTTCCCAAACTCCTATCAATTATTCAATCGTCACCCCAAACCGATCCGAAGCACCCCAGGCACTTCCACTGGCAAGGGAGGCAAAAGCGCTTTCCCCCACATAGGCACCGGGGGCCACACAGCGCACATAGTACACCACCGTGTTCGAGCGCCCCACCGCACCGCTGAACACCACCTTCTGGTCATTGCGGGTGCGCATATACCAGTCGTCGGAGGCCTCCATGCGGTCAAAGCGCATACCGGTGGGGATGTAATCCTGCAGCTGGATGTTCTCATAGGGCTGCAGCACCAGATCGGCGGGCACACGGTACGACAGTGTCACCTTGGCCAGATCCCCCTGGCGGAAGGCGCCGCCGTTGACCGGTGCAATGGTCTTTTCCACGATCAGCATCCGGTTGCTCCTGTCCATGGCATCGTCCAGCCCGGAGGTATACTGGGCAATGGCCCACACCTGCCCGTTTATCCGGAACCCGGCGTTCTCCAAATCCACCCGGGAGAAGCTGCGGTAGGTGACTCCGCCGGACAGCTCCACCGTCTCCTCCTTGCCGTTGCGGGTAAAGCTTACGCTGGATACCGACTCCGGCTCCGGAATGGAGCGATGATACATCAGCAGCTCCAGCAGGTACACCTCCCGGGAGAGGCTGTAATCCAGCACATACCGGGCATATTCCTGCATATCCAGCCCCAGCAGGGTGCCAACCATCAAGGCGGTGGCCGTATCGGCCGCGTCCGCCTCGCCGTCCTTCTCGATGCAGGCCACGCTGTTGTTGTTGGCGTCCCGCCGGACTGCCTTCACCGGGTTGACAAGCTCATGGAACCGATTCCGGGCCCTGTCCGTATCGCCGGAGCGGGCTATGGCGGCTGCCAGCAGCATTCTGTCCTGCAGGCTGTACATGGAGCTTGCCAGTTCCTGCTCCAGTATTTGGGTTACCTGCTCCCCCTGGTGGAACTCGGTCAGCATCACATAATAGGCTGCCCGATGGGCGGGATCCGCCACCTGATCCGCCAGGGTTTCCAGCGAATAATCCACATAGCCCATATACACCTCGGGATACGCCAGCAGCACCTTGGCGCTGAGCACCGGATCCGCCTCGCCATAGGGGAAGGGGGCGTACACATCGCCTCTCGGCATATACTCGTGGAAATACTCATTCAGGATATCCAAATCCAGCTGATCCGCGTCGGCGCCGCCAGCCTGCTTGCGATCCATCACATAGCGGCGGGCCACCTTTTGATCCAGCCTTGCCCCCTGGGAGGCATTGTCCAGGTACGAGAAGATCCGGGCGGGGAACTCGTGGGCCCGGTCAAAAAATCCCAGCGTGACGGGATAGGTCGTGGATTTCACCGCCTTCACATCGTTGAGATCCAGTATGGCGTTGACAGTGATGTTGACCCCGCTTTTCACTACCTCCACCGGCAGAGACACCGCGTCCCTTTGGCCGTTCCACTCGCCGGTCACCACCACATGATGGGTGCCTGCGGCCAGCTCCCCGGGATACAGCGGCGTAAAGTCCCCGGTCTTCCCCTCCGCCGTGAATTCCCTGTCCACCCCCTCGATGTAAGCGGTATAGGTCACCGTGTCGCCGGAGGCAACCTGTCGGCCGGCGCTGTGGGCCGTTATCACAAAGTCGTCGCCCTCCACCAGCCGCACCGGCACAACGGGGCTGACAAAGAAATCCTTGCTTACCGTGTAGTTGCCCCTGGTATTCCCCGCCTCATTTTCCGGGGAGAGGGCAATGGCTGTCACCCGCCACGAGGTCAGGTTATCCGGCATCTTCACAGTCATAGCCGCCCGGCCGGAGCCGTCGGTCACCAGTTCCTCAAACCCGGCAGTGTCCTCAAACTCCCTGCGAATAGCAAAGCCTCCCGGGCCGCCGCCGCCCTTTCCGCCGCCCATATCCGCCTCGGCTTCCATGGAGGTGTACTGGTGTACAAAGTTGAAGTTCACCGGGCTGTACATGGCGCTCAGCACATTGACGGTCTGCTCCTGTATGGCAAACACAGCCTCATCCACCACGGCGGCCAGCACCTTTGTGTCCGGAACAGGCTCCCCTGTGGCTTTGTTGCGCACGGTTACGGCAATCTCCGCCTCCTGTCCCGGGTCATAGCTTTCCTGCCCCGGCTCAATGTCGATTTCCAGTTCCCGGGAGGCCGGGTCGAAGTTCATGGCCGTCAGCTGGGCAGCCCGGATGTTCCGGCCGTCGAAGTACGCCCCTATGACGCCGTAGTTGGGCACCAGCGCCTCCTCAAAGGGCAGGGTAAAGGCCGTGCCGTTCACCGTTTCATAGTGCAGAAGGGTATCCTGGGCAACACAGTACAAAATCCGGGCGGAGGCATCGGAGACCGGCTGTCCGTCCTTTGTCAGCACCAGAGTCACCGCCTCGTTGTCGGCGAACTCATAGCCGACATAGTCGCTGCGGTAGGATTCCTTCCCCAGCCGGCCGGTGGTCTCCTGCTTGGAAAAGCGGTACCGGGATTCCCTTTGCCACGGGCTGCGGTAGCTGGTGCTGTAGGTATGGGTATCGAAAACCGGCTTGCCCCGGCTGTCCTGGAATCGAACGATGACATAGTAGGAGGTGTCCCCGTCGGTGACAGGCAACCCCGTCAGTTCCGCCTTGCCGCCGACGGTTTTGCCCTGGCGGGTTTCCACCAGAGCCTCCCGGTATTCGTAGTCGTAGGCAGTCACCGATTTCTTGCTCACCGGGTCGTACCGCTCGCCGTTGGGTATTTTCTCAAACCAGTTCTTGTGAATTTCATAGGTGAAGCTTACATCCGCAGGCTGCCCCCGCAGATTCTCGTAGGAATAGGTCTCCTCCAGCGCGGTTATGCCGGATACATCCACCCGGTTGGTCTCCACCCGCACCGTGCCCTCGGTGTCTCCGTCAAACATCTGCACCATGGTGTCCCGGGGCATGTAGCAGAAATCTCCCCCGTGCACCTGGGCCGTGTTCAGGGCCTCGGTGCTGTAGATCCCATAGCTGAGCGTCAGGGGAAACCAGGAGGTCTCATCCCGCTCATAGGGCTTGATGACAACCTCCGCCGCCCCGTTTTCGTCGGTGGTCAACGGAACCGGGTAAAAGCTGTAGGCATTGTAGTCGTTGTCGCTGCGCACCTCCGCCTTGTAGCTGCGGGCGGGGGTACCCTCATAGTATTGGGCGCTAAACCGGATGGGGATTTCCGGGTCATCCCATTCGGTGTATATCACTTTATCCAGCACCGCATCGGTCACATACTCCGGCTTGGTATAGTCCTCCAGCCGCAGATACAGGCTGGCCAGGTAGACGTCGTCGCTCTGCAGGGAAAAGGAAACATAGTCGGACGCAGCCCGCTCTATGGGCACCTCCATGACAAATGTGCCGTCCTCCGCCAGAGTGACCGGCTGATCCAGCTCCATCTCTGTGGCCACCAGGCGCAGGTTTTGCGGCAGCGTTCCCCCTGCCTGACGGGGGCGCACAAAGCCCCACACCTTCGCCGTGTCGGTGTGGCGATACACCGGCCGGTCACTGAACAGGTAGGCCATGCACTCGCGCTGCACCGACACCGCATCGAAATAGTGCTGGCCGTACATGTCGTGGAATACCTTGTCCCCGTCCCGCACGGTCAGGATGCCCATTACCGAGGGCTCCCACTCCTCGTCGCTGTCGTAGCCGCCCCGGTTGACCGGCAGCACCAGGCCCGTCAGCATGGCAAGACCCTGGCTGTCCGTGTACTCACGGGCGCTGTAGTTGGAGGCGGACACGGATACCTGTGCATTTTCCACCGCACTGCCGTCGGCGGTGTCGTGAATCCAGGCCAGCAGCTGGTTGGGGCTGTCCTCCTCGCCCCTGCTGCGGGACTGGGCATAGTACACCGATAAATCGCTGACCTGTATCAGCTTGTTGGTGGTCACCTTCACACCGGGCTGTGGCTCCGCCTCCATGCGGGCCACATACCACCCGGCCTCCAACCCCTCGGGAAAGACCACGTACCTCTCCCAACGGCTGTTGTCCACATATTGCAGGGCTGTCTCAAAGGTATACACCTGCGGCAGCCCCGTGATGTCGGCCTGCCACTTGCGGGTATCCTCCCCCCGATAGCGAACCCGGGTGTTGCTCTCCACCTGCACATCCCGGTAGGCGCGCAGCGCCTCCTGATAGGCGGCCCCGTCGGGGTATTGGTACACGGTTGTGGTAACCGCCGCCGCCTCCATCTCCCGCCCCACATACAGCGGGAAGAGGATGTCGTCCCCCGGCAGCACATTGAGCGTCACGTGATCTCCATAGTTGAAGGTGTAGGCGTTTTCGTCGACGTCGCCGGTGGTAAAGGAGAAGGTGGTATCCTCCCGGAGCGTTTCCCCGTTTTTGCGGGCCAGCTTGCCGGATACGGTAACCGTAATGGTGGTGTTGGCGGGCAAATCCCGGTCATAGGCGGTAAACACCCCCGTGGAGCCCATCATAAAGCAGTTTCCCTTGACAGCCGGCGACAGGGTGACGCATTCCTCCAGCATTCCCTCGTCGATGTCGGTGTGGGAGAGGGTGATTTCCACCGCACTGTAGGTGGGCACATCCGTTGCCCCGGCGGCGGGGAACACACCGCCCACCTGAAAGCTGCCCTCCGTGCGGAACTCCCAGCGGGCCCGGACAGTCCCCTCCTCGTCGGTGTAGGCGGCCTTCAGGTTTTTATCCGGGGGCAGGGGGCGAAATGTGGCAATGCGAAAGCTGCCGTCCTCCGCCTGTTCCACCGTGTAATCCTGCACCGGGTCAAACCGCAGCCGCTCCTCCACCTGCGCCGGTGTCAGTTCCTCCACACCGGTCAGGGTAAAGTCGCTCAGCAGGCTGATCCGGTTGTCCCCCACATCAACAGCCCGCAGTTCAATGCTCTCGTCGATAACGGGATCCTCCGGCTCCGTTTTCCCGCAGGAGGCCAAGACCCCCACAGTCACTGCCAGCAAAACAGCCAGCAGAGCGGCCTTCCACCCGGTGCCCTTCCGCAGCCCTGTACACATGCTTCGTTTCATAGTTCCTCCTCTTCCGCCCCGCTTCTCCGGGCAGAAGTTTCCTCCTTACTCAATATCGATCTATGGATATAGGATATGCATGGTTTGTATGCCTGGATACCCGCCTGTTCACTCGATTTCGCTTTCGTACGGGGCTTTTGGGCCACCTCAATGCATTTAGTAAGCGGTGCCCTTACGGTCATTTTGGCGCATGAACGCAGTGAAGCGCCGGAATTGGCCATCGCCGATAGGCGGGCCGTTTCAATCTATATAATAGACGCCGTCCTTGCGGCTATTATATCACAGCATCGGCGGCATTCCATGAATGGGGCGGAAATCTTTCCCTGGCTTTTGCCAAAAATTCTGTGGATCCTGTGCAAAAATATCAGGCAGAGGCCTTGACAACCGGCTTTCCATGGTGTATAATCCGGTCAAACTCAAACGTGTCTGCATGCAGATGCGGCAAAACCGTTGAACGAGAAGAGTAGGTATGGCCGAAGCCTTTCAGAGAGCCGGGTTTGGTGGGAACCGGCAGGTGGAACCATAGCGAATGGACTCGCGAGGGCGGGACGAAACGCGGAAAATTTCCAGCGGAGTAGTGCCCGACGGGAAACTCCACCCGTTATCATGGGAGCCTGTATGTCGGTACAGGGCAAAGGGGATCTGGCCGAAAATCGGCGGATCAATTTGGGTGGCACCGCAGAAGCTGATGGCTTTTGTCCCAGTTTTATTCAGAAAAACTGGCGGCAAAGGCTTTTTTTGCGCAAAAAATCAGGTTGATAAAAAAATAACAGGCAGGGCGGGCCGGCAGCCGCCCCCACCACTGTCCGGCAACGGCGTCCCCGCGAAAATCGATGCGAGACCCACGATTTTTTCGTCGGCGGCTCCCCCCATGGCCGGCACCATATTGAAGGAGGAACCAATCATGGCAAAGAGCATCCCCTACCGGCTGACACTTCCCGAGGACAGGCTGCCGACCCAGTGGTACAACCTGCGGGCCGATATGAAGGAGGATCACGCCCCCTTCCTCAACCCGGCCAACGGGCAGCCCATGGCCGCCAGCGACCTGTACCCCATCTTTTGCCGGGAACTGGCCAACCAGGAAATGGACGCCACCACCCGCTACATCGATATCCCCGAGGAAGTGCGGGAAATGTACAAGATTTACCGGCCTTCCCCCCTGTGCAGGGCATATAATCTGGAGAAGCGGCTGGGTACCCCGGCCAAGATTTACTATAAATTTGAGGGCAACAACACCTCCGGCAGCCACAAGCTGAACTCCGCCATTGCCCAGGCCTATTACGCCCGGCAGCAGGGGCTGACAGGGCTTACCACCGAGACCGGTGCGGGCCAGTGGGGCACCGCTCTGTCCGAGGCCTGCGCCTACTTTGACCTGCCCCTTACGGTGTACATGGTCAAGGCGTCGGCCCAGCAAAAACCGTATCGCAAGGCCATTATCCAGACCTTCGGCGCGGAGGTTATCCCCAGCCCCAGCAACACCACCGAGGTAGGCCGAAAAATTCTGGCCGAAAACCCCGGCACCGGCGGCAGCCTGGGCTGCGCCATCTCCGAGGCGGTAGAGCGGGCGGTGGGCTCCGACGGGTACCGGTATGTACTGGGTTCGGTGCTCAATCAGGTGCTGCTGCACCAGTCCATCATCGGCCTGGAGACCTACACCGCTATGGAGATGCTGGAGGAGTACCCGGATCTCATCATTGGATGTGCCGGCGGTGGCTCCAACCTGGGCGGTCTCATCGCCCCCTTTATGCGGGATAAGCTGACAGGCAAATCCAATGTGGATATTCTGGCGGTGGAGCCGGCCTCCTGCCCCAGCCTGACCCGGGGCAAATACGCCTATGACTTCTGCGACACAGGCAAGGTGACTCCCCTGGCCAAGATGTATACCCTGGGCTGCGGCTTTATGCCCTCCCCCAACCACTCCGGCGGGCTGCGGTACCACGGTATGTCCCCCATTGTGTCCAAGCTGTACCACGACGGCTACATGCGGGCTGCCTCCTACGAGCAGACTCGGGTGTTTGATGCCGCCACCTATTTCGCCAAGTACGAGACCATCCTGCCTGCGCCGGAATCGGCCCACGCCATTTGCGCCGCCATCGACGAAGCCAAGCGCTGCAAGGAAACCGGCGAGGCCAAGACCATCCTGTTTGGCCTGACCGGCACCGGTTACTTTGATATGGCGGCTTATACCTCCTATATCGAGGGTACCATGACCGACTACATCCCCTCCGACCAGGATTTGGAGGTCGGCTTTGCCAGCCTGCC
>JAJDGX010000121.1 GCA_030265885.1 Ruminococcaceae bacterium OttesenSCG-928-L11 | reverse complement strand
GAGGCAGACACATTGCCCCTCGCGACAAGGCTGTGTGGCAACTATAGCCAACGACGAAGGTGCTATTCATCAGGCCCAAAGCAAACCATATTTATCACAGCAAAAGAAAACGCGTGAGCCAGGATTCCTCCCAGGCTCACGCGTTCTATTATTGCAACGGATCCAATTAGATAATGCGTTTGATGACTTCGTTTTTCTCGCCGGATTCGAACACAGCCTCCATCAGCATTACGACGCGGCGCATCTGCTCATGGGTGACAAGGGGCTCTGCGCCATCGCGGATGACCTTCTGGATGTTGCGGTAGTAATCCCGCACATCGCACTCCACGCGGGGCAGGGGATATTCCTTGATGGTGTCGGGGGTGCGGGGAGCCATGGTCTTGGTGAGGCCGGCGCCGGTGACGATGGGCTTGGCGTCCTTCTCAGTCCAGTCGGTGATGGCGTCGGTTTTCTCCCGAGTTTCCCAGTTGGAGATCATGGTGATTTTGCCGTCCAGGTGGAAGTTTTCGATGATGGCGGTGCCGTTTTCACCCATGACATACCAGCGGGGCAGGGAGATGAAGTTGCTGGTGCCAACCTCGACCAGGGCGCGGAAGCCGTCCTCGAAGGTGAGGATGGTGCGGAAGCCGTCGTCGCAGTTTTCGTTGGTGATGTAGGTCAACTCGGTAAAGACGGATGTGATTTTGCGGCCGGGAACCATCATGAGCATCTGGTCAAACAGATGAACGCCCCAGTCCAGTACCATGCCGCCGCCGCATTCCTTGCGGTTGCGCCAGTCGCTGGGGATACCGCGGGAGCCGTGTACCCGGGATTCGGCCAGGAACGCGTCGCCCAGGGTGTTGTCCTCCAGCATCTTTTTGACGATGAGGAAGTCCTCGTCCCAGCGGCGGTTTTGGTGAACGGTGAAAAGCTTTCCGGCCTTGTTGGCGGCGGCGATCATCTCGTCCAGGTCGGCCAATGTCATGGTAACGGGCTTTTCGCAGATGACGTTTTTGCCGGCGTTGAGCAGGGTGATGACCTGATCCTTGTGGAGGTCGTTGGGAGTTGCCACGGTGACAAGCTCCAGATCCTTGTCGGCCAGCAGATCCTCGAAGGAATTATAGGGGGTGTAGCCCAGTTCCCGGGCGGCTTCCTGCCGGTTTTCCTTGATGTCGTAAGTACCGATGACTTCCACGGTCTCGGGGATGGTTTTCAGGGTTTTGCCGTGCCAGTTGCCCTGGCCGCCGTAGCCCAAAATGGCCATTTTAATAGGTGCGCTCATGGTTGTAGTACCCCTTTCCCAAATCAAAAAGATATCCGCTGTCTTGTGGCGGGATGTACTGCTTTAAGCCGGGAAAGGGGAGCCTTGGGGAATCATCCCCAAAGACTGCCCGCCCCGTATGAAAGCAAATCAGCTGCCGATGACTCGGCTATCAGGCCCACCACATCTCGGCGGGTTTGTCAAAGAACAGAACATTCTGCAGGAACTTGATGGCGCTTTCCAGGCCTTCCTTGACGGACATGAGGGCGTCCTCGTGCTCGATGCTGATGGCGCCGTCGTAGCCGACTGCCCGCAGGGTGGAGATGATCTCCTTCCAGGTGGCGTAGTCGTGGCCGTAGCCGACGGTGCGGAACAGCCAGGAGCGGCCCAGCACATCGCCGTAGCTGCCGGTATCCAGCACGCCGTTGACCTCCACATTGTGGGCATCCAGCTTGGTGTCCTTGGCGTGGAAGTGGTAGATGGCACCCTTCAGCTGCTTGATGGCCTCCACGGGGTTGATGCCCTGCCAGAAGAGATGGCTGGGGTCAAAGTTGGCGCCGATGGCGTCGCCGACTTCGCTGCGCAGGCGGAGCAGGGAGCTGGTGTTGTAAACGGCAAAGCCGGGATGAAGCTCCAGAGCAATCTTGTTGATGCCGTATTCCGCGGCTTCCTTGGTTGCGCCCTTCCAGTAGGGGACAAGCTCATCCTCCCACTGGTATTTGAGGATTTCGAGGTAGTCGGTGGGCCAGGAGCAGGTGACCCAGTTGGGATATTTGGCACCGGGATGGTCGCCGGGGCAGCCGGAGAAGGTGACAACGGTGCTGACGCCCATTTTCTGGGCCAGCTTACAGGTGTCGATGAACTCCTTGTGGGCAAGATCCCGGATTTCCTTGTTGGGATGCACATGGTTGGAGTGGACGCTGAGGGCGCTGATTTCCAGGTTGTACTTGGCCAGCATCTCCATGTAGGCGTCAATCTTGGAGGGGTTTGCCAGGAAATCCTGGGCGTTGAGGTGGGTGTTACCGGGGGAACCGCCGGTTCCGATTTCCAATGCCTGCACGCCGAGGCTGCTGAGGTATTTGAACGCATCTTCGGCGTTCATGCTGTAAAGTGGGACGGTCAAAACACTGAGCTTCATATATGCAATCCTCCTGTAAAAATATTACTCACCAAATGGCTTCAATGTACTTTCTGTAAGTGCGAGCAGGTCGCGGTATTTTTCGTTTACCATGTCGTGGAAGCAGTTGGGGAGATGATCCCGGTGGGCCCGATGGATGGCAACGCAGTCCATGCAATGGCCGTGGTGCTTGCAGGTGGCGACCTGGCAGGAGCAGTGATCCTCGCCGTTTCGCTTGCTTTCATGGAACTGGCGAATGAACTCGTCCTCCAGCTGGTGGCCCCGCTCGTCGTTTCCCTGGCGGAGCATTGCGATGGCTTCCAACTCGATGCTGTTGTTATCGATTTTCACGGTTGCGCCTCCCTGGTGATGGTGGGCTGATTAGAACTGGATGGGCTTGCCGGTTTTGGCGGATTCGTAGATGGCCTCCAGAATCTGGGTGACGACAATGGCCTGCTCGGGCTTGGTGTTGACCTCGGTGTCGTTTTTGATGGCGTCGTAGAAGGCGCGGGCTTCCAGCACGGAGGGCTCCTGGCTCTGGCCGGTAAAGAAGGCTACGCCGCGGGTTTCCAGATCCAGTTTGTCGATGTACAGCTTGCCGTAGCGGTCGCCGTTGATGCGCAGGCCGTCCCGCATGTCGGCGCCGGCCTTGGTGCCGCTCAGAGAGGTTTTGGCTTCGTCGATGTCCAGGGTGTTCAGCGCCCAGGCGGATTCCAGAATGATGGTGGCGCCGTTTTCCATGGTGATAAAGCCAAAGGCGGAATCCTCCACGTTAAACTCCTTGGGATCCCAGGGGCCGAAGGCGTTGCCGCAATCCCCGTTGGCGCCCAGCTTTTTGTAGACGCTGCCCATAACGGTCTTGGGCTTGTAGTTGTCCATCATCCACAGGGTCAGGTCGAGGGCGTGGGTGCCGATGTCGATGAGGGGGCCGCCGCCCTGTTTCTCTTCATCCAGGAACACGCCCCATGTGGGGACGGCCCGGCGGCGGATGGCGTGGGCCTTGGCAAAGTAAATCTCGCCCAGGTCGCCGTTTTCGCAGACGCGCTTGAGATAGAGGGCATCCTGACGGTAACGGCTCTGGTAGCCGATGGTCAGCTTTTTGCCGGTCTTTTTGGCGGCGTCCAGCATCTTTTTGGCGTCGGCATAGGTTTTGGCCATGGGTTTTTCACACATGACATGCTTGCCGCCCTCCAGGGCGTCCACGGTGATCTGGCAGTGATCCTTGTTGGGCGTCAGCACATGGATGACGTCGATGGTGGGGTCTGCAATCAGCTGCTTGTAGTCGGTGCAGACAATGGCGTTCTCGCCGCCGTATTCCTTGGCGGCCTTGACGGCTCTGTCCTCAATGATATCGCAAAATGCGGCCATTTCCACATCCGGCAGCTCCTTGAGGGAGGGCATGTGCTTTTGATTGGCAATGCCGCCGCAGCCAACAATACCGACTCTGATTTTCTGTTCCATGTCCGATCGCTCCTTTTTTTATGGTCGTGGTGATTGACGTCACTGTTCTGTATGAGTAGGATCCGTTGAATCCCTGACGATGAGAGAATATTTGAAAAACCGGAAGGGGATTTCCTCGCTGCCGCCGATGCGCTCTACCAGAATGCGCATGGCCGCCGCGCCCATGTCCTGTTCCGACTGGGACATGGTGGTGATGCTGGGGTTGTAGATAGGCGTGATGTCGGTGTTGTCAAAGCCTGCCACCGCAATGTCTCCGGGAACCTGCAGGCCCTTGTCGATGGTGCATTTGATGGCGCCTGCAGCCATGCGGTCGGAAATGGCAAACACCGCGTCGGGCTTTGTGTCGTGGCTCAGCAGATTTTCCATGGCGGCGTAGGCGCTGCCATAGCCATAGCGGGCATAGGCCACCAGGTGCTCGGAATAGGGGAGGTTGTTCTCCTTGAGAGCCCGCATATAGCCGGACAGCCGGAGGCGGGTGCTGATGATGTCGTTGGAGACGGTGATGTGGGCAATCCGCTTGCGCCCGATGGCGGCCAGGTGAGACACCGCCGTGAAGGCGGCCATCTCGTTGTCCACCGAGACGATGGGCACATCGATGCCCTCGTAGTATTCGCCGCACTGGATGATGGGGTAATCCCGGCCCAGCTCCTTCATCTCCAGGGCGGTGAGGGTGGTGGAGAGGAAGATGATGCCGTCGGCCATTTTATTTTTCAGCAGCTCCAGATAGGCGGCCTCGATCTTGCGGTCGTCGTGAGTGGCGCAGAGCATGATGTTGTAGCCGTGGAGCCTGCCCTCGTTTTCGATGCTGCGGATGATCTTGGCGTGAAAGTTGTTGGAGATGCTGCTGAGGATGACGAGAATCATCCGGGTTTGCTGCAGGCGCAGGTTGCGGCCCAGCAGATTGGGGCGGTAATTCAGCCGCTGGATGGCGTCCTCCACCGATACGCGGGTGCGGTCGGCCACCTTGCGGTCGTTGTTCAGCACACGGGACACGGTGGCGACGGATACGCCTGCGGCCTTGGCGACTTCCTTTATCGTTGCGATGAGCATCACCCCACTGTTGTTTGATGATTGGTAGGAAAAGCGGTGGAATTGTTGCACTTGTAAACGATTACATTGTCACGGCTTCCATTATAGCACCTTTGCCCGGCTTCTGCAATAGTTTTTGCGAAAAAACAATGGTTTTTTGATGTGAAATCATCATATCAGCTAAAGAGATGTGAAAATTTATGGTGAAAAGAGACAAGGGGGATTGCGGGATGTAATCTTTTTCACAGGGAGGAGGAAAGGGGGCTTCGAAATCGATTACATCCAGCGGAGGATGATGCGCTTGGATTTCGGCAGGCACCGTGGTATACTGGAAGAGAACCCTCGGTGCGCAGTTTCCCCCACAAAAAAGGGGCCGCCGCCGGGAGAGGCCGGCGACGGCCATTCGCAAAAGAAGTTAAGATAGAGATAAAAGTATAAGAGGAAAGCAAAGCACTCTGCCGGTTGGAAATATCCGGCTGGCTGCTTTGTTAGTATATCCTGCCTGAAACTGAATCATTCGGATTTTTTTCTTCCATATTTTTCATGTGAGTGCGGAGAACGGAAAGGACGATATCATGCCTGGATATTTGGGACGCCTGCTGGAGCAGGCCTATCGCGTAATAGGGGACGCCACGCCGCTGCCGGTGGATTGCGGGCAGCTGTGCGAAACCGCCTGCTGCCAGGGCGGCGACGAGGTGGGGATGCTGCTGTTCCCCGGGGAGCAGCTTCTGCTGGCGGGAAAGCGTGGGTTTGAGGTATCTCGCATCGATTATATGGGCGGACGTGCGTGGTTTGTGGGATGCGCTGGTACCTGCGACCGGGAGCTGCGTCCGCTGGCGTGCCGTGTGTTTCCCCTGGGGCCGCAGGTGTTGCCCTCCGGCCGGGTGCGGGCAGTCCCGGATCCGAGAAGCAGACGGATGTGCCCGCTGGCGACGGGCGAATTTCTCGATCCCGCCTTTGTAAAGGCGGTGGGGGCGGCGTTTTCCCTGCTGGCCAGGGAGCCTGCCATGCTGCGGTTTATGAAGCGGATTTCGGACGAAATGGACGAGCTGAACCGGTTCTTTTAGCCGACATCCGGGGGAGATTTGACAGTGGGCCTCGAGAGGTATACAATGTTCCATTATACAATATATTCCATATGGAGATGATGCGTTGAATCGACTCAGACAGCTGCTGGACGGCCGCAACGGCTTTGACCAGCTGACAGCGGCGGTGCTGCTTGCAGGGCTTGTGTTTTTGCTGGCGGCGGGGATCAGTGGGGTTGCGCCCATATCCTTTTTGTATCTGCTGTGTGTGATATATGCGGTGTATCGCGTAATGTCAAAGGACATCAACAAACGGCGCAGCGAGAACTGGAAGTTTGTGGGAGCCCTGCAGAAGATAGCCGCCTGGTGGCAGCTGCGGGTAAAGATGGGCAAGGAGCGGAAAACCCACCGGTATCTGAAGTGCCCCCAATGTGGCACCCGGCTGCGGGTGCCGAGGGGAAAAGGAAAAATTCAAATCACCTGCACCAAGTGCAGAGAAAGCTTTGTGCGGAAGGTGTAGCATGGAGAGTGTCTATCGCATAGCGCCTATGGAGGCAGCCTCCGCCGGGCAGATTCTTGGGTGGCGGTACGATGGGATTTACAGCCTCTACGATTTCGGGGAGGAGGATGGCGGCCGCGACGAGCTGATGAGCGGCGCCTATTACGCGGCCTTTGGGCCGGACGGTGCGCTGGTCGGATACTATTGCTATGGTCAGGCCGCTGTCATTCCCACGACAGATGCAGCCGCTTACCCCGACGGGTACCTGGACATTGGGCTGGGAATGCGCCCCGATTTGTGCGGCAAGGGGCTGGGATACCGGTTTCTGCTGGATGGCCTGGCCTTTGGGCGGCAAGCGTTCCATGCAAAGACATGGCGGCTGACGGTGGCATCCTTCAACCGGCGGGCCATCAAGGTGTATCGCCGGGCAGGCTTCCGGGAAGGGGCCGTTTTGGTTCACGGCGGCACAGGCGAGCAGTTTCAGATAATGACGATGGAATCGGCAGGGCCGGAGGGCGTTTGACGCCCGATGGGGACAATGCACACAAAAAATCGAGCAGGCTCTGGCGGAAATGGAGTGTCGCACAGTGAAGGATCAGCGGGAACAACCAAAGGGCAAAAGTATAAAACGAACGGCTCTGGAGTGGGGCGTACACCTTGCCACGGCAATGGCGGTGGCGCTGTTTATCAACAACTTTATTATCGTCAATGCCTCTGTCACCAGCGGCTCCATGGAGAATACCGTGATGACAGGCAGCCGGGTGTTTGGCAGTCGGCTGGCCTACCTGTCCCGGGAGCCGGAGCGCTTTGACATTGTGGCCTTTATGCTCAGCGATGGGGGCGAGGAAAAGCGCTTTTTCAAGCGCATCATCGGCCTGCCGGAAGAAACGGTGGAGATTCGGGCGGGAAAAGTGTACATCAATGACGCGGAAAAGCCTTTGACAGAGCCGTTTATCCGGGACATTCCCTCCGGGGATTACGGGCCCTTTCAGGTGCCGGAGGATCATTATTTTATGCTGGGCGACAACCGGAATCACTCCTATGATTCCCGGTATTGGGACAACCCCTATATCGAGCGGAGCCGGATTCTGGGCAAGGCCTACCTGGAATACTACCCCGAAATCAAGGT
>JAJDGX010000120.1 GCA_030265885.1 Ruminococcaceae bacterium OttesenSCG-928-L11 | reverse complement strand
TGTAAGATATAATGTGGTGCGGTTTTTCACCTATTCACGTTTCAGCATGTCCCATTCCGGGCGAAGAATGGAGCGAAGTGCCAGATTCACAAACTGACCCTTCCGATTTTGCATGGCGGCGCGGAGTATGCCCTCCGGCTTCATGCCGCACTTTTCCATCACCCGGCCGGATGCGGGATTTTCCTCGCTGTGCTTCGCATATACCCGCACCATGCCCACCACGCCAAAGAGGTGATCCAACACCGCATGCAGCGCCTCCGGAACAATCCCCCTGCGCCAGTAATCCCGGGCGATGCAGTACCCCACCTCGCACTGACGGTTTTTGCCGTCCATATTATGAACGCCCAGTGTCCCGATGATATCGCCGGTTTCTTTGTACTCCAGCACCCAGTGGTAATACTCGTCCTTCTCGTATTCCTTTACCCAGCCTGTGAGAAGCTCCGCTGTGGCCTCCACCGATTCGTGGAGATCCCACGGCATGTGGCGGGTTACCTCCGGGTCGGTCGCCCAACCCTGGTACATGGCCGGCGCATCCTCCACCCGAATGCGGCGCAGCACCAGCCGTTCCGTCTCCAGCGGGACTGTCCCTGTCTGATGCAGCGGCGGCAAGCTTGCTCGCTCTATCATTGTGCGCTCTCTCCCTTTGACTCAGTCAAGAATGCATATCGTCCCTTTGCCTCCCTGTCCAGCCGCTCAAAGAGCCGGTCGGCCTGGACCAGCGCCAGCTCAATGTCGTCCAGGTTGGCAATCTGATACAGCGGCTCCAAATCCCGCACCAGCGTCGCCGGCAAATGGTGGCTGATGTGGACAAGGCCGTAGTCCCAGTGGCGGGGCGTGTACACAAGCCGGGCCAGTGTCACCAGCTGCTCCCGCACATAGCGGCCATAGTAGGCATACGCCTCCAGATACAGCCCGCGATGGAGGTACTTGACCACCTTGGCCCGCTGGCTCCACAACTCCGTTACATCCCGGTATACCCGGGTCAGCCTCTCCTTGTCCGGCGGGGGCGGCGGGATGATGGACACAACGCCGCATTTGTCAAACAGCACCTTGGGCAGCTCCGCCACGTCCCCCTCTACAAAGGTGCACCCCTCCGACCCGCGGCTGCGGCTCTGGATGCAGATCTCCACCAGAAGATAGGGGGACATGCCCGCAATGTGCAGATTGGTCTGAAAAATCTTGGGGTGGGGGTGATCCTCCCGGCGCAAAAAGTCGGGCTGTCCCAGCTGGGACAGCATGGCCACCGCGTCGTCCATTACCGCCTGCTCATGGCCGTCGTCCACGTCCAGCCACAGGTCAATGTCGGCGTAGCAGTCGTCGATGCCCAGCCCGATGGAGCCCTCCACCCAGCAGGCGTTGACCCGCTTGTCATCGCGAAAACCATCCGCCATTCGGGCAAGAATCCGGTCGCGGTCGATGGCATGCTGCTCCTGTTCGCGGTTATTCATTTTTCTCCCCCATTTTCGGCCGCCCATGAATGCGCCGCAGGCTGTTCAGCAGCGTCACGGCCTCCAGACAGCGATCATTGCGGTATTGTCCCAGCCAGGGCTCCCACGAAACGGCAAAACCGGCCTTCTCGTACAATTCCACCGCCTTGTGGCTCCAGGTTTGGGTGTGAAGGTACACATCCCTGTCCCCCTCGATTTGGGTAATCAGGTACAGGGCTTCGCCGACAATGGCCTTGCCCAGCCCCTTTCCCTGCTCGCCGGGCTTGACTGCCACCCAGTGGAGCCAGGGGTCTCGCCGCATGCCGGTGTAATCCCACCAGGCGCTGGCGGTGGCCACCTTCTCGCCGGAGGCATTCTCGATGAACAGGCAGCGGCGCACCAGTTCCTCCACATAGGGCATCCGCTCCCGCTGGAAGTAGAGCAGGGCGTTGATGTCGTTTTCAAACTCCAGCACCGAGGTTTCAATGGCCGCCCAGGCCGCCTCATCCCCGGGGGAGAACAGCCGGAAGGCGTACCCCTCCGGCAACGGATATCGCTTGAAGGGCGTCCCCGCCTTCCGGTGCATCAAAACATCGATGAACTCTACACTTTTGTCCAACAAAGCTGTCGCCTCCCCCTATGATGTGGGATAGCCGTTAAATGCGTTTGTCCAGTTCCAACAACGACAGAACGTAAATCTCCAGCCCCTTGAGCATCAGCGACACAGAATAGGATTCGTCGGGACAGTGGTAGGAGCCATGTCCCTCCGGCAGTCCCAGCTCCGAGAAATCGTAGGGCAGGCTCAGCCCAAACGCCACCGCGTTGGGGATTTTGCGGGCATAGGTGCCGCCGCCCATGGTGTAGGGCTCGGCGTTCTCGCCGGTCACCTGGTTGTAGGCGTTCATCAGGGCCTCTACAAAGAAAGAATTCTTGTCCACATAATTGGGCTTGTTGTCGTCCAGATGGACAACCTGGTACCCGGCGGCCGTGGCGGCTGCGGTGATCTGCTGTTCCAGCCAGCCTTCCTTTGTGGTGACGGGGTAGCGGATGTTGATGCTGAGAACCGCCTTGCTGTCCACGGTTTTCACCACGGAGCCCACACAGGTCAGGGGGCCCGATTCCTCGTCGGAGAAGCGAACGCCCACCGGATCCCCGTCGTACACCACGCAGATATCCCGGATGAAGCCCAGTGCCTTGGCGTCGCTCTTACCCAGCAGACCGGCCTGCAGCACGCCGTCCAGCAGCTTGCCGATGGCATTGCAGGAGCCCTCGGGCATAGCAGAGTGCTTGGCAAGTCCCCTGGCGGTGACGGTCACAACGCCGTCGCCCTTCTCCGCGCTCAAGTCGGCGGGCAGGCGGGACAGTCCGGAGGTCACTGCGTCGGTCAGCTTCAGGGTCAGCTGTGCCAAATCCGGCACAATGTTGGTGACGGTGCCGGCCTTCAGCTCCACCACGTCGCCGCTCAGCTGGGGCGAGGCCAAATCCGCGTCGAACACGCCCTTTTCGGCATAGCACACGGGGAAGCCCGCGTCGCCGACAATGTTGAAGTCAGGCGCCTTGTAGTTTTTTACGTAATATTCCACGTCGTCCATGCCGGTCTCCTCGGCGCAGCCGCCAAACAGCCGCACGGTGCTGTGGAAGGGCAGGCCCAGTTCCCGAATGCACCGCACCGCGTACAGAGACAGAACCGTGGGCCCCTTGTTATCGGATACGCCCCGGCCGATGAGGAAGTCGCCCTTCCTGGTCAGGGAGTAGGGGGGATACACCCACTCGCCGTTGTCCGGCACCACATCCAAATGGCCCCACAGGCCGATGGATTTGCCGCCGTTGTCCCAAATCAGCTCTCCGCAGCGATATTCCCGGTTAAAGCCGTCCAGGCCGTATTCCTTGCCCATGGCCAGAAATTCCTCCAGGGCGGCGGCGCAGGCCTCCCCGTACCGCTTCTCCTGAGAAGGATCCAGCTCCGATACGCTTCTGTACTGAATCAAGCGGCCCAAATCCCGCAAAATATCCTCCTCGTGGGCTGTGATCCACTGGCGGATGCGTTCCTGCATGTTGTCCATGTCGATGTCCTCTTTTCTATAATAGTAATCGAGCAATGAGGGATGGTCAGTTCTCATCCCATTTGCCGAGAATGGCCTGTGCCGCCCGGATGCCGTCTACAGCGGCGCTGACAATGCCGCCGGCATATCCGGCGCCCTCGCCGCAGGGGTACAGCCCCGCTATGCCGAGGGCCTCCATGTTGTCTCCCCGCACCATACGCACCGGGGAGGAGGTGCGGGTCTCCACACCGGTGAGAATGGCACCGGCCCCGTCAAAGCCTCTCAGCTTTCGGCCAAAGACCGCCAGTCCCTCCGCTGTCATGGCCGCGATCGGCGCCGGCAGCAGCTTGGTCAAATCCGCCTCCGTCACCCCGCTGCAATAGCTGGGGGAGACAGCGCCGTCAAGGCCGCCCGGCTTCCCGGCCAGAAAATGCCCCACCGACTGCGCCGGCGCCTGATAGCGGGAGCCTCCGGCCTCAAAGGCGGCGGCCTCCAGCCTGCGCTGAAATTCCACTCCCGCCAGGGGGCCGCTGCCAAAATCCCTCTCATCCACCGACACCACCAGGGCGGAGTTTGCGTTGGCGCCGTCCCGGGCATATTCGCTCATTCCGTTTGTCACAACGCCCCCAGTCTCCGACGCCGAAGGCACCACCACACCGCCGGGGCACATGCAGAAGGTGTACACCGCCCTGCCGTCCCGTCGGTGGGACAATTGATATTCCCCCTGCGGCAGACAGGGGTGCCCAGCTAAATCTCCATACAGGGCCTTGTCGATGTCCGCCTGCAAATGCTCGATGCGCACTCCGGCGGAAAAAGGCTTGGCCGTCACCGTGCCGCCGGCCTCCATCACCATGGGGAAAAGCTCCCGGGCGCTGTGACCGGGAGCCAGTATCAGCCTGTCACAGGGGATCGCGCCGCCGGAGGTTGCAATCCCCGTCAGCCGCCCGTTTTGCACCGTCAGCCCTGTCAGTCGTGTCCGAAACCGGACACTGCCGCCCAGGGCGATGATCTCCTCCCGAATGCCCCGCACAATGTCCCGCAGGCGATCCGTGCCCACATGGGGCTTGGCCTTGTACAAAATCTCCTCCGGCGCGCCGTGGCGGTGGAATTCCTCCAGCACAAACCCGCACAGGGCATCGCCGATGCGGGTTGTCAGCTTGCCGTCGGAGAAGGTACCGGCGCCCCCCTCGCCAAACTGCACATTGGACTCGGTGTCCAGTGCACCGGTTTCCCAAAACTGCCGAACCCGCTTCACCCGGGTCTCCACGTCGTCGCCCCGCTCCAGAACAATGGGGCAGAGCCCTGCCCGGGCCAGCACCAAACCGGCGAATAATCCGGCAGGGCCAAAGCCTACCACCACCGGACTCCGGCCTGCGGATGGATCCAACACCGGAATGTCCAGCCGCGGCTGCTCCCAGCGGCGCACCTGTCGGGCAGCCAGTTGCTCCAGCCGGCTGTCTCCCGGATCGGTATCCAGCAAAACGGTATACACATAGCGGATGTCGCTGCGCTTGCGGGCATCCAGCGATTGCTTGACGATTTTCCCCTGCACCGACCCACCGCAGCCCACCAGCCGGCGGGCCGCCGCAATTGCCTCCCCGGCGTCCCGGTCAAAGGGGATGGCGATGCCCGGCACCACAATGCCCCGGGTCATTGCTGTTCCTCTTCCGGCGCGGCCTCTGTGGTTTCGATGACCACGTTGTAATCCGTGCCGGCGGCCCAAACCAGGCCCTTGGTGGGAGCCGCCACGCGAACCGGCACCAGCGACTGTCCCTCCACGATTTCCCGCTCCGAGAAATCCACATACAGGATGATGTCGTCCGCCGTCAGTTCGCTGATGATGGACTTCTCACCCACCATCCGCACCTCCATAGTGTCGGAGCCCACCAGCTGAATGTCGTAGCCGGCGGGAATATTCTGCAAATCGATTCCGCTGACGGTGAAGTTGGCTTCCTCCCATGGGACGCGGTTAAAGCGCACCGAGACACTGTCCACCTTCTCCGTATTCTGGAATCCGCTGGGTACCTCAATGGGGAAGGTAAACTGGTAATTGTCCCGGCTGATGGTGCGCACATCGATGTACCCCACCACCAGTTCCTTCACCTTCTCCACCAGGTCGATGGGGGCCGCTACCTCCAGCAAATCGGTGGACAGGGTGTACTGCAAATTTTCAATGGGGAAATTCCGGGGGATATTGGTGAACTCCACCCGCATTTCCAGCCCGCTCAGCTGGAGTGTTTCCTTGACAAAGCGCGCCTCTGTATAGTCGATGGAAAGATGCCTTGCCTCCAGGTCAATTTCATCGCCTGCGGCATCCAGCACCTGAACAGGCAAATCCTTGACCAGATTCTTGCTCAGGGCCTCCTCAATTTCCACCGTTATGGCAACCCGGCTGATTTTATCCAGTTCGGCCTGGGGCCCGCGAATCCGCACCTGCGACGGCGTGATGGATTCGCTGTCGCTGCCCCGGTAGCCCGGCGCATAGGAGATTCCATTCTTGACCGCCTCAATGTCGAAGGTATGGGTCGAAAGCCTGTCCAGCCGCACCGTCACCTCGGCGGGCTCATAGGTAATGTTGGTGATGGTTGTGC
Source organism: Ruminococcaceae bacterium OttesenSCG-928-L11 (assembly GCA_030265885.1). Lineage (GTDB taxonomy): Bacteria > Bacillota > Clostridia > Oscillospirales > Ruminococcaceae > WRAV01. Next base: position 1,495 of record JAJDGX010000120.1, on the reverse strand, counting down.
GGTCAAAGGTGTTGATGGGCACCAGCTTCAGGGTATAATAGGCCGGCTCGCTGACATCGGCGCTTATCTGCACCGTGGCCGCTAAATCCGAGGGCTTCAGGCCCTTGACCGCCACCCGGTCACCCTCCACAACCGCCTTTACCTTGTCGACGCTTACATCGATGGGGTTGAGCCCCAGTGCGTCAAACTCATCTGTCTGCACCGAAATATCCACCGGGACATTGTGGAACGGCTCCCGGGTCTGGGTGTCCACCACCAGCGCCACCACAATCCATACAAGGAAGGCGACGCAGACAGACAGCACCATAACGACCTTGTTGTTGTCAATCCAGTTGGAGTTGGGTTTTCCTTTCATCTGCCGTCCGCCTCTTCATCTTCCGCTTTTTTCTTTTTGTGTCGCTTCAGCTGCTTCACCTGTTCCCACAGATGTATTTTGCCGCCGGCCGATTCCCCCTTGTCCGGGTTCAGCTTGGCCGACAGCAGCTTGCGCAGATTTTGCACCGACAGGTTCCGCTGCAGCCGCGAATCCAGCGCCACCGAAATGGCGCCCGTCTCCTCCGACACCACCACAACCACGGCATCCGATACCTCGCTCATGCCCAGCGCCGCCCGGTGCCGCGTTCCCAATTCTCTGCCAATCTCCATATTGCCGGACAGCGGCAAAAAGCACCCCGCCGCATGCAGCCGCGCCGACCGGATGACCATGGCGCCGTCGTGAAGGGGGGAGTTGGTGAAAAAGATGTTTTCGATGAGTTCGGGGCTGGCCTTGGAATCGATGATGGTGCCGCTGTTGATGACCTCTCCCAGCTTGATTTCCCGTTCGATGACCATCAGCGCGCCGGTTTTCTTGGCCGAGAGCGCCTCGCAGCTTTTTGCCAGCACCTCTATCAGTTCCGCCGTGCTGGCAGCGGCATCGTCGTGGGCGGCCCCTGTGGCCCCAAATACGCCGATATCGGTAATCTTGCTGCGGCCCAGTGTCTCCAGCGCCCTGCGCAGCTCCGGCTGAAACAGCACAACAATGGTAATCAGCCCGATATCCAGCACATTTTTCATCAGGAATTTCAGGCTGATCATGTTCAGTTCATTGGCAATAAAATAGACAACAAAAATAACAAGGATGCTCCGGATAAGCTGCATGGCCCGGGTTTCCCGGATCAGCTTGATGGCATGGTACACGATGAAGGCAATGACCACTACATCCAGAAAATCCACGATTCCAAAGTCGCTGATTATCTTCCCCACATTTTGGATATGGGTGAAAAGCGCACTGATTAACTCACTCATTCCGACTGATTCCCTTCGGTATGGAAAATGCACGCCGGGCTTGTCCCATTCGATTCCCCCGGACGGCTCGTCCCTGGGGGAATCGCTGGCTCGCAAACCGATTACCCCAGGCTCACAAACCCGGCGGCGCAAAACTCTACATCTTCTATTCTATCACAACGCCCCCGGAATGCAATCCTTATTTTGCCGAAAAACCGCGCCGGAATCCATT
>JAJDGX010000012.1 GCA_030265885.1 Ruminococcaceae bacterium OttesenSCG-928-L11 | reverse complement strand
GGCGCGTTTGGGTTGTGGAAGCTGCTGGGCAAATGGCTGGTGAAGCCGCGATAAGCTGACGGATGAGGAGTTTTGCCCGCTGCGGAGAACGACCCGCGCCTTTTTAAGAAAGAGTTGCCTCAAATTGGATTTGACATAAAATGGCCTTCCTCGGCTCTTCTCCGGGGAGGGCCATTTTATGTGCGCAATTTGCACATATGCCGTTCATGGGTATGTCGTATAGTATAAATGCGGTTACTTGTGCCCCAATTTGCAGCAAACGGGAAAGGAGCGAAGGCGAATGAAACAGTGGCGATGCAGCGTATGTGGGTACATTCACAAGGGGGAGACACCGCCGGAGACATGCCCCGTCTGCGGGGCTCGGCGGGATCAATTTGAGCCGTACACCGATGCGGCCGAGACATCGAAGGAGCCGACAGTGGCCGGGCAGGGCGCGGATGTGGCGGATTTTCTGATTGTGGGCAGCGGGGCGGCGGCCCTGGGAGCAGCCTGCACGGCATTGGGGGCTGGGGCCTCCGTGATTGTGCTGGAGAAGGCGGATCGGCTGGGCGGAACGACGGCGCGGTCGGGGGGCGGATTCTGGATTCCCTGCAACAGCAAGCAGCAGGCGGCGGGCTGGAAGGATTCTCCCCGGGATGCCCTGCGGTATATGGCGCGGTATTCCTACCCCAATCGGTATGACCCCGAGGCCTCGCGGTACGGTCTGAGCGCCCATCAATACGAGCTTCTGGAACGCTTTGTGAGCAACGCCGCACCCATGGCGGACAGGCTGGAGGCTCTGGGGGCGCTGCGCAGCGGGATGGAGATCAACTGGACGGGAAAGCCCCAGGTGGATTATATGGATCACCTGCCGGAAAACAGAGCCGTGCGCGGCCGCTCGCTGTACCCGGTGGATGAACAGGGCAACCAGGGGATGGGCGCCGAGATGATTCGCCAGCTGGAGGGATATGTGCGAGCGAAAGGCGGCGCGGTGTTCACGGGCCACCGGGTCACGGAACTGGTGATGGAACAGGGGAGAGCGGTGGGTTTGGTCGCCCAAAGCGGGGGGAGCAGTCGACGATTTGCCGCACGCAGGGGTATCATTTTCGGCAGTGGGGGCTATTCCCACGATCCGGCGCTGATGGCGAGTCTGCAGCGGGGCCCCCATTACGGCGGCTGCGCGGTGCCCACCAACACCGGCGACTTCATCCGGATAGCCGGGGCAGTCGGTGCCGCCATAGGCAACACTGCCGGGGCGTTCCGGGCCCAGAGCATGATCGACGCCTATCTGGCCAATCCCGGTGGCTCCAGCAATGTGTTCTATATCCCCGGCGATTCCGTGATTCTGGTGAACAAATATGGCAAGCGGGTCGTAGACGAAAAGCGCAATTACACCGACCGCGCCATGGTGCATTTTGTGTGGGATGCGGGCAGGGCCGAATGGGCCAATCTGCTCACCTTTATGGTGTTCGATTCCCGCACCGCCGCTTTGTGGCAGGGGTATCCGCCGTATCCGGTACAGGGGGGAGAGCAGCCGGATTATCTGCTGCGGGCCGATACCCTTCCCGCCCTGGCTGAGGCCATTGGGGCAAGGCTGGCAAGGCTGGCGCCCCATACCGGCGGCTTCGCACTGGCGGACAATTTCGCCGCCGCCCTGGAGCAGACAGTGGAGCAATTCAATGCATACGCCGCCCGGGGTGTGGATCCGGAGTTTCACCGAGGGAAGTCAGCCTACGACAGGGAGTGGACGACCTTCCCGCCCACGGTGCCGGATGGGGAGTGGCCGGCGCGGGGAACGGACAACTACACCATGCATCCCTTCCGCGCTCAGGGGCCTTATTACGCCATTGTGTTGGCGGCGGGCACGCTGGATACCAACGGCGGCCCGGTGGTAAACGGCAATGCCCAGGTGCTGGATTGGAACGATCGGCCGATTCCCGGTCTGTACGGCGCGGGCAACTGCATTGCCTCCCCCACGGCCAACGCGTATTGGGGTGCGGGCAGCACCCTGGGGCCGGCGCTCACCTATGGATACATCGCGGTCAACCACGCCCTGGGGCTGGACGGCGTCACTCCCCAATGAGAGCCCTTGAGCAAACAGGCGCAACCCGACAAATCGCGGGTTGCGCCTGTTTGCTTCATAAGATAGGAGGGGATGGAGAGGTTCCCTTCCTGTGAGGATCGGTGTTACTTGTCTGCCTGGGGGTGCCGGCCCATCAGGTCGAAAATCTCGGGGATGCCAAGGCGCGGCCCCTCCCGCCAGTAAATGCCGAGGCCGTCGGTGCGCGGGTAAAGAATGCGGTCGTCCTCCGCCAGATTCTCAAAGCCCGGCAACGCCAGTATCAGCGCCGTTTGCAGCAGAATGATATTGCCGTTGTTAAAGGCGATGTCCAGGGCATCGTCGTCGATGCTGTCTACCCGGGTAATGCGCAGATTTGGATGATCCATGCCTGTCCTCCCATCCCGATGCGGGCACGCGTTGGGCTGTGTAATGTGGAACCGGCTCCATCGGGGGCGGAAAATGCGAAGAGCGCCCCATGTGGGCGCTCATGTGTCAGTCCGACCAGTATAGCACTTTTTTGATGCAAAAGGGGAAAGTGTGCAGAATTGCCACAGAGAATCTATTTTTTGCACAAGGATGCCCTGCGTGGATTGTGCAGTATGCTGGCTATATCTCCCGCTGAAAGACGTAGCCCATGCCCCGCTGCCGAACAATGGCGTAGCCGCTGCCGTCCAGCTTGCCCCGCAGCCGCATAACAGCCGACCGCACCGCCTGGGTATCGCCGACGATGGGCTGCCGCCACACGGTTTCGTACAGGTACTCCGCCGACAGGGAGCGGTTTTCATTTTGCGCCAGCAGCAGCAGACAGGAAAATTCCTTCTGGGTCAGCAGCATGTCCTCTCCCCGCAGGAAGGCCTGTCCCGAGAGAACGTTGAAGGTGAGCACGCCCTTGTGCAGCATTTGGGGCATGGTGTTTGCGCGGCGCAGCAGGGCCTCTACCCGGGCGGCCAGCACCTTGTAGTCGTAGGGCTTGGCCAGGTAGTCGTCGGCACCGCGGGCAAGGCCGTTGACGGTGTCGTCGGTGGAGGCAAGGGCGGTGAGCAGCAGCACCGGCAGATCCGAGGTTCGCCGCAGCTCGGCCAGAAAGTCGAGGCCGTTGCCGTCGGGCAGCATAATGTCCAGTACGATGGCGTCGGGCATTTTTACGGCCATGTGGGCCCGGGCCTCGGCAAGGCTCATGACGATGGCGACCTCATACCCCATCAGCTCCAGAATATCCTTGTTGGCAAGCTGAATGCGGGGGTTGTCCTCCACCAAAAGAATGGCTGCGTTAGGCATGGGCGGGCACCTCCCGGCAAACAGGCAGTGTGACGGTTGCGGCGGTGCCCTTGCCGGGCTCGCTTTGCAGGGAGATGGCCCCGCCGTGGGTTTCGGCGATTTGTTTGCAAATGGCAAGACCCAGGCCGCTGCCGCCGCTGCCGGACACGCCCCGCTCAAACACATGGTCGAGCAGCTCCGGCTGAATGCCGTCTCCGGTATCGGCGACGGTGATGGCCAGCATGTCGTCGCGGCAGGCGGTGCGCACCGCTATCTGACCGTCCCGGGTGTGGGCATTGGCATTGGCCAGCAGATTGGATAACAGCTGTACCAGCGCATCGGCACTGCCTGCTACAGTCGGCATGTCATCCGGCAGCTGCAGGGACAGGGTGTTGTTTTTTCGCTCCAGCAGTACGCGGTATGCCTCCGATGTGGTGGAGAGAATGTCCCGCATATCCAGCCGGTCATTTTGCCGGCCCAGCTCCTGGAACGAGGAGAGCCGCAGCGCATTGTCCACCAGACGGGAAAGCCGCATGATCTCATCCTGGGCCAGCGCGTGGGATTCCCGCACCTTTTCGGCGTCCCCCTCCCGACCCAGCTGCATATAGGCGTCGGCCCGCTGCACATGCACGGAGATGACGGTGAGAGGGGTTTTCATTTCGTGGGAGACACTGGCAAAAAATTCGGTTTTCATCCGGTTGATTTCGGAAAGCTCCCGGTTTTGCTGATCCAGCCGCTTTTGCTGATCGTTGTACAGGCGGATTTGAAAAAACATGGTGATGCCCAGAGCCAGCCCAACCACCGTAAACCCGAATATTGCCTCAAACAGCATGCTGGTGGGCTCCAGATAGCGGGGGGCAGGGGGAAGGTGGAAATAGGCGTACACGCACAGGCCGATGTACACCACCAGTTCCAGCAGGGCCATCAGCAGGGCGGGGACGCCGTTGAGCATAAAGACGGTGAACACAACCGCAAACACAAAAAAGTAGGGCATGGCACCGTAATAGCCCCCGGCATTGACAAAAAACAGGGGAAAGCCGACCAGAAAAATGGCCCCGATGGTCACGATGTAGCAAAGCTGGTAGCGGCCGCTTTTGGCGGCGTACCGGAGCAGTCCCGCCGATAGCAGGGCATAGGCCAAGTAGATGCCGGCGGTTGCGGGGTGCTCGCCGATGGACAGGGAGGCGATGGCGGAGATCAGGCTGACAAGGGTTCCGGCAGTTGCCAGCACGTTAAACAGCCGCACGCGGAAATCCAGCTGCTTGTTCAGGTACATATCGGCAATGGGGGCGAAAAGTCGTTTCATGAAAGGCTCCTTGTGTCGGCGTCTGCCGGGTTGGCATGTGTATCGCTCCAATTATACCAGAATCCGGCCGGATAGCCAATGTAGGAGGCTGGAAAATTTCGACATTGTCGGGCACCCTTTATATTTTCCAGTGGATGGTGATGGACTGACGGGCGGGGGCGCCGCTCTTCTCCCCGATGGTGATGCGATCAATCAGCAAATCGATGAGAGTGCGGCTGACGGGCCGTCCTGTCAGAAGCGCGGCAATCTGCTCCCGGGGAGCGGGAGCGGACTCGGCGCGGGCTGCCAGCTCCCGGCTCTGCGCCTCCAGAGAGGCGATGCGCCGGGCTGTTTCCTCCAGGTCGGCGGCCAGCACGGCGTTCATGCGGGCAAAATAGTCCCTGTCGATGAGGCCCTCCGCCTTGTCCAGATAGAGGGTTTTCATGCCCTCCCGCAGCCTTGCCTCCTGCCGCCGCTGGGCCTCGACCTCTCTGCGAAGCCGCTCTGCGGGACGGTCGACGTCGCCCTCCGGCAGAAGCACGCTTCCATCCAGCGCCGCCTCGTCAAGGGAGGCGAGAAGGACGCGGATGCGCTCCTCGATGATTGGGGTGAGTCGATCCAGGCGGATGGTGTGGCCGGTGCACTGGGGGGCTTTTCGGGTGGTGGAGTACAGCCCGCACTGCAGGTAGGACTTGGGAACGCCCTTATAGGTATGGGTCAGCCGGCGCATGGTGCCGCCGCAGTCGGCGCAGCGCACCTTGCCGGCCAGAAGGTGAACCTGCCCGGAGCCGTCTGTCCGGGTGTGGGCGTCCATGCGCCGCTGCACCGCATCGAAGGTGTCGCGGTCGATGATGGCCCGGTGGGTGCCCTCCACCCGATACCACTGCTCCGCCGGAAGGCTCAGCAGCTTTTTGGATTTGTAGCCGGCCTTCCGCTTTGTGCCCTGCACCATGACGCCGGTGTACATTTCGTTGCGCAATATCCGGGACACCGTGGTGTGGTTCCAGAGGCCCGGGGACTGTCCCGCGCCGCCGTTGGCGCAGTTTCGGCCCTTGGCCTGCTTGTACCGGCTGGGGGTGGGGATGCCCTCCCGGTTGAGCCGGTCAGCGATGCGCTGTGTGCCGGCGCCGCCGAGATAGGCGGTGTAAATGCGCCGGACAATCCCGGCGGCGTCCTCGTCAACCAGCAGGTGATTGCGGTCAAGGGGATCCTTTGTGTAGCCATAGGTGGGAAAGCTGCCGATGAACTTGCCGGCCCGGCGCTTTTGATCCAGAACAGCCCGCACGTTTTCCGACAGATCCTCCAGATACCACTCGTTGACGAGGCCGTTTATCTGGCGGGCCTTTTTGTTGCCCTTTATGCTGGTGTCCACATTGTCCAGCAGGGCGACAAAGCGGATTCCCCACAGGGGAAACAGGCCGTGGATGTATTTTTCCACCATTTCCATATCCCGGGTAAAGCGGGATTGGGTTTTGCAGAGTACAATTTGAAAGCGGCCCGCCTGGGCATCCCGGAGCATGGCGCCCCATTGGGGGCGCTCCCGGTCGGCGCCGCTGCAGTCGTCGTCACAGTAGATGCCGTAAATTTCCCACTGCTGCTGCACGGCGTGGTGCACCAGCAGATTTTTCTGGTTTTGAATGCTCTCGCTTTCCTGCCGGAGGCCCAGGGCCATGTCCTCCTTGCTCAGGCGGCAATAGATGGCACAGGTCATTCCGGCGACACCTCCCCTGCAGGTGGCTCTTCCCTGAGGATAATCCGCAGATACTGCTCCACGGCAAGCCGCAGATTTTCCGCTCGCTGGGTGTCAGTGTCCGATGCGTAGCGGTCGGTTACGATCCATTGGGTGTTGTCCATTCCGTCATTCCCTGTTCCATATGTATGGGGAGGACAGGCGGCGATATTCGCGGATGCATGCTTTATTGATTTGCGTCACTTCCCGTGGGGCGGTGTGCCATCAGCAAAGCTGAGTTTCAGGGACGGGCAGATGACGCCGTCCAGGCTGTTTACATCGGATGTGCAGTGGATGTATTCCACGGGGTGTCCCTTTTGGGTGAGATGGGCGGCAATCCGCTTTAGCATGGTGGATTTTCCGGTTCCCGGGCCGCCCTTGATGACAAAGCAGCGCCAGCCGTCGTCTGCATCCGCCAGCTGGTCAAAGCGGGACACAAAGCCTTGGGGTGTATTGGAGCCCAGGAAAAAGTGCAGGGCATTTTCATCGGGTTTCATGTGCAGTCCTCCTCTGAATAATGGTGAAAAATGATGCGGGGATGAAAGAAAACGCGCAAAACGCGCCTGATTCATGGTATTCCCGGAAGGGGAAAGTTGTGATTGGGGGCAGGTGAAATGGGAAAAGAGTTTTGGCGGAACCTGTCCGCCCGGAATTGACAAATGTGCGGCGCTGCTATAGAATGTAAGCAGGCGCAGGAAACGGGGCGCGAACCGGATTCCCCCCGGGCCTTGGGTGGCTTTGACGGTCACCCGGTGTGGTACGGTATCTCCTAAAAAGTATGAGGTAAATGGTAATATGAGGTATGTGACGGTATCCCATTTAAAGGACGGCATGATTCTGGGGCAGACGCTGCTGAACCAGAACTTTGGCACGATGCTGAGCGATGGAATGCAGCTGGAGGAGCACCACATCCGCAAAATCAACGATTTGGGATATGGCGGTGTCTATATCCGGGATCCCCGCTTTGAGGACATTGCCCCCAGCGATATAGTCAAGACCGATACCCGCATCCAGCTGATCCGCTCCGCCCGGGAGCTGCAGCAGCAGGCGGAAAGCGGGTATTTTGAGCGCAGCAACATCCGCATGACGAAGGTGAGCCAGGATAAGCTTATCATGCCGGTTATGGAGGAAATCATCGCCAACCCCAAGCGGATGCTGGATTATGTGGACGCCAAGCCCTACGAGGACTATGTCTACTATCACTCGGCCAATGTGGTGATTTTGTCGCTGCTGGTGGGCATTGAGATGGGGCTTTCCGGCACCCAGCTGTACGAGCTGGGGCTGTCGTCGATGCTGTATGACCTGGGCAATATCTTTGTGCCCAAGGCCATACTCAACAAGCCGGGCAAGCTGTCTCCGGAGGAGTTTGAGGAGATCAAAAAGCACACGGATCTGGGCTTTGAGTATTTGCGCAATCATTTCGATATTTCCATCGAGGGCTGCATGGGCGCGCTGCAGCACCACGAGTATTACGATGGCTCCGGCTACCCTAACGGACTGAAAAAGGATCGCATCTCCATATTCGGCCGCATCATCGCCATTACGGATGTATACGACGCGCTGACCTCCCGGCGGCCGTTCCGCCAGCCCATGTTCCCGGCAACGGCCATGGACTACATCAACATCAACTCCGGCACCAAGTTTGACCCCAAGGTGGTGGCTGCGCTGCGAAATGTGGTGGCAAGCTATCCGTCCGGCATCTGCGTGGAGATGGCCTCCGGCGCCCGTTGCATTGTGACGGAGAACACCCCCGGGTTTACAGACAGGCCCAAGCTGCGACTGTTGAAGGGGCTGTCCCGGACACCCCTGAACGTGGATCTGACACAGAGCGGCATCTTCGCCGAGGCGGAGATTTCCCATATCATTGAGCTGTAAAAGGATAAAAAATGCAAAGGACAGGGCGACATGCCCTGTCCTTTGTTGTGGGAAAAGGGAATGGCAATTTACTGGGAAACCGCTTGGGATTATCCACAAAATCCCTGAATTCCTCCCCGGTATCATGTGGGAAATCACAAAAAATCTGGCAATCCCCGCCGGTCGACTTGTATTGTGAGAGGGGAGGCGATACAATGAACATTGAAGCAAACAGGAAAAATGTATAACCGAACGGGGATACAACCGACACTTTCCGCCCGACAACGACTGTGTGCCGGAGCATATGGATGGGAAAAGCGAAACCTCAAACGCGTCGGCAAATGAACCTGCACAGGGGCATTTGCCAAGTTCAATGCCGAAGCTGCAAAATGAAATTGTAGAAAGAGGGATTGATGGGATGGCTGCCCACATACTGCGCAAGATATACGCGCCGGAGTTTATGGTGCGCAAGGAACTGCAACGAGGGGAGATCCCCTCAACCAGGGAGGCCTACACCACCGCGCTTGGCGTGGCGTGGGCTTCTATTTTGGAAACTTTTTTAATATCGCTCATCTCCATGGCCGATACGATAATGGTCAGCTCGGTGGGCGACGCCGCAATTGCGGCGGTGGGGCTGTGTACGCAGCCCCGCTTTATTGTAATGAGCCTGGTATCCTCCATGAACGTGGCGATAACCTCCATTGCGGCCCGCCGAAAGGGGGAGCGGGATCCGGATGGCGCCGTTTCCTGTCTCAAGCAGGGGCTGATATTGTGCTTTGGCCTGTCCCTGGTGATATCGGCGCTGTTCTATCCCTTTGCGGAGCGGTTTTTGTGGTTTTCCGGCGCCCAGGACGACACCATCGGCCTTGCCACGGATTACTTCCGCATTCTGCTGATAGGCATTCCCATCAACTGCCTGTCGCTGACCATCAGCGCGGCACAGCGGGGGATAGGCAACACCCGCGCCTCCATGAACATCAATCTCTGCTCCAACATCGTCAACCTGGTGTTTAACTATTTTCTCATTGGCGGCAAGCTGGGCTTTCCCGCCCTTGGGGTGTCAGGGGCAGCCTGGGCGACCGTCATCGGCTGGGTAGTGGGTCTGGGTGTGGCGGTGGCATCGGTGCTGCACCGGGGCGCGTATCTCAATGTTTGGTCCCGGGAGGGCTGGCGCTTTGACAAACGCACCCTGGGCGCCATGTACAAGGTGGCATCCGGGTCGTTTCTGGAGCAGATCTGCATGCGGGTAGGCTTCTTTACCTATGCGAAAATCATTGCGGGGCTGGGCACCACCCTGTTCGCGGCCCATCAGATTGTCATGAATATTATGAATCTGTCCTTCTGCTTTGGTGAGGGATTTGGCATTGCGTCGTCGTCTCTGGTGGGGCAGAATCTGGGGGCGAAGCGGCCGGATCTTTCCATTGTGTATGGCAAGGTCTGCCAGCGGATGTCCCTAATCACGTCGTCGATTCTGTTTTTGGTGCTGACGCTGTTTGGGCGGCAGATGCTGACGCTGTTCACCAAGGATGACGAGATTATCAGTGTGGGCAGCACGATTATGGTGATTGCGGGCGTCATTCTGTTTGGGCAGGCCAGCCAGATGATCATCATGGGCAGCCTGCGCGGTGCGGGGGATACGAAATACACAGCCGTTGTGTCCCTGATATGCATTATGATTCTGCGGCCCGGCGTGGCCTATCTGATGGCATATCCCCTGGGCTTTGGCCTGATTGGGGCGTGGATTTCGTTCCTGCTGGATCAATATTTGCGGCTGCTGCTGACCTATATCCGCTTTTCCTCCGGCCGTTGGATGAAAATCCAGCTATAAAGACTCTTAGGGCCTGTTGACATATTATGTCAACAGGCCCTAAGAAAACGGAACCGCTCCGCGCTATCCGGTGTCAATCGCTTTTGTGACGATTGGCATAGGACAGCGCGGAGCGGTTTTTGTGCGGGATGCGTTCGTTTTTAGAAGGGATTTCCGGCGCCTGCCATGGGGATACCGAAGAAGTCCAGCGCCTTTTGGATGGTCAAATCCCAGAACCGCCATTCGTGGCGGTAGCCGTCGATTTCCTCAAAGGTGGCGTCCAGCCCGATTTCCTCCGCGTGTGTCCGGAAATGCCGGAAGCCCTCGTAGAGGAAGTCCTGCCGCCCGCAGGCAAAATACAGCTGGGGCAGGTCGACACCCGCCGCAACCTTTTCGTCCAGGATCCGCCAGACATATTCATAGGATGCCCGATAGGCCTCCTCCCCGCCGCGGTTGTCGATGGAGCCCTGGGTGCGTGGCCACATCTGGGGATGGTTCTCCTTCAGCCAGTCCAGATCCTGGGGCGCGGAGGACAGAATGGCCGCTCCGGCGAATTTCTCCGGGTGGTTGAAGGCGTACACACTGGTGCCCCGTCCGCCCATGGAAAGCCCGGCCACAAAGTTGTCCTCCCGCCGGCGGGAGGCCGGGAACCAGCCGTAAATCAGGGGCATCAGTTCATCCCACAGAAAATCGTACATGTTGTAGCCGATGCTGAAATGCTCCCAGTTGGCGTAGTTGGCGTTCAGGCCGCTTGGCATTACCACAATCAAATCCCGCTCGCAGGCATACAGCTCGATGTTGCTCTTCCGAATCCAGTCGCTGTGATCCCCGTAGGTTCCGTGAAGCAGCCAGAGCACCTTGTACTTTTCCTCGCTGCCGTAAAACTGCTCCGGTGTTTTGCCCCGGGGCTTATCCGGCAATATTACGGATATGGTGGTATTGCCCTGCAGCTTCTCACTTTCAAAATTCATCTGTACCAATGCCATTGCGTTCGCATCCCTTCATATGTATTGTGTGCCGTTGGTTGTATCCATTGTATCAGTTTAATGAAGGAAAGGGAAGAAGGGATTGGTCGAAGCACAGGGGAGAGGGCGGTTTCTCGTGTTCAACCCGATGAAAACACAAATTGTGAACAAAATGTCTCAAAAGAGCGATATATTTCCGGAAAATTTGCAAACTGTTCCAACAAGCAAATTGATCCAAAAGTATCGCCATGGTACCGTAAAATAAGGCTGGGATGACGCATGTTTCCCATACAGGCCACACGTTTGTTCACACAAATTTTCAAAGGGGACAATGAAAATGAGACACTTGAAAACGAAAATCCTGTTGGCCATTTGTCTGCTTGTTTTTATTCCGACCATCACCCTGGGGCTGATTGCCATCAACCTGAACCGGCTGACAACCGAGGAGACGCTGAGCCAAACCATGACCCAACTGGCCCAGATTGCCGGTGAAAGGGTGGAGCAGGAGCTGAACGTGTATCGGGCCATTGCGGTGGAAACAGGCAAAATTGCGCGGCTGACCAGCCCGGACAGCAGCGTCGAGGACAAACGGCAGATTTTGGAAGAAAAGGCGGGGAACTACCGGTTCAACAACAGCATGATACTGGACGCGAGCGGTGCCAGCATTTTCAGCGGTACCAGCTATGCGGATCGGGCCTATTTTGAGGCGGGCATGCAGGGCTCCTCCTATATTTCCGAGCCTGTCATCGACCCGAACACCGGGGAAATCCGCATTGTACTGGCCGCGCCCCTGTGGCGGGACGGCAAGCAGGACTCGACGGTGGACGGCGTCATTGTGTTTGAAATTCCCGGCAGCATTTTAATCGACATTGTCTCCAACATCAAGATAAGCCCCGGCGCCGCCGCCCAGATCATCGACCGAAACGGCACCATGGTGGCTCACCCGGATGCCGGCCGGGTAAAGGCGGCCCACAACTCCATCGAGCTTGCCAAGTCCAATCCGGCTCTGGCCGCCATTGCGGAACTGGAGACCCTGCAAACCCAGGGCAAGACCGGCTTTGGCACCTATACCATGGAGGGGGTGGAAAAATTCCTGGCCTATGCCCCTGTCCCCAATACCAACGGTTGGAGCATCGGCGTCAACGCCCCCACCGCCGATTTTATGGAGACCTATTATCTCAGTGTATACGCCACCATTGCGGCGGTCGCCCTCTTTTTGGTGCTGTCCTCGGTGGTTGCTATTGTGATAGCAGGGCGCATCAGCAGGCCGGTCAGCCAGTGTGCCACCCGCCTTTCCCAGCTGGCAAAGGGCGACCTGCACAAGCCGGTTCCCACCACCACTGCCCGGGATGAAACCGGCGTGCTACTGGACAGCCTCAACGACTGCGTTGTCGGTCTGCGAACAATGATAGACGACATCTCCGGCCATCTGGGCGAGATGGCCCACGGCAACCTGGCCATTCGCATTGAGCAGGAATACAGCGGAGATTTTGCCAGCATCCGGGAATCGCTGGATTTGATTCTCCACTCCTTCCAGAGCACGCTGCGGGAAATCAGCGGCGCGGCAACCCAGGTGGATTCCGCCAGCGACCAGATTGCGGCGGCGTCCCAAATGCTGGCTCAGAGCGCCACAGAGCAGTCTCAGGGAACGGAGGAGCTGGGCAATGCGGTAAGCGTGATCACCCAGCAAACTCAGGACACCGCCGAGTTTGTCAGCAAGGCGTCCCAGCTGGGCAATGAAATGGGCGATGCGGCGGAAAACGCCAGCCGACAAATGGCCGAGATGATTGTGGCCATACGGGAGATTCAAAAGGCGAGCAATGCCATTGAGTCGGTGATAAAGGAGATTGACGACATTGCCTCCCAGACCAATCTGCTGTCGCTGAACGCGGCGGTGGAGGCCGCCCGGGCGGGAGAAAGCGGAAAGGGCTTTGCCGTGGTGGCCGACGAGGTGCGCAACCTGGCCCTGAAAAGCGCCCAGGCCGCCAAGGACACAACGGCTCTCATCACCGACACCATCGTGAAATCGGAAAAGGGATGCCAGATTTCACAGGCTACCTCCGACACCATGACGGTCATCATTCAGGGCATTCACAACACCACTGCTACCCTGGATACCATTCTGGCAAACGCCAATACCCAGGCCCGGGAGGCCGACAAAATCAACGTCGCCATCAGCGAGGAAATCAAGGTGGTGCAGCAAAACAGCGCCACCTCCCAGCAGACGGCTGCCGCCAGCGAGGAAATGAGCGCCCAGGCCCGCCACTTGCTGCATATGGTATCCAAATTCAAGCTGGAGGACGCGAATGCGCTCCCCAAGCCCCTTGATTGGGGCAATGTCACAGGCATGTCGTCGGATCCGGCATAATATCGATCGTTGCAGAAAATGCGGACAAAACCCCCGGCTGCTGCGTTGCGCAGGAGCCGGGGGTTTCTCAGTGTTTCGCGGCAACGGCCGGTTATGCCATCTCCATGCGGCTGAGGAAGCGCATCAGGTTGTCCATCGTCAGGGCCAGATCCGATTTGGCGCGGGGGCGGGCCTGCCGGTACTCCACCGCCACCCGGTTGATGCTGAATATGGCGGAGACGCCTTCGTCGTAGGCGGGCTCCACATGATCGCCGATGTCGCCCACAATGGCGACAACCGGGACATTGGCCTGCCTGGCCCGGCGGGCAACGCCGATGACGACCTTGCCCCGCAGGCTTTGGCCGTCGATTTTGCCCTCGCCGGTAAAGACCATGTCGGCCCCCTGGAGCAGCCGGTCAAACCGCACGGTGTCCAGCACGGTCTCGATGCCCATTTGCAGCGCGGAGTCAAAGAAAACCGCCATTCCGGCACCCATGCCGCCGGCGGCGCCGCCACCGGGCAGCGCGGACACATCCTTGCCGGTGTCCCGCTGCATCACCTGACACAGGTGCAGAAGGCCCTTGTCCAGTTCCTCTGCTACAGCGGGTGTTGCCCCCTTCTGGGGTCCGAATACATGAGCGGCGCCGGTGGGGCCGTACAGGGGATTGTCGATGTCGCACATGGTGACAATCTCCATATCCTGCAGGGACTTGTCCAACCCGGTCATATCAATGCGGGCGATGTCCTTCAGTGTTCCGCCGGTGGGGACAAACGTGTTGCCGGCGGCATCGAGGAATCGCACCCCCGCCGCACAGGCCGCGCCGCAGCCCCCGTCGTTGGTGGCGCTGCCGCCCAGGCCCATAATCAGCTTTTTTACCCCGCGCCGGGCGGCGTCCAGCATCAGCTGGCCCACGCCATAGGTGCTTGCCCGGAGAGGATCGAGCCTGTCCTCAACCAGGGGCAGCCCCGCACTGGCGGCCATTTCAATCACAGCCGTTTGGCCCTGATCCACCAGGCCGTAAAAGCTGTCCAGTTCCTCCCCAAAGGGGTTTTGGGTGCGGCACCTTACTTTTTCGCCGCCCATAGCCTGCAAAAAGGCATCCACGCTGCCCTCGCCGCCATCCGCCACGGGGATGGAGACCGTCTCCGCCCGGGGGAAATGGCGGTGAATCTGCTCTGCCATAATGGCGCAGATTTCCGCCGATTCCATGGTGCCCTTAAATGAATCCGGGATCAAAATGACTCTTTTCATGGCCGATTCCTCCACAGTAAAATGGTTGCATTTGCGCAATGAACCAGAGAGAAAGGATGCTACCTTCGGCTATTATACTCTATTTGTCGGCATTGGGGAAGTAGCGCGGGGAATCTTCGCCGGTTTCGGCATTTCGGCTGGCCCGGTTGCGGTACTCTGTCGGGGAAATGCCGTGCTTTTCCTTAAACAGCTTGCCAAAATAGCTGGAACTGCCGATTCCGCACGCCATGCTGATTTCGGCAACGGAGCGCGTCGTGTTCGTCAGCTGCTTTGCCGCCTGGGCAAGGCGATATTCGTTGATATACTCTATGGGAGTTTTGTTGGTGTACTGCCGGAAGCATTTGAAGCATTCGCTGCGGCTGAGATGGACATGCCTGGCCAAATCCGCCACCAGAATATCCTCGGCGTAGTGGGTGTGGATGAAGGTGAGGATGTCCTTGGCGGTGTTTTCCAGATCCCTGCTGCCGGACTGGACAAGCACATCGCGCCGCCCCTCGTCGACATACAAAAGCGTGGAGCGCAAAAGTCGGCTGAGAAGGCCGATGCAGTTCAGTTCATAGCCAAAATCATCCGGATTCATTTGGTGCAGTTCCCACAGCACGGTGGCTATGTCCCTTCCCGCCGATGAATCCCGGTGAATGGGGAATCCCTGCACGGAAGGGCCCAACAAAGGTGCGATGTACTTGCGGTATACGGGGCCATCTGCGTTGGGGGAAAAGAGCGTCGGCGACAAATGCGCCACCAGCAGTTCCGTGTCGGCGCTGTGGGGCGATTGCTTTGCCATATGCAGCGCGTTGGAGGTGATGAACATACAGTCCCCCTTTTGCAGCTGAAAATGGATCTGGTTGACACGAAAATCCAACCCGCCGGACA
This sequence comes from Ruminococcaceae bacterium OttesenSCG-928-L11, assembly GCA_030265885.1. Taxonomy (GTDB): domain Bacteria; phylum Bacillota; class Clostridia; order Oscillospirales; family Ruminococcaceae; genus WRAV01. The sequence continues at coordinate 21,153 of JAJDGX010000012.1, read as the reverse complement.
AGAGCAGCCCAAACTCGAACTCATGGTGCCAGTGGCAGTTTACCATGTGATCCACCATTTGGTTGTAGGGGGTTGTGGCGAGGGAAAATCCCTGTTTCCCGTGGGAAATCTGCTCCCGCAGATATTGATCCACCTGTACATGCAGCAGCTGCATGATGCTGCCTCCGTTTCATACGATATTGCTATGATTGGCTTACAAAAGTGATATACAAACAACTGAATTCATACTATTATTATACTATCAAGTGTCTGCGGCGTCAAACGCCGGATGCAAGGATGGTGCGTTATGAATGTTCTGGTATTGTCGGGCAGCCCCCATTTGCACGGCTCTTCGTCTTTTCTGGAGCAAAGCTACACCCAGGGGCTCCGGGAGGCTGGGCACAGCTTTATCACTGTTCGCACGGCCTTTATCGATGTCAACCCCTGCCGTGGGTGCGACAGCTGCACAGCCCGGAACGGCACCTGCATTTACAGGGATGGCATGCTGCCGCTGTATCCCCTGTTTGCCGAAGCGGAACGGATTGCCCTCATCACGCCGCTGCACTACACCGGCATGACCGTTCACCTGAAAAAGGTGCTAGATCGGCTGTACGCCATGGAGTGGTCGCTGGGTCTGGATTCCCACAAGGAACTGGATTTGCTGGCTGTCTGCGGCACGCCGGATCCCGGGGAGATGGCGCCCCTTGTCGCGGAGTATGAGGCTTTGGGCCGCCACTTCAAATGGCGGTGTCTGCCGCCGCTGCTGGCCTGTGGGTACTACACCCGCCAGGAAATTGAAAGAAGCGCTATGGGAGAACGGGCCCGGGAAAAAGGCCGCGCGACAACACCGTGTCCCGGCCCCGCCTGCAACGTGTCCTATATCGCATAGCAATCATTTGCATAGCAAAGACCTGCCGCCGGGATATATCCCAGCGGCAGGTCTTTTTGGGTGAAACGTGCAAGGGGGTCGAGCGGTTTGGTTTACGCCATTACCTGGAAAAACTCGATCTCTTCCCCGTCGGGGCCAAACACGAAGTTGTTGCGCACCCGCATGGTGCCCAGCATAGCCTCCTGAGGCTCCAGCTTGGGTTTGGCGCCTGCCTGCACAGCCTTTGCATAGGCGGCGTCGGCATCGTCGGTGTTGACGGCGATGTGGGCCCATTTGGCGTTGGCCTGCTCTTCTCCGTTGCCCCGGGGGATGATCTCCACCACGGCGTTGCCACCTAGATCCACCAGATAAATGGTTTTGCCGGTATCCCCCATGGGGAATTGGAATGTCAGCTTGCCGCCCAGTCCCTCGGTGTAGAAGGCCAGACTCTTATCCGCGTTTTCCACAAACAATCCGATGTGATGAAATCCCTGCAATTGCATGTCGCCACTCCGTTTCCATTCATATGTTTTTTTGGAATTATCCCCATTGTAGCGGAAAAACCGCCGAAATACAAGCACCTTGCTCAGGGCAGGGCATCCGCCCCCATGCGGGCATTGCGGCGATACTCGCTGGGAGAGACACCGTAGGTCTGCTTGAACACCTTCATAAAGTGCTTTTCGTTTTTGAAGCCGGACTTGACGCTGACATCCGCGATGCGCAGGCTGTCGTCCCGCAGCAGGCGTTTGCTCTCCTCCAACCGCAGCAGCTTTACATACTCCAGGAAATTGCAGCCGGTGTGCTGCTTGAACAGCTGGGAGAATTGGGTGTAATTCATGGATACATAATTGCTGACGGTAGCCATATCCATATTGTCAAGGTAATGCTCGTCCAGATATTGAACGGCCTTGGTGATTTTGCGCTGGTTGTCGCTTTCGTGGTGGGAGCAAAGCTGCCGGCACAGCTCGTCCAGCCAGCCGCAGGCCTCCACATAATATTCGAACACGCTGCGATATGCCCAGACAGTGCCCATCCAGTTCTGCTCCTCGCCGAGGACAGGGCCGTAGGCACGGCGAAGCAGGGCGGACAGCAGGGCCATTCCATCGGCAAAGGCGGTGGGGGATAGCTGACCGTTTTGGGCCAGCAGCACAATTTGCCCCAGCGCGTGGCGGGCGGACTGGCTGTGGAAAGCGCCCACCAGATGGACAATCTGCCGCAGTTCCGCCTCCATCGAGGGCGGCGGTGATGTGGGGCAGTGGGGGCTGAAGGCAGTGCTTTTGCCGGTGAGATAGGCATACCCCCGGGCATCCAGGGCTTCGACATAGGCGCAGCGCAGGGCGGACACGCCGTCGTGAACCTGGCTGAGCCCGATGCACTGCTGAGGGAAACGGCGGAAAATAGCGTCGGGGTCGTCACCGGGCGACAGCAGCGCGTGGTTGCCGTCCATATCGGGGATGAAAAGCTCTCCCTCCTGGGGGAAAACCGTCCCTGCAGCTGTGGGAATGCAGGCTATCCGGTAGCTGCCGGGAGGCAGCAGATCCGGGAACTGGTCAGCGATGGCGGCCAACTCCGACTTGAGAGGGGCTTGCCCCAGCAGCAACAGGCGGAGAAGGGGGCGGCCGGCTTCCAGGCGGGTTTCCCGGGTGCGCTGGCGGGCGCTCAGTTCGGCGTCCAGCCGGGCAAGCACAGCCACCAGCTTGTCCCTGTCCAGGGGCTTGACCAGATAATCCCGGATGCCCTCCCGAAACATTTCCACCGCGTAGGTAAATTCGTCGTAGCCGCTGATGACCACGGTCAAAGGCGGCGTTTCCAGCTTTTGGGCCAGTCGCACCAGTTCCAGGCCATCCATGCCGGGCATGCGGATGTCGGTGATCAGGGCGTCTACCGGCTGACTGCGCAAAATCTCCAGGGCCTGCTCGCCGTTTTTGCTCTCCAGAATTTCCTCCACCGGTACAGGGGAACGGGAAACAATGGCGCGGATTCCCTCGCGGATCCGCGTTTCATCCTCTACAATAAGAAGCGTTTTCACAAAACCCCCCATTCCCAGCCTACACCCTGTTTGTGATTAACGGCGAATGCGATTGCCCCTATGTGTCGCGGGGCAATCGGATGTGAACACAGGCGCCCTGTTGCTCTGCGGTGATGTCCAGACCTGCCCCCGAACCAAAGGCCATGACAAGGCGGTCGTGGACGTTTTTCAGGCCGATGCTGTTGCCGGCGGCGGCATCCGGCTCTCCGGCCAGGCGGCCGCGAATGGATTCCAAATCGTGGGTGGAAATGCCCCGGCCATAATCCCGGATGCGCAGCTCCACGACGGCGGCCTCGTCAACCGCCTCCAGCAGGATGACAGTGTCCCGGGCCGCGTCGCCGATGCCGTGGACGACGGCGTTCTCAATCAGGGGTTGCAGCGTCATTTTGGGCAGGGGAAGCTGCATTACATCCGGCGAAAGGCGATTTTCCAGGGCAACGTGATAATCGAACCGCAAGTTCATCAGCGTCAGATAATTGCGGCAGTTTTCCACCTCCGCCTCCACTGTGACAATGGCGGAGGGATTTCGCATGCTGTACCGCAGCAGCTGCCCCAACGAATGGATGGCGTCGGCGATTTCGTACTTCTCGTCCACTTCCGCCATCATTTTGATGGACTCCAGCACATTGTAGAGGAAGTGGGCGTTGATCTGGCTTTGAAGGGCGCGGATCTCCGAGTTTTTGGCCAGCAGCTGGCGGTTGACGTTTTCCTCCATCAGCAGGGAAATGCGGGAGACCATCACATTGACCTGCTTGCCGAGGAGGCCGATTTCGTCGGTGCCAAGGTCTGGCACGGTGACAGCCAGGTTGCCGTCCTGCACCTGAAGGATGGCGTCCAGCACCACATAAAAGCGGCGCAGCATGGCCTTGACAATGCGGTTGATGCCAAAGGCGAGGACGGTGAGCAGGGCAACGGTTCCAGTGAGAAACAGCCACTGAAACTGGGATAGGCGGCGGGTGAGAGCACTGTGGGCGGTGACGGCCACATACCGTCCGCCAATGGTGCCCAGGGGGATGGAGGAAACCCAGACACGCTCACCGTTCAGGCGGATTTGCACGGTGTCGATGGAGCCGGGGGCCTCGTCCAGCAGATGGGTCAGTTCCTCCCGGTGGGCCGCCGCGAAATCGGTCTGGGAGGGGTGGCAATACCAGGCATCGGCCTGATCCACATAAAAATAGCGGGCGTCGTCCCGGGGGGAGGCGAAGAGGTCGGTCATTACATCGTCCATGGGCACCGACACCTCCAGCGTGCCCAGATCCCCCAGGTCGAAGTCGTCGATGGTGGTGACAAGGCACATGAGATGGCGGACAGGCTTGGACACCTCGTCGGGGAAGAGGGTGTCGGCGTAGTCGAACTGCCAGGTGCCGGAGTGCCAGTCGCGGTCTGTCCAGGCCAGGCGCTCCATGCGGCCGGTGTGGTACAGGATGGGCATCATCTCCGGGATGCGGGTATTGTCGTAGAATACCCGCACCTGATACAGGTATGGATTGGCGTTGACAAGGCGTTCAAAGGCGAGAACCTCCCCCCGGTAAAAGGCGATGAGCCCCTGGGGAGAGAAGGTTTCATTCTGCTTGGCGGCGGATAGAAACTCCAGCAAATTGGAGTTATTGAGGAACACCTGGGTGGTCATATTGCAGAGATCGACGGCCTTTTCCACGTTGGCGCGGGTTTGGGTCAGGTCGGCTTCAATGTCCCGGAGCCTGTCCTCGGTCAGAGTCTGGCGCATGCCGGAGAAAAACAGAAGGGCCATCAAAAGCACCGGAATCAGCACAATGCAAAACACCATCATCGTAAACTTCTGATTCAGCCTCACCCACACACCTTCTTTCTTTTGGGAAATGAAGAAAATAGCCAGCAAAGCTGGCATAGCAAAGAAAACCTACCCGCTCCGCGATACCCTAGTGAGGTATCGAGAAGCGATTGACTTTCTTTGGTACCTTTCTTTTATGATGCAGAGAGATTCCGGTCGTTCTGCGGTGCTATAAGCAAGGCACTGCAGAGCGGATGTTTTTCTGCAGGTCGTCCGGAAGAGCAACCTTGTTCTTACAGGCGGTCTTTGGCAGCGGCCATTTGGCGGGTGGCCTCCTTTTGTACAAGGGCGAAGCCCAGGGCATCCCGTTTGCGGCAAAAGCTGTCGAGGAGGCGGTCGAATGTCTCGTCGCTGTCAGCCATGAGAAGCTGGGGCAGCGTGCGGCCCCATTCCTCCCGGATTTTGCCGTGGATGTTGGCTTCCTCGCTGCCGATGGCATAGGTGGTTTCGTACTGGCCGGTGTAAATGGTGTAGGGGTACGTCCACTGGCGGGGCTGGTCGAGAGGCGGGTGCTGCTCCGGCTGCCACTGCTGCTGCATGGCCAGATCCTGAAGCATCCAGTAGGTGTTGTCAGCGGCGTAAAGGCGGTTGTACTCCACCCTGTCCCGATTAAGCAGCGCCAGCACATCGGGCCGGATGACAGGGATGCCGTCCACCTTGTCGTAGGTCACACCCTCCACCCCGCAGTAGGTGGTGAGCTGTCCGTGCTCGCTGATGAGGTAAGACAGCAGCTGAATGGCCCGGTCGGGGGTCTTGCAGTTGTTGCCCACCAAGGTGACAGTCCAGCCGTTGATGCCGACACCGGGCAGGGTGTGTGGGTCGCCTGCGGCATTTTTAGGGCCATCCACGGCGATGTATTGGCAGCCGGGGTATTTTTCATAGACCACCTTTTGCTGGTCGGCGATGTCAGTGTGCTGATAAAGCATGCAGAAGTAGCGGCCATCGGCCACCTTTTCGGCTGTTTGCAGCCGTCTGTCCACAAAGATATCGGCGGGGAAATACCCCTCATGGCACAGCTGGCGAAAGGCCTTGAGCCACGTGATGTAGTCCGGGTCGGTATACCGGTCATAGGCGGCGCCGTCCCGCTCGAAGGGGACGGCCAGCAGGTTCATAAGGATGGCCTCCAGGGAATAGCAGCCGTCCTTGTCAAAGTCGTAGAGGCCGATGGGAATCAGGGGTTGCCCGTCCAGGGAGCCGTATTGCGCGGCGGCGTTCCGCACAGCCTGGATGAAGCCCTCCGGCGTTGTCATATCGGGGCTGCCGAGGCCCTCGTAAATGTCCCGCCGCACCAGAAACGCCTGGTTGGCCCCGATGTTGTTGTACTGCTCGTAGTCGCTGGGGGCGTAGGAGGAGTTGGGGTAGGCGTACAGATTGCCGTCGGGCATGGTGTACCAGGCCACCCGCTGGGGATGGGCAACCTCCCAGAAATAGGGGTCGTATGTGTCGGCCAGCTGATTCAGGGCCAGCACCTGGCCGTCGGCGATCATCTGGTTGACCTGGGGCTCCCAGTGGCCCAGGGTGACAAAATCCGGCAGGGTGTCGGACGCCATCATGGAATTGAGCTTTTCCCATTCGTTGCCGGAGGGGGTGATGAAGTGGAGTTCCGCGCCGGTTTCCTCGGTGATGGTGCGGGCCACCAGACTGTCGTCCCAGGTGGAGGTAAACCAGGAAAAGTTGATGTACCAGCTGAGAGTGACCGGGGTATCGGCGGTTCGCTGCCATCCCGGTGTTGCGGATGTGTTTTCCTCGCGGGAATCAGGGCCGGAGCAGCCCGCCGCAACAGCGGCAGCCGCCAGCAAAAAAGCTGCGAACCGGAGCACCTTGCCCATACGCTTCCCCCTTTGTGCCAACACCGGATTTCTTGGGCTTGTCCCGAGACGAGCCATTTGGTTTTATTATAAAAGATCCACTTTAGCGATGCAACCGTCTGAATTTTATTTTGGTATCTCCATTTCACAGGTAAAATCGGTTTCGACGGCGGAAATTGCGGCAGTCACGCTGGGAAGGCGCCGCTGGCCCGGTTGCCCGTTTTCAGCGGGGTCTCTCCATTTTATTTGGTGATAACTACCTATAAATAGTCGATTGACATTGTGAAATCAATGCAATATGATGAATTTGTATGAATGGGTATCACTGCCAATGCCTTGGCGGGGATGGCTGATGCAGATGGAAGGGGAGAAGTCCGTATGAAGCGAAATCAACACGCGGCGACCTCGGCAGCAAGAAAAATTTGGAGCGTGATACTGGCGGCGGCACTGGTTATTGGCGTAATGCCTGTGCAGGCAATTGCCGACGATGCAATTTCGAAACCGTTCGATATCACCGAAGAGGCCGTGACCGAGGAATCGGAGCAGCCTGCCGATGCAACCGAGGAAGAGACAGCCTCGGACAATACAGAGCCGAAAACAGACGGCGAGGAGCCCGGCACGGAGGCGTCGGAGGAGACGACGGTCGAACTGGTGGAGCCGACGGAGGAAAGCCAGCCCTCCCCCACTGAGCCGGAGGAGCAGACGACGGAACCGGAAGAGACCTCGGCGTCTGCGGAGGCGACTGCCGTCGAGCAGGTGGTGCTATATGCTGCGCCCCCCCAGGAGGAGCTTGTATTTGCGGAGGAGCAGCTGTACGAGGATATTCACACCTGGTCGCACATGTACAAACACAGCGATATGATAGGCCACGACGAGCCCCTTATCCGTCCCTGGCTGGGGACCCGGGATAACCTGAACATCGAGTTTTCGATTGAAAGGGAGAACTGGGTCGGCCTGGGCGAGGTGGGGACTGTCACCCTGATCCGGAATGACGACTGGGCGAACCCCTATGAGCTTCTCGAATTCGACGCCACAGTTTACGAGCATTCCGCCATAGTCAATCCCATGGAGGCTACAGACGAGGAAGCGGACGACGAGCCGATTTCCACCACCAAACGCAGCAATGTATACCTGAACAATCTGCGGGTTGAGAACAATTTGCTGGAGGAAGGCGCGCCCTTTTCCCCCGACTGGTATCAGATCGTCGTAGACGGGGTGACCGGCCAGCGCATTGTGCTGGAGGAGCGGCTGTACATCTTTTGGGGTGCCAGCTCCGCCCGAACAGGAATGTGGATAAGCCCGGAAGGGCCGTACGAGTATCGCATGCACCTGACCCGAGAGGGAGAATGGTACGACACAAGGGACATCTTTCTGTCGGATCGATTTTCGATGGAAATTACAGAGGGGCTTCCCCCTATGTATCGTGAATACTGGGAAGTCCATGAGCTGTTGCTTATCCCGGAATACGGCGATTATGTCGAGGGCATCCAGGTCTGGGCGGAGGACGTTGTTCAGTCGCTGGAGACCGACACAGCCTATTTCCATGGCATTACAATTGGGCAGGAGCGCCGGGAGGAAATGCAAACCGGAGAATATCGCCTGCGCGTGTCGGGTATGGGCGTTGACGGCATGCCGGTTTACGCGGACAGCGAGCCCTTTATGCTATATGTGCTTCAGGGAATGGAAATCACCCGGCTGCCCGACAAGCTGGAATACACCGTCGGGGAATGGGCGGATTTGTACGGCCTGGAGGTTGCCGGCGATTACGGCAACGGAATGGAAATGCCTCTTTTCCTGTACAACCACTACGTGGTAGAGGGCATCGACGAGGCGTTTGCAGAGCCCGGCGAGCACACCATCACCCTGGTGGAGACAGGGGGAGAACACAACCTGAACCGAGTTTCCGCCAGCTTTGTGGTAACGGTTATCGACCCGTCTGTGGATATGGAAGAGGCGTTCCCCGACGCGGGATGGCGGGCCGCTGTCTACGATGCGCTGGGCAAAACCCCCGCTGACACCGTGACGGAGCGGGATCTCCACGCCGTTGTGGCGGTGAACGGGGCCAACCGGGGCATTGCGGATTTGCAGGGTCTGGAATATCTGACCGGCCTGGAAGTCCTGAATTTGGACGGCAATGCACTGACCGAGGTGTCGCTGGGCGGCTGTGGGACGCTGCGAGAGGTTTCCCTTGCAGGCAACGGGCTGATTTCGATCGCGCTGCCCCGTTCGTCCGCACTGAAAACGTTGGATGTGTCCGACAACCGGCTGACAAGCCTGGCCATTTCCGGCGTTGCAGGGTTGGAGGAGCTGCGCTGTGCCGACAATGAACTTGCCACCCTTGTTATGACCTACAACCCGTCCCTGTGGTATGTGGATTGCTCCAACAACCGGATTGCCACCTTTTCTCCCCACGCCGACGCGGCGCTGCGGGAGGTGGACTTCAGCAACAACGCGCTGACGACAATGAGCCTGCAGCGGGCCCCCAGGCTGGAGAGTCTCGATTGCTCCAACAACCGGCTGACTACCCTGACCCTTTCCGCCGGGGCAAGTTTGCGAAGGCTGAACTGTGGAAATAATTCCATCGAGGTGCTGGATCTGTCCGGGGCCACGGCGCTGGAGGAACTGGACTGCTCAGGAAATCTTCTGGTGGAACTGGATATCCGGGAAACAAGCCTTCAAACGCTGGATTGCCACGACAACTATCTGCCGAGTCAGGCAGCGGTGGCGGGCATTGAAAGTGTGCGGGAATTAATTTTCGAACCGCAGCATCGCTCCATCCCCAGCGCACCCGGCGCACCGGTTCTGGTAGAGCGGGGCACCCTGCACATATCAATGAAGTGGGAAGCCTCCGAGGACAGAATGGGAATTGAGCGCTACGATGTGTATCGCAACGGCGGCGCGATGCCTGTTGCCAGCGTGACAGAGCCTGCCTACATCGACCGGGATGTGGCGGAAAACACCGCCTACACCTACCAAATTGTGGCGGTCAGCCAATCGGGCGGCGCATCGGAGCCCGGTGAGGAAGTAACCTTATCCACAGCCAGCCTGGAGTTTTACAGCCACACAACGCTGGCGTCCGCCTATTGTCTGGAGGGTGCACAGCCCATCACGGTGGAGGCGTCCGCCAGAGCCCAGAGTGGGTATGATACAAACAGCCTGCGCGCGGTGATGCGCTATGGAAAAGACGGCGCCCAGCCAACAGAGCTTGTTCTGACCCACAGCTATACCGGCACCTACATGAGCCGATACGGCGGTCAGTGGGACATCAGCGGCCTGGAGGCCGGCACCTATGGGGTGGAATTTTCGTTTGTGGATTCAGACGGTACGGAATTAATATTCGGACATCAATCTGTTCGTATCCGCCACGACGATGTGCCGCCGGAGGTGCGAATCAGCGGCGTGGAGGAAGGTCGCACCTATGGTGTGAACGCCCCCATATCGGTGACAGGCACGGCAAGCGATGACAGGGGACTGGCCCGCGTGATATTGGAGTATGCGGTCGGCGGCTCGGATGCATTTGTCCTGCTGAAGGATGCGACGGTGGAGGCCGGTCAGACCGGGTATGCAGCCAATGCGTTCCTGCCGATGGAGGCGTTTGCACACGGGGAAACATACAACATTCGGCTGCGATTGACCGCTTACGACCTGGCGGGGAACACGGCGGGGCAAACCGTACAGTTTATACTGGACGCTCAGCCGCCCCGCTCACCGGAGGCGCTTGTCATAACGCCGACCAATCGGTATCTCCATCTGAACTGGAGGTATCAGCCGGTGGATCCGGATCTGCATACCTTCCGAATTTACCGGGCGCAGACACCGGACGGCGCCTTTGAACCGGTGGATATCGGCCGCGTCATCGGCTATTACGACGACGCCACAACCGGCGTTGAAACGGGAAAGACCTATTTTTACTACGTGACTGCAGTGGATGCCTGGGGCAATGAGAGCGAACCCACCGCCACCGTGTCCGCCGCTTTGATTGCCGATACGGAGGGGGCGAAAATCGCCGCCTACTTGCCTGCACAGGGTGCTAAACTCTGCAAGCAGGCCGAAATTGTGGTGTCGGCCTCCGACAACTATCGGCTGGCGCAGCTGGAACTCTCCTATCGGCTGGTGGGTGCAGAGGAATGGATCGCCATTGCCGATGTGGCACCGAGTGAAACAGTCAACCGGTATGTGTATCGCCATTGGTGGGATTGCTCGGCGCTTCCCTCCGGAGAGTACGAGATTCGCATGGCAGTTCACGATGACACCGGCAACGAACCGGATGTCCGCATTGTGCCCTGCCGGGTGGCGGCGTACACGGAACCGGCCACGCCTGTTTTGACGGCGGAGAGCGGGCATAAGCAAATTGCGCTGAACTGGAGCTATGACGGCGACGAGGATTTGCTGTACTGCTATCGCCTGTACCGTACGGCTGTGTCCGACGGAGCATGGGCGCTGCACAAGACCTTTGCCAAATCCACACACATCTTTACGGATATTGTGGCCAATGATGTGGAATATCAATATAAGCTGGCGGCGGTGGACATCTACAGCGGAGCAGCGGAAAGCGTCGTCGTGCCGGCAATGGCCCTGGCGGATGACAACGAGCCGCCGGTAGCCGTGATTCAACCGGAAAAGCTGGTGGCGGCGGTTGGTCAGCCCTTCACCTTCTCCGGTGCCCAGTCCACCGACAACGACCGCATCAATCTGTACATCTGGAATTTTGGCGATGACACGGTTGGCTATGGCAGCATGCCCTCCCATACATACGCAGAGGCCGGAACGTATCCCGTGACCTTGACGGTGCAGGATGACAGCGGAAACCAGGGCACCGCCACAGCGGAACTGGAGGCATACGATGTGGCGGCGGGTGATACCGGTTACACGCTGGCGACGTTCCGGGTGGTGGATGCCTCCCGGGAGGATACCCCCGCTTTGGGCGGGGCGACTGTGCTGGTGAAGGCTGCGGACGGCACCGAGCAAACCGCTGCTACCGGCGCGGACGGCGTTGCCGCCGTGCTGCTGGAAAATGGAAGCTATGCAGTGAGCGTCACCTACAGCGGCTTTCTGCCGCGAACCTTCCCGCTGACTGTCGATTCGGATGACGGTGTGCTGGAGCGCACGGTGGGGCTTTCCACGGCATCTCTTGTCACAGGTGATCTGACGGTTACCGAAATGACCTACGAGGAGATTGTGCAGGCCGGCATCGATGTGGATGACCCCAACAACCAGCATGTCTCCAAGGTGGAGGTCACCTTTGAATTTACAGTGGGCGACGTGGTATACGATTTGCCGGTGGCCTACTACAAAAACGCGGCCGACGCGGTGATTCACAGCTCCGGCGGTTACAGCGGCGAATATGTCCAGGCCGGGGAATTGACCACCGGCGATGGCGTTCACATCGCTGTGTACCCGGTTTCTGAACGATTTTTCCTGGTGGTCTACGGCGAGGCACGCTGGCTGAAGGAAATGTACCATGTAGAGTTGGTGGTCATCAACAACTCCTACACCGACACCATTGAGGACTGCGTGGCAACTCTGGAACTGCCCGACGGCCTGTCTCTGGCCGGCATGGTCGACCGCACCCAGTCCCTTTCGGTGGATATGGGCGACATCGGCTTGGCGGGAACAGCCGCCAACACCGCCGCAGCCAACTGGTATGTGCGGGGCGACGCGGAGGGCGAATACTACTTGTCCGCCACAGTGGAGGGCGTCAACATGCCCACCGGCGATCCCTTCTCCCAGACATTTACCACCGACAAGCCGGTCAAGGTGTATGCGGGCAGCGCCCTCAAACTGATTATTGAAGCGGAGGACACCGCGTACCGGGGCGAAGATTATCATGTCCGGTTTGAACTGCAAAATGTATCCCCCCAAGGAACTGTACAACCTTTCCTTTGGCATCAAGGGGGCGGAGCAGTTCCAGATAACAGATTACAAGGGTTTCTCTCAAAGATTTACGCTGACGCAGGCGGATTTTGGAGACGGCATGACAGTGGGCGTCGGAGCACTGCGCCCCCAGGAAAGCATCGCCATTGAGTTTACCACGCCCATCTGGTTCCATTCCCGACATGAACTGGGCGCGGTCAGTGTAGAATATCTGCTGAAAAATGTGTTTGTCACCACCCTGGAGGGCAGCACGACGGAAATCCCCTGTGAAATCCGGTTTGTGCCATCCCGCAAGGCGGCTGTCTACGAGGCCGCAGACGATGCCTCGGGAGATGTGTACGTGGTGGACAAAATCACGGAAGCTTCTCTGGCTCTGGAAACAGATGAGGAAAGGCTCTACCGCATCAAAGCCAGCGAAGCGTCCCCGGTGACACTGACTCTCACCAACGGCTCCTTTAACGGCGAAGGAAGCGGCGCAATTGCCGTGACAACTCTTGATGGAGTGGGTACGAAAAATAATAACGGTACGATAACCATTGCTGCCGATGCCACTTTGCGGGTAAAGGCAATTCGCAGCGGCGATGCCGTGGTAGAGCTGCGGTACAACAGCGGCGACCGCTATGTGGTCAATGTCGCGGTTACCGGGGCGACAGAGACGGTACTCTCCATCCGTGAACCGGCAGAGACAGCCATAGCAGTGCCCTATACCGGCACAACAACTCTTGAGTTGGAAGCGGTCTTGTCGGATGGCGAAGGGACAGTTCTGCCTACACCGGAAGGGATTGCGTGGAGCATTGCATCCGGCGGCGGAACAGGCATTTCTCTGACCGACAATGTATTGACTGTGGACAACCGTGCCCAAGCAGGCACCATCCGGATTCTGGCCGTCTGCGGCGACATGGTTGCCACGCTGGAGCTGACCATCACCCGCGAAGCCTCGGTGGCAAAAGCGATTGCCCTCACCCGGGACAACGCTTCCATCGGCGGGGAGGATGCTATTGCAATATTGGGTTCGAAATTAAATACTGTACAATATGTCGCGGCATTGACGGATCAATACAGTCAGCCAATGGAGGGCACCGTCACATGGAGCCACTCCGATGTACCGACTGGCGTGACGGTGGAAAATGGCACAGTGACTGTTGCAGCTGACGCGGAGGCTGGCGCCTTTGCCTTGACTGCCGCAGCCGGCGACACCGGCACAACCGTCATCATCCAGGTCAAAGGACTGACCGTGGATTGGTCGGCGGTGGAAGCTGTGCTTGAAAATGAAGCATTTACTTACGGCGACTATCTCCACAAGGCAGCGCTGCCGACTGAAGGTTCCGCCACAGCGATCGTTGTCCACACAGGTGCATTTGCCTATGTCGGCGCAGACGATGTGCCCGCTGCCGGAACAGCCTCCGTTACCGTCCAGCTTAAAGTGGACGGCGGCGACAGCCTGTACGGCGACACCGTTTGGGAGAGGGAATTTGCTATCACCGTTGCCAGACGCCCTGTCACCGTCACAGTTGACGATGGCGAGAAAACCTATGGCGACGACAATCCCGCCTTCACCTGGCACTTGACCGATGGGGAAATGGTCGCCACAGAAAGCGAAGCCGATCTCCTGTTTGCGACCATCTGCACCGCCGACGCCGCCTCGCCGGCAGGCGTGCCGGTTTCCATCAGCGGCGAAAGCGGCAACGACAATTATGCCGTTACCGTGGTGGACGGCACCCTGACGATTCACAGGGCGCCCCTTGCGCTGAGCGATGTGTCCGACGGCACTGCCACAATGGAGAAGTCCTACGACGGAACCGCATTGGCAGGCGCGCTGCAAGGGACATTAGAGGCCCGCGGTGTCAACGGAGAGACAGTGGCTCTTCCCATCGCCGAGGCAGGCAGCTATCCCGCCGCCAACGCGGGCACATACACGGTGGAGGTTACTGTGGGCGACCCGGCGAACGCCAACTACCGGTGGGATGGCGAACGACACTATTCGCTGTGCAATGCCGTCATCACCCCGGCGGATTACACCTACACCATCCCTGTGTCTCAGATAGTGACCCAGGGCAGCGGCCTGAGCGCCATCCATGCACCCACAGCCGGCTTCGGTGTAGGAAAAGAGGCGGTTGCCGGTGTGCTGGCGTGGTATTTGGATGAGTCGATGACAACGCCTGCGACTGACGCGGCAATCGCCAAACTGGGCTCCGGCCAGTCGGTGGCGCTGTTCTGGACATTCACCGCCACAAACAGCAACTACACAGGCGGCGCCAAAATAGGAGCCGTCACGGTTGTGGTGGAAAAGGCAGTTCTGGCCTCCATTCAGGTGACAAAGCAGCCGTCGAAAATCCAATACAGCAACAACGAGCGGCTGAACCTGACAGGGCTGGAAATCACGGCAATCTACAGCGACAACACGACAAAGGTCATCACCGGCTACACCACCAACCCGGCGGCCAACTCTCGGTTGTCCGGCACCGGCACCAAAACGGTGACGGTGACCTATCGGGAGGACGGCGCGACAAAAACCACCACGTTTACGGTTGCGGTCAAATCCACCAGTGTGGGTCAATCGATTGCACAGGCTGTCACAGAGGCGGTGAAGGCGGTGTCCAAAGCCGTCAACACCATTCTGGGTTGGATCAGCAAGTGGTTCTAGCATTCACGCAAAACATCATTGATAACATACGAGGGCCCCGGATTATGCGTGCAATCCGGGGCTCTCGTATGCTTTGGGGTGGCAGGGAGCCATGTGCTACGAATAGGAAATGTGCCCCAGGGCGGCAACCCGCTCCTCCTGCCGATAGGCGGTGGGGGTGCAGCCGATCATGGCGTGAAAGACCTTGTTGAAGTAGCTGATGGTGTTGAAGCCGGTGTGATTGGCCACCTCTGTGACCGTCATATCGGTCTCGCCCAGCAGCCGGCAGCTTTGCAGAATGCGGTGCCGGTTGATGTAGGCTACCGGCGTCAACCGCATTTGATCGCGGAAGATGCGGCAAAACTGGCCCACGCTGAGGGGCACGAGATCCGCCAGAACATTCAGATCCAGATCCTCCATATAGTGGCTGTGGATGTATTCGATGACAGGGCGCAGCTGGTCAGAGCGGCGAGTTTTGGCGCTTTCCGGGGCTTGCTCCCGGGAATGCATATAACACAGATGCCAGATATCCAGCAGGCGGCTTTTGATGAAAAGTTCGTTTTCCCGCAGAAGCGCGACAGGCAGCTTGTCCAGAGAGGCGAGGTGAGCCAGTGCTTCCGCCTGCCAGGGAATGGCGGGGGAAAGGGTGTCCGAAAAGACACGGCTGCCGTCCAGAATGGGGGCGACGTATTTTTGGTAGGCATCCCCGTCGGCAAGGTCGCAGATCATTACATCGTGAAAAACCACCGCCATAAAGCCGCAGGGCTCCTCCGACAGATTCCGGGCCGAGTGCAGCGTGTTTGGCCTAATAAAAACCGCCTCGCCCGCGCGAAGGGGAAACTCCCTGTCCTCCGCAGTGAGGATGGCCTGCCCCCGGGTGAGAAAAAGGACTTCAAATTCCCGGTGCCAGTGGGGATAAAACAGGGTTTCTACCTGTGGAGGATACGTCAGCTTGTGGAGACGCACAGGAAACAGCAGGTTGTAAAATTCGTTTTTTTCCTCAAATCCAGGGAGCGGCTTCACGGAATGGCCTCCTTTTTCCGCATAACATCAAAATAGTGTTAGCGAGTCGTCAGAATTATTGAAGTTATCGCATCTCAATAGTAATATAGTATTATATAAGAGCGATTTTGTAAACTGCTGTAAAAAAATTACGGAGGTGTCGACGGATGAAAATCATGAACGGGTACTGGGTGCCCGGTACCGGCTATAAAACCGACTATGCAGCCCAGGCGTACGAGGTGACAACCACACCGCATTCCATCACTGTGCTGGCAACCACTCAGGTGATTCGCCACAGGGGCATGACCCTGACCGGCCCCAACCTGGAGATTACCTATTCCTCCACGGCCAAGGATGTCATCAAGGTGCACATTGCCCATTTCAAGGGAACGGTGGACAATCGCCCCCGCTTTGAACTCAACGAGGATCAGGGCTATACCCCCACCATCCGCAACGAGGTCGATTTTGCCGAACTGGTCTCCGGCGATACCCGCCTGGTTATCGCCAAGGGCGAAAGCTGGAATGTGGAATACTTCTACAAGGATAAGCGGTTGACCGGTGCCGGCTGGCGCTCCACCACCTATGTAAAGGAAAACGCCTATCAATCCAAGCTGCGGGTGCTGGCCCAGGCCGAGGACAACTTCTTCGACTTTGCCCAGGATCCCCGGGATGCCTATGTGCTGGAAAAGCTGGATCTGGGCGTGGGCGAATGCATCTACGGCTTTGGCGAGAAGTTCACAACCTTTGTGAAAAACGGCCAAAATGTAGAGGTCTGGAACGCCGATGGCGGCACCTGCACCGAGCAAAGCTACAAGAGCATCCCCTTCTACCTGTCCTCCAACGGCTATGGCATTCTGGTCAACAGCTCCGACCGTGTCTCCTTTGAGGTGGGATCCGAGGTGGTGTCCAAGGTATCCTTTGCCATCCCCGGCGAGGAACTGGAATACTTCATTATCGGCGGCGCGGATTTGAAGGAGGTGCTGGTCAACTACACCACCCTTTCCGGCAAGCCCGCCCTGCCCCCGGCTTACTCCTTCGGACTGTGGCTGTCCACCTCCTTTACCACCAATTACAACGAGGAAACCGTCAACAGCTTTATCGACGGCATGGCTGAACGGGACATCCCCCTGCAGGTGTTCCACTTCGACTGCTTCTGGATGAAGGAGCATGAGTGGTGCAACATGGAATGGGATACCCGCCAGTTCCCGGATCCCCAGGGCATGCTGGGTCGCCTGAAGGCCAAGGGACTGGAAATCTGCGTGTGGATCAACCCCTATGTGGGCCAGCGATCCAAGCTGTTTGACATCGGTGTCAAAAACGGCTACTTCATCAAAAAGCCGGATGGCAGCGTGTTCCAGACCGACTTCTGGCAGCCCGGTATGGCCATTGTGGACTTTACCAATCCGGAGGCCTGCAAGTGGTACGGCGATTTGCTGAAAACCCTGTTCCAGATGGGCATCCGCAATATCAAGACCGACTTCGGCGAGCGCATCCCCACCAATGTGGTGTACCACGGCGGCCAGGATCCCATCCAGATGCACAACTATTATACCTATCTCTACAACAAAACCGTCGTAGAGGCCCTGGAGGATTTCTACGGCAAAAACGAAACCTGCCTGTTCTCCCGCAGCGCCACTGTGGGCGGTCAGAAATACCCGGTGCATTGGGGCGGAGACTGCTTTGCGTCCTACTCCGCCATGGCCGAGACCATTCGGGCGGGACTGTCCCTTTGCTCCTCTGGATTTGGATTTTTCAGCCACGACATCGGCGGCTTTGAAGCCACCGCCACCCCGGATCTGTACAAGCGCTGGTGCGCCTTTGGCCTGTTATCCACCCACAGCCGTCTCCATGGTTCCGGCTCCTACCGGGTGCCGTGGCTCTTCGACGACGAGGCCAGCGACGTCCTCCGGTTCTACACCAAGTTGAAGGGCCGCCTGATGCCCTATCTGTTTGCCCAGGCTGTCCACACCCACGAGACCGGCGTGCCCATGATGCGATCCATGGTGGTGGAATTCACCGGCGACACCGCCTGCAAATACCTGGATACCCAGTATATGCTGGGCGATTCCCTGCTGATTGCCCCTGTAATGAATGACCGGGGCATCGCGGAATTCTATGTGCCCGATGGCCTGTGGACAGACATTGTCACCGGTGACACCTACACTGGCGGCCGATATTATACCCGCCAGTGCTCCTACACCGAGATGCCCATTCTGGCCCGGGAAAATTCCATCATAGGCTTCGGGGCCTTCGGCTCCAATGTGGTGTACGACTATGTGGATGGCGCGGAGTTTGTGATTTACGGCATTCAGGACGGCGCAGAAGCCACTGTGGATGTCTACGACAGCAACGCCCAAAAGGCCCTGACCATTACGGCAGTCCGCAAGGGCAACACCGTTACCGTAACAGGCACCCCCACCGACAAGCCCTACACCGTCCGTCTTGCCACACAGCTTGAAGCCACACCCATGCCGCTCAACGGAGCGCCGCAGGTAGAACTGGTTCTCAACTAAGCTGAGAAATGGTATAGCATAACCCAACCCAGCGAGTGGAATCTCCGGCTTTACCCGCAGATGAAACGAGCGGACGGGACAGGAGCGCCGGTAAAAGGGCGCAAAGCATCGGTGTGCGCACAGCAACCCCGGTCGTCATCTTGACCGGGGTTGCGTCTCGTTTATGCCCTGCCTACGGCGGCAGCCACGAAGTGACTGAGGGATTGTTAAGGGGGTCACACCCCCTTAACCGGGGTTTGGGGCAGCGCCCCATTCCAAATGCGCCGCAGGCTCCCAAAACGAAAGCCCCCCAAAAAAAGCAGGCCCCCCTTTCACACCGAAACGGGGGCCTGCCTTCGATTCAGAAAAAATACCGCAGCCACAGCAGGGCGCCCAGATAAACCACCATAACGACCGTGCAGGTGATGATGCCGGCGGCTTCCTTGGGGGTGGGATTGGGGCCGGACTTTTTGTAGTACAGCACAAGCTGGTGGATGGGCGGCCACCCGAAGAGAATCAAAACAAGAATGGACAAAAACAGCACTGGTGCACCCTCCTACAGCAAAATCTGGTATTCCACCCGGATATCGGCGTTGGGATACTGCTCGAGCCAGTTGTACTCTTCCCATTGGCGGATGGTGAGGAAATTGCGGGCAACCTTGCGGCCCAGATGCATGACATCGGCCTTGTACTCCGTCTGCAGCTTATCCAGAAGCGCCTCGCTGCGCTGACGCATGATTTCCGCGCAATAGTCGTTGAGGCGGGTGCGCAGGTCGGGGTCAGCCATATAATTGGCGTCGGGGTTTTGCGAGAGCCCCACCAGACCGTTGACAGAGACGCGGATGGTAATGTGGGCGATGTTGTCCTCGCCGATGTGGGTATGCACCTCCACCGGCTGCACCTGCCGCATGGACAGCACCACGTAATACTGTTCGGGATCCAGCATATCGGGGAAGGCCACCAGACTTTCCTCCACCGTATTCATCAGGAAGGCCAGGGTCTGGCATTCCCGGGTGTTGAGAATCCCCGCCAGCTTATCCCGCACAAAAACTGTCATACCGGCCAGCTCCAGTTCCCGGTTGCCGATAACCGGCAACTCCCCGGCCAGATAGCCGTCTGCAAAGGCGGAGGGGGCGCGGGCCAGCTTGTCGGGCGGCGTCTCCTTTTCGGCTTCCTCCTTGCTGCCCGCCCCCTCAAACTCCGCCTGATTCAGGTTGCCGTAGATGGCCATGGCGTCGCCATAGGTGGACTTATAGCTGTACAAAAACTGGGACAGGGTGGAGTTCAAATAAGAGGTGGAGCGCTTGGTGGCCTCGCCCATCAGGTCAATGTCGCTTTGGGCAGGGGCGGTGAGAGAGGCGTTTTTGCTGGACACAAAGTCATAGGCGCTGTCCTTGCACACAACAAACAGCAGCGTGGGCTTGATTTCATTGTACCGGATGAGGGGATCCACAATTTGCGCCACCCCCTCCTTTGCCAGCTCCTCCGACACCACCAGCATCTTGATGTGCAGCAGCGAAACCTCCCGGGGCATCAGGGAATTGACCAGATGGAGCCCCTCGGAAAAGGACGGACACTCAAAAACCATGATGTCATCGGGAGTCTGGCCCGACTGGGGATCCTTTTCATCCTTAGCATCCTTCCCCTCCGGACTTTTCGATTCTGTCATAAACTTCATGGTAATGCGGTATTTTTCCTTTTCCCCCTTGTCATAGCCCATGACGATGGGAAAAATCTCGCTGTCGGGTTCCTTGTAGTTGCAGCCGCCGAACAGCCCCGCCACCATACAGATGCTGACGATAATGGAGGCAATGCGGGCGGCCTTGGGCAGCTTGGGCCGGCCCTGTCGCCGGATGTAGCTGATGATCAGGGTAAGCACAATGAGGGCAAAGCTGAACATACCGCTGTACCGCCTGGCCAGATACCGCGCCGCGGTTTTAAAGTGGACGTTGTTGCCCACTGTTCTGGTTACACAGAGAACCAGCCCTGCCAGAGGAATCAATACAGCGCGGGAGTGATCCTTGGTGATGCCAAACATGTGGCAGTAAATCTTTTTGAGAGCAAGAAAGCTGTAGCCTATCAGCAGCAGAATGGCCATGACGTCGACAGCGATGTAGCTGGACTCCAGCCGCTGCAGGAAGCGCCCTCCCCAGTTGCCCTGGGCAAGGCCGATGATGCCCACCTGAATGTCCTCCATGCTGCTGTAGGGAATGGCCATGCAATAGCACAATGCGGCGGCGGTAAAAAACACCGTCGACAGCAATATCCCCCAGAAGGCGGAGCGGCCATACATCCGCTTGCTGGGAAAGGAACCGCCAAACACAGCCAGCATCAGAATGGCGTTGAATTTGGAGGTCAGCATCACACTGCGGTTGGCAATCAGCTTCCCGCCATGGCCGAATACCGGGTTCAGCAGATTGACGTCGTACTGCTCGACGGACAGAAGCAAAATAGCGGCGATGACAACCAAAATAAGGGGCAAAAAGATGGAGATGGTCTTGGCCATACCCTTGATGGAATACAGGGCAAACACCAAAACCGCCGCCAAGATCAACAGGTCGATTTGCAGGGCGCTCATTTCCGTATAGGCATACACCTGGAGGGTCTCGACGCCCTGGTTCAGGGCCGAGGAGGTGTAGAGCAGCAAATAGCCAAGCAGCAGCACCTG
>JAJDGX010000119.1 GCA_030265885.1 Ruminococcaceae bacterium OttesenSCG-928-L11 | reverse complement strand
GCCCACCAGCACACTCCCTCAGGCAACGCCTGAAAACCAGATCCCCCGTCAACCCAAGCCCCCTCCCAAAAAGAGAAACCACCAAAGCCCATCCGGCTACGCCAAGTCCATCAATAAAAACCGCCCCGCCATGTGAATCCAGTTCTGGCAGGAAGGAATCACCATATCCGGTTGCTCGGCCGGGGTCGTATCCGGGGTGGCAAGGGAAATCCCATGACAGCCCTTGGGATACAGATGCAGTTCACACGGCACCTGATGCTGCAGCAGGGCAGACGCATACAGCATGCTGTTTTGGGGCGGAACCAACGTATCCTCGGCGGTGTGCCACAGGAAGGTGGGCGGCGTGTCGGCGCTGACGTGCTGATCCAGAGCCACTTGCTTCAGCCATTCCGGGTCACTGTAGCGGCTGCCCAGCAGATTTTTGAAGCTGCCCTCGTGCCTGTATTCATAGGGGGAGATGACAGGGTAGCAGAGGATGGCGCGATTGGGCCGCACCTGGTCGGCGGTAAGCCGGGGCAGGGCATCCCGCAGGACGGGCTGATTCCACAGCACACTGAGACTGCCGGCCAGATGTCCGCCGGCGGAGAAGCCCATAATGGAAATGGCGTCGGGAGCCACATCCCAGTCGGCGGCATTGGCGCGGGCAGTAGCGACAGCAGTGGCCAGCTGCGCCAGCGCGGTGGGGAACTGAGCGGCGGGGGCGGTGCTGTAATACAGGATAGCGGTGTGAATGCCCATGGCATTGAGCTGGGTGGCGATGGGGTGGGCCTCCCGCTCGGAGGTAAAGCCATAGCCGCCGCCGGGGCAGATGACGGTGAGGGGTCTCCGCCGGGCGGAATCGGTGGCGACACAGTCTCCCAGCAGATTGACGACCATCTGGGCGGATTGCCCGCAGGCTTCGATTTCCATTGTAATTTGACGCATGGAATGCAACTCCTTTTTTGTAAATGGGTTCCAACCATCGAATAGCAAAGGGATTGCTTCTATACTATGAAAAAGACATGGCGTTGTCAATGGTTTGCCGTATTGACAATCGGGGAAAATAGGATATGATAATAAGGTAAACACTTATTTAAAAAGTTTAATTAAATAAGTGAAGGATGGGAGAATGGAGGGCGCGGATGCCGGTCTATCAGGGCAATAATATGCCCAAGGTCAAAAAGCAAAACGAAGAGGCCATTCGGGCGGCGATTTATCGGTATGGGCCGGTCTCCCGATCATCGCTGGCACTGCTGCTGGCGTTGACGCCGCCTACGATTACCACCAATGTGCAGGCGCTGATTGGGGAGGGTCTGGTGCGGGAACTGCCCGCCGAGGCGGCTCAGCCCGGATCCATGGGGCGGCGGCCCATCGATATTGACTTTATCCCCGATGCCGCCTATGCCCTGGGCTGTGAGCCGGGCCCGTATCACACCGGCCTGTGCCTAACGGATTTGCGGGGCCGGGTGGTGGGGGAACAGGTCTGGGAGCCTGCCGGTGCGGATTGCGGAGAACTGGTGCGGGAATTGTCCCGCCGGGTGGACGATCTGGTGAGGAACAGCCGCATCAGCCAAAAAAAAATCCTGGGGCTTGGCATTGGTGTGCCGGGGTTTCTCGACGGCGACGGCACGATTTTGCGCAGCGGCATCCATGCCGGATGGAATGGATATCCGCTGGCAAGGGATGTGGCCGAGGCTGTCGGGATGCCGGTTGTGGCGGAAAACAATGTGCATGTGCGGGCTGTGCGGGAGGTTATGGACACAACCCGCGACCGTGCGGATTCCTTTGCTTACTTTTATGTATCGCGGGGGATTGGGTGCACGTTGATGGCGCGAAGCGGCCTTCTGACCGGGGAGATTACCGGCGCGGGAGAAGCGGGGCACATGGTGATGGAACGGGGCGGAGAAATTTGCCCCACCTGCGGCAACAACGGCTGTCTGGAGGCCTATGCCAGTGACCGGGCCATTGGGAGAAAGTGCGCTGCTTTGGCCGGGACAGAGGCGGGGGCTGTGCTGCGAAGGCTGTGCCGCAATCCGGAGGCGCCGACGGTGGAGGAAGCGCTGGCAGCCCAGGCGGCGGGGGTTCCCGGGGTGGATGAGATTCTGCGGACAGCAGTGGAATATCTGGGGATCGCGCTGGCCAATATCATCAATTTCATCAGCCCGGCACAGGTGCTGGTAGACAGCGCGCTGATGCAAAGCGAGGCAAACCGCCGGTTGATGCGGGAGACGGTTTCCCGCAATTTGCTGGCATCGGATATGCTGGAGGTGGGGCTGGAGTTCATCGAGGCCGATGCCCTGGGCGGTGCAAAGGGCGCGGCGGCCCTGGCTATCCGGGAATATTTGATCCACAACAGCAGGCGGGACAGCGCTGTAAAATGAAAGCAAAGTATGGAATGGGAGGAATGGAAGATGTCTGAGACAGCGGTTAAGAAGGTAGGCGTTATCGGCTGTGGGCGCATTGCAGTGGTGTATCGAGAGGCGTTTCGGGCGCTGGAGGCCGACGGCATTTTGCGGGTGTGCTATGCGGTGGACAAGGACTTGGAGCGGGCCCGGGAGTTTGCCTCTCACTTTGAGGGCTGTGGCGCGTCGGATAAGGTGGAGGATTTGCTGGAGCAGGGGCTGGACACCGTCCACATTCTGACCCCCCATTTCCTGCATGCCAGACAGGCCATTGCATGCCTGGAGGCGGGGCTGGATGTGCTGTGTGAGAAGCCGATCGCCATCAATCTGCAGGATGCCGATGCAATGGCCAACGCGGCCAAACAGGCGGGGAAGCAGCTGGGGATCATCTATCAAAACCGGTACATCAGCGGCATACAGCATGCCCGCCAGCTTGTTCGGGATGGGAAGCTGGGCAAGCCCCTGGCTGCGTGGAGCAGTCTCAACTGGCACCGGCCGCCCTCCTATTATGAGTGCGACTGGAAGGGCAGCTGGGAGCAGGAGGGCGGCGGCGTCATCATCGACCAGGCCATTCACAGCATGGATTTGGTGCGGTATCTGCTGGACAGCGAGGCGGTGGAGGTCAAGGGGCAAATTGACCGCCGTGTGCTGAAAACCATTGAGGTGGAGGACGTTGCCACCGCGGCAATTGCCTTTGCCAACGGCGTAGTGTACGCGTTTTCCGCCTGCAATTACAACAAGGGGAACAGCCCCATCCAGATTGAGTGGACATTTGAAAACGGCATTGTGCATTTGACCGGCGACGCGGTGGAAATTGCCATCAACGGTGCTGCACCCTATGTGGTGGAGGCGGAGACCGGCCCCGACCACGGCGGTGAAAACTACTGGGGCTATCACCACGAGGTGCAGATCCGCGATTTTTATCGCTGTTTGAACGAAGGGGTACCGGTTCCCTTTGCGCCGGAGGATGCAAAGAAAACACTGCAGCTGGTGCAGGGGGTGTACGAGTCCTCCTTTACCGGCAAGACCTGCCGCATCCCCGAGGATTTGCCGCCGGTGGGGAGAAAATACTTGTAGGAATATTGTTCTCTATTATACAATATGCAATGAATGCAACATACAGGAGGGAATACCATGCCACTTGTTCCACTGAGACCGGTTCTGGAGGCGACGGCCACCTACGGCTATGCACAGGGGGCGTTTAATGTAAATGCCGTTGCCCAGGCAAAGGCAGTCATTGAGATTCATGAAATTTTTCGCTCGGCGGCTATTTTGCAGGGGGCGGATCTGGCCAACGGCTTTATGGGTGGGCGAATTGATTTTGCCAATGCCACCCTGACAGACAAGCAAAAGGGTGCGAAAAACATCGCAGATGCCGTGAAAAAATACGCGGAGGAGTCCCCCATCCCCGTTGTGCTGCACCTGGATCACGGCCGGGATTTTGACAGTGTCAAGGCAGCGGTGGACGGCGGTTACACCAGCGTGATGATCGACGGCTCCAGCCTGCCCTATGACGAGAATGTGGAGCTGACCCGGGAAGTGGTCAAATATGCCCATGCGCGGGGTGTCAGCGTGGAGGGGGAACTGGGGGTTCTGGCCGGTGTGGAGGATCATGTATTTGCCGCCACCTCCACCTATACCAATCCCATGCAGGCGGTGGATTTTTTCCGCAAGACGGGGGTGGATTGCCTGGCTGTCAGCTACGGCACCATGCATGGGGCCTCCAAGGGCAAGGATGTAAAGCTGCGCCGGGAAATTGTGATTGCCATAAAGGAATGCCTGATGCACGAGGGGATTTTTGGGGTGCTGGTTTCCCACGGTTCCTCGACTGTGCCCCAGTATATTGTGGATGAAATCAACGGTCTGGGAGGCGACATTCAAAATGCCTATGGCATCCCGCTGCCGGAACTGAAACAGGTTATCCCCCACGGCGTGGGGAAAATCAATGTGGACACCGATATCCGGCTGGCAGTGACTCGCAATCTGCGGGAGCTGTTCCGGGACAGGCCGGAACTGCGGGACAGCGGCAGCATCGGGGAAATGTACCGGCTGCTGCGGGAGAATCCCAGCGCCTTTGACCCCCGGGTGTTCCTGCCGCCGATTATGGATACGGTGATGTACGGCAACATCCCCGACGACGATGTCAGGGCAGCCTGCGAATGTGTGGAGGCAGGCGTCCGGGAGGTGGTCGGCACCTTGATTGTGGAATTTGGAAGCGTGGGCAAGGCCCCGCTGGTGGAGCAGAAAACACTGGCGGATATGGCGGAGTTCTACGCCAAAAATTGAGGATACAGCGGAGGCTGTGGGGCTTTGTGCCAGACACAGCCTCGCCGCCCATTGCCGCGCGCCGGATGGCGCGCGGCAATGGGCGGCGGGCGGGCGGGGATGGCCGGGCTATATGGCGGCGCTGTCGCGATGGGTGACCGGAAAGGATGCCGTGGGGGGGAGCGGCGTGTCGGAGGCGACAGGGGTGTCGGAATCCATCCGAGTGTCGGAGACAATCTTGCCGTCATGAACCCGAATCACCCGCTGGGCCTGACGGGCGACCTTGTCGTCGTGAGTGATGAGGATGATGGTTTTGCCCTCCCCCCACAGGGCGCGGAGGATGGCGAGAACATCGCTGCCGGAGCGGGAATCCAGATTGCCGGTGGGCTCGTCGGCCAGGATGATGGGAGGACGGGCGGCGATGGCCCGGGCAATGGCGACCCGCTGCTGCTGTCCGCCGGACATTTGGGAGGGGCGGTGGTAAATCCGCCCGGACAGGCTGACCTTGCCCAGGGCATCCAGGGCCAGAATGCGCCGCTGTTCCCGGGGGATGCCCCGATAGGTCAGGGGCAACTCCACGTTTTCCAGCGCGTTCATGGTGGGGACAAGGTTGAAGCCCTGGAAGATAAAGCCGATTTGTCGGTTGCGGATGGTGGAAAGCTGATCATCCCCCAGGCGGGCGACAGGGGTACTGCCCAGCAGATATTCGCCCCGTGTAGGCGCGTCCAGGCAGCCCAGCAAATTCATCAGTGTGGATTTGCCGGAGCCGGAATCGCCGACGATGGCCACAAATTCCCCGGAATGGATGGTGAGGGTGACGCCGTCCAGCGCCCGCACCTCGTTTTCACCCGGGTGATAGATTTTATACAGATTGCGGATTTCGATGAGTCGGGATGACGGTTGCACAGATTGCACGGCTTCGGTTCCTTTCCCCAAAAAACAATACTACCGCGGGAGAATTCCCACGGTAGTATTGTGTGGTATTATTGGAGGCTTTATGCAAAATCAATCGGCGGAAGGGAAATGATATTCACGCCCGCCGATGTGAATGGCGACGGACAACTCCTGCAGCCGCTCCCGGACATTTTCCTGCTCCAGATAAGTGTGCAGCCGGTCGGAGAGCTCCTCGATTCGAGGGGAGGCGGCGGAGCGGAGTTGCTCCAGAGCCTGCTTAAGGCTTTTCTGAGTGCCGTCCCAGTCAAAGCCCTCCTCCGTGTCGATATCGATGTGGTAGAGGGAATCGGGTGACTCGGTCAGCACAATTTCCTCGGAGACTGCGGCGGTATACTCCCAGTCACCGGCATGGGACTGCCGGGTGTGCTGCTCCTCGATATAGGTGATGACGGAGCGGGTGATATCGCCGGAAAAGTAGTGCATGTCAATTTCCACGGCTGCAATCAATACGATGCAGGCCAACGTTACCATTCCACCCAGCCACATGACGAAAACACTGAACCCTTCGGCAATGCGCCACCGCATTTTGCTCATCCCCGTACCCCTTCGGCAAAAATGTAATAAAGGTTGCTGCAATGCAACATATCCGCCGGCTTGCTTCGGCTCTATGCTTTTATTATAAGGTGTCGACAGATGAAAGGAAAGAAGAGCTGCCTGAAAAAGAGATGAAAATTCCATTAAAAACGACAGGAGCTCCCTTCTTGTGGGGGTTCCTGTCGTTTGCGTATGGATGAATGGGGGAGCTATTTCCAGTTTTCGGCGGTGATGCGGTCCATGGTGGTCTCCTTCAGCTGTGTCCGGATTTGCTCGGACAGGCGCTCAAAGAGCATATGGTACCGGCAGTGGCCGTCCTCGTTGCGGGTGCAGATGTGGTTGGAGCTGAGGCAGCGGCTGAACTGATAGGGGCCTTCGATGGTTTCCAGAATATCGTTGAGGCTGATTTGGTCGAGGGGGCGGGCGATCTCGTACCCGCCCTGTGCACCCTTGTAGGAGCGCACAATGCCGGCTGCCACAAGCTTGCTTAAAATTTTAAGGGAAAACCGGAGAGTAACGCCGTTTTGCTCGGATATTGCCTGTGCGCCCATTCGCTGCCGGTTGCGGGCAAGGCAGTCTACAATTCGAATTGCGTAATCAGTTTCCAGGGTAATATGCATATACATGTACCGGCCGGATGGCCGGTCCCCTCCTCTCAAAATGGGACACAAGTCCGGGGCTTCCCGATGGATCTGCGACGCGGCGCAGGCAGGCTGTGGAACAGCCGGTCAGTCGGGAATGTCCGGAAGCGTGCGGGAGACGGAGGGGCGGGTGCCGCCCGCCGTTCTCGCCAAAGAATCTCCCGGCCCGCGGCTCACAATAATATGGATGCCGGCTCCGGCCGAGACCTGAGTGCCCGGCGCGGGGATTTGTCCGGCAATGGAGCCCAACGGAATGTGGGGATGGTTCTTCCGGCTGATGCGGGAAACAGTGAGACCCACGGCGTTAACCCTGGCTGCCGCAGTGGCGGCGGCCAAACCCAGCAGATGGGGCACGGGAATCCGGGCGTCGGACTCCGGCTTCATGCGCTGGGCGTGATCGCGGATGGTGTGGTTGTTTTCCTCGATCATTTTCATCAGTCCCCAGAGCTCCTGCTCCGAGACAGCGTCCCGGCTGAGTGTCGGGGAATAGCGGTCGGCTGGGCCGCCGTTTGTCGAGGCGGCGCTGCCGCCGGGTCGGGCTGCAGGGCTGAGACCGGATCCGGAATACGGGTTGTGGCCATATCCCTGGGTATTGTTGTGGGCGGAAATGCTGCCTGTCCGCTCTACACCTTTGTTGCCAACGCCTGCCATGCCGGATACCCCCTTTTTACATATAAATGACCGATGCCGGATGAGCACAGGCATGCACGAGTCCCGCATGCGAGCCACACATACAGTGCAAAGCTCATTAATGTTCTATCGGTCGCATTGTGTCGAAAATTTATCA
>JAJDGX010000118.1 GCA_030265885.1 Ruminococcaceae bacterium OttesenSCG-928-L11 | reverse complement strand
TTTTTATGAAGCCTAAAACGGTGTGCAAGCTGGAACCCTAGCATAGTCTGGCAGCAAATGTCCGCGACTTGCGGCAACTTGCCGCAAGTTGACGGTATAGCTTGCCGAGGGCGGTACGCTCGTGCAAGGGTTTTTACCACATCCGCCGCCACATCAAAACGATGGTGGCGCAGAGGTTCTTGATAAATACGGATATACATGGTATTTGCGTACCAGTTTTTCCCCTTCCTCATAATAGAGCAATCCGGGCTCAATATTTTATCCTTGCACCAGGCAACAACATCATCTGTTCCCAGGCATAGGTTTCTTTTTATCCGCACTACACCCAACTCTGTTGTATGCAGCTTTGCAATATTCGCAATTAAGTCGTTTATGGTAGAGCACCCCCAATCTCGATTTGGCAATATTGTGATTCATAATTCTGACAAGAAAAATGCTCTCCACATATATCGGTAGATGTTGATATCAACGTCGTTCCGGCGTAAAATGATACCAAAAGAATATGGCAAAGATAAAAACACGACCCAGCTGGTGGTCCGGGTGCAGTAGCACACTGTCAGTAACCTGCCCTCCTTATCAAACGCGAGCCCCAGCAGCAAGGCTGCTTATTATTTCGACAATGCCTCCTGCCAGAGCAGCGGCGACCACACCTATCAAAATGCCCTTGAGCGCACCCTTGATGTGGTGAACGGGATTTTTATATTCAGCCGCCATATCCTCGGTTCTCGGTATGACTACTTTTTTGCTGTTGGGGAAAATAATCAAATCATAGACAATAAGGTCATATAGATTCCAACAGAGAACAGGACGAATACATGGATAAAAGATGGGATGAAAGATGTTTTCCCGGAAAAGAACGCCAGAAACGCCAAGAGGATGACAGCGATAAGCGTCCCGATGATTTTGCGAGTCACGTTCCTTTTCTTTGTAGCTGTCAGAACATCCTTGTATTGCGGCAAGCTGGCTACCCGCTCCCGAATCGCCGGAGGATAGGATGTTATCTGGGACAGAGGATTCTTAAATTGTGGGGGCAATATCAAAACGGTGAAGATTATGCACAATACAATGCATTGGACAAAAAGTGTCATATTCTGTCTTGCTCCTTTTGCAAATATGCGTAGCAGGTCAGTCAATCACAATCTTGTCAATAACCCCATCCCGCATTAGGGTGATCGCAAGCGTACGGGCTCATTTTTGAGGGTGAGCTCGGCGGTGGCCCCAGCCTTGACCTCCACCTCATGCACGGTGGAGTCCAAAATATAACCGTCCGGGCTTTTGATTTCCTTCAGCTTCTGCGAAGCAATGCTGTCACCCAGCTCTATCATCCCGTAGGCGTTGGTGGTGTATTCCCCGACCACATTATTCTGCACGTCATACAAAAGATAGGTGGCCCCGGCCAAGGGCTTGCCCGTTTCGGCGCAGGTTTTCAGCAGCCGAAGCGTCCCCATTTTTGTATTCAGTAATTCAATTTTGGTTGTCTTGCCATAGAACAGGCTCACCTCATGTACCGTCTTGTCCAGCACATAGGAGCCGATGGCCTCATGCCCCTGCACAAAGTATTTTCCCTCGTCCATTCCAGTGAGCACGATCCGGCCAAGGTTGTTTGTGGCAAAGATGCCGAGCTCCCGCATGTTCTGATCGAACAGCTTGAACTTAACCCCGGCCAACGGCTCCTTGCTCCGGCTGCCCAGCTTGACAAGTTCCAAGATCGGATAGGACATATTGGTGTAGGAAACAACTGTCAGCTCTCCCGGGGTGAGCTCCACCGTCCGTGGGGCGGCGTCCAACTGGTAGCCGTCCACCGTTTTCAGCTTGGTAATGACAACATGGGGCTCGTCAATGTCCAGATAGATAATGCCCTGCGCATCGGTGGTGTAAGTTCCGATCAGAGCGCCGTCCAAGCGGTTGATCCGATACTGCACCCCGGCCAATGGTTTCCGGGTGCTGGCCCTCCACTACTGCTCCCGGTACACACAGAAGAAGCTCCAGAAGGCCGTAAAGGCGATAGAATTACGGAGGGAGAATGACACATGAACACCGATATTGAGAAATGGCGCTGGAACTGAATGTCATACTGCTGCACCTAACTCATCCCACATTAATCAAACGCTCCCTTGCAATACTACCGAATGGCATTGTAGAATGGAGGCAGCTTACAAAAAGGGTGTAAACATATGGACTTACAGACAATTCTTATCGTCGAGGATGACCAAACACTGCGGGAAAGCCTTTGCGGTGCACTCTCCGATGCAGACTACCATGTTTTTGCGGCCTCCGGTGCCAAGGAAGCCCTTTCACTTGTAGGAGCGGCACCCGATCTTGTTCTGCTTGACCTGAACCTTCCGGATGGAAGCGGATTTGCGCTCTGTCAAACGATCAAGCAGCGCCATGAGATTCCGGTGATCTTCCTGACAGCACGCGACGATGAGGCGGATATTGTAAAGGGTCTCGACATGGGCGGAGACGACTATATTCCAAAGCCCTTTCGCCTGCCGGTGCTCCTTTCCCGCATTCGGGCCGTATTGCGGCGCGGTCGCACCGGGGAGCAGGGGGATGTGCTCACCTGCGGCTGCATTCGCCTGATCCGTTCCCGTACAGAGGTTTACGCAGGCGACAGCCCACTGCAGCTCACCGCCGGAGAATACCGTCTGCTCCTGACCTTGATGGAGCACAAAAATCAAACATTGACCCGCACACGACTGCTGGAGCGGCTTTGGGACGAGGGTGGCAACTTCGTCAATGACAACACCCTGACCGTCACCATGAAGCGCCTGCGGGAAAAGCTGGCAGAAGTGCCTTCTGCAGAAAGAATGATCAAAACCGTGCGGGGAATCGGCTACAAGCTGGTGGAGGTGGAAAATGACGAAGCGTGATACTATCTTGCCGGTGGCGATAACGGTGATTTTAATGGGCATGCTGTCGTTGTGGCATCTTACCTCCATGGGGCAGGCGGAGGCTATGTTCACTGACCGGGCAGCGGCAATCCTCGCTATGCTGCCGGAGCAGGAGGACGCCGTCATTTCCGCCCTGAAGGAGCCGGATGAGACCTTGGTGCAACATGGCTACGAGCTTCTTTCGCAGTACGGCTACCCGCAGGGGAAAAGCGTCCTGCTGCGTGGACGGGATTACCGGTCAGGGCTGCTGCTGGCGGCGGCTTTTTCGCTGTGCGCGGGGCTTGCTGTGATGTTATTTTCTCACCGGCAACGGTTGCGGCAGAGGGAGCGCATTGTTTCTCTCACGGAATATCTGGGACAGGTCAACTCGGGGAACTACCGGCTGCGCCCCGAGGCCAGGGAGGATCTGCTCTCCCCGCTGGAGGACGAACTGTACAAAACCATTGTGCTGCTCAGAGAGGGACGGGAGCAGGCCACTGCCGCCCGGCAGTCGTTGGCGGATAACCTCGCCGACATCGCCCATCAACTCAAAACGCCACTCAGTTCAATTATGCTGCTGGCCGATATGCAGGGTGCAAATCAAATCTCCGCACAAGCCGAGAAAATGAGCGGACTTGTGTCCTCATTGCTGGCTCTCTCCCGCATTGATGCGGGAACACTCGTCATGGAGCAAAAGCAAGTGGATGTGGGGGAACTGTGCCAGTGTGCCGCCGATGCCGTGTCTCCCCTCTTTGCCGCCTCCGGCATCCAGCTGCGGCTGCCGGAAACGGACGCGACCTATACCGGCGATCTTGAATGGAGCATCCAGGCGTTGGCGAACATCCTGAAAAACTGCTATGAGCACACGCCCGGTGGCGGTGAAATCACCGTAAGCTGCGAGGAAAATCCGTTGTTCACCGCAATTTGCATTGAGGATAACGGCCCCGGCATTCCGGCCGAGGATTTGCCCTGCCTATTTGAGCGATTCTATCGGGGGAAACAGGCAAAAAAGGACAGCGTCGGCATCGGACTTTCGCTGTCCAAAGCCCTTGTGGAGGCGCAAAACGGCACATTGACCGCCGAAAACCGAGCCGAGGGCGGCGCAAGATTTCTGCTCAAATTCTTTCATGCCGGGTAGCTGTCTGTCACCGCAATGTCATTTTCGGGCGGTACACTAGGGGCAAAGGAAGTGATGATATGGAATTACTGAAAACAGATAACCTTTGCAAAACCTATAACGAGGGCAAAAACAAGGTGACCGCCCTGGTTGGTGTGAACCTCAGCGTAAAACGGGGCGAATTTGTCGCCATTGTCGGAACCTCCGGCTCAGGAAAATCAACCTTGATGCATCTGCTGGGTGGCGTGGACACCCCCACCTCCGGCAGCATCTGGGTGGAGGAGCAAAACCTTGCCGACATGAAGGAAAAGGAGCTGTCCGTATTTCGCCGGCGCAAGGTGGGGCTGGTGTATCAGTTTTACAACCTGATCCCCACCCTCAATGTGCGCAAAAACATCCTGCTGCCCATGCTGCTGGATGGCCGCGAGCCCAATGAAGCCGAGTTTTCCGCCCTTGTGGAAACCCTCGGGCTGACCGACCGGCTGAACCATTTGCCCAGTGAACTTTCCGGCGGCCAGCAGCAGAGAGTGGCCATTGGCCGCTCCCTCATCTATCGCCCGGCGATCCTACTGGCCGATGAGCCTACCGGTAACCTTGACCGCCAGAACTCGGCGGAGATTATGGCGCTGCTTAAGCTTTCCAACCGGCAGTACAAGCAGACCATCTTGCTGATTACCCACGATGAGAAAATAGCGTTGGAGGCGGGGCGCATTATCCGCATTGAGGACGGCAAAATCGTTTCTGACCAGGCGAACGGGGGTGCCGCGCAGTGAAGCTGATGACGGAAATCACCTGGGAGCATATCAAGAAAAACCGCCGCAGTTCCCTTGCTGTGATGACGGCGGTGCTGTTGTCGGCAACGCTGCTGTGCTCCATCTGTATTTTTGCACACGCATTTTGGAGTGCCTCGGTAGAGATGACCCGGTATAACGGCGGCGACTGGCACGGCGAGCTTTTCGACAACACGCCGGGTGAAATGCTCCCTTATATTGAGGGGAACCCCAATGTGGAAAGCGTGATGATCAAAGGCGCGTGGCAGGCTGTGCAGCTGCCGGAGGGTACTGCCATGCCCTATTTGTTTTTGCGGGATACAAATGAAGCATACTGGCGGAATATGAGCGAGCAGCACACCCTGATGGAAGGCCGTTTGCCGGAACGCACCGGAGAAATTGCCGTCTCCAAGCTGTTTTTTGACCGCAATCCGGACTACCACATCGGCGATACTCTCACCCTGGCCAAGGGGCAGCGTATGCTGGATGATGAGATTCTGTCCATTCAGTCCATCCGTCTGGAGGGCGAGACCTTTCGCCAAACGGCGGAAGAAACCTTCACCATCGTTGGCAAGCTGGATTTAACCACAACAACAGCCTATCCGGGATACTATGCCCTGGGCTATCTGGAGCGGGAAGCCATCGCGCCGGAGGATATGCTCACCATCTATCTGCGCTTTCACAGTATGCGGGATACCTATCGGGTTCTGCCGGAGATTGCCGAGGCGGTCGGGTATGAAACGGATGAGTTCGGCGACTACGCGCTGCGGTACAACGCCGCACTGCTGGGACTTCATGGAGTCTCGGACGGAGCCACTGCCATGAGCTTCTCGCGGCTGGCGATTTGGGGGATGGTCGCCCTTGCCGCGCTGCTGCTGATTGCCACCTTCGCGCTCATCATCCGAAGTGTATTTTCGCTGTCGGCAGGCGCCCGGATACAGCAGCTTGGCATGCTGCGTTCGACAGGGGCATCGCCGGGGCAAATCCGGTCATCGATCCTGCTGGAGGGGCTGACTCTCTCGGCGCTCCCCCTGCTGCTGGCGGTGCTCCTCGCCTATGTGTTTTCGCAGGCAATGGGGCGGGTCTACCTGAATATCATGGGGGACATGATTCATACTGAACTGGATTTTGGCTTTTCCGTGCCGGTTGCCGCGCTTGGTGTGCTGGTTTCCCTTGCGTCCGTCCTGCTGGCAGTGCGCTCCACCGCCCGAAAAATGGCAAGGCTGACGCCAATTGAGGCCGTCCGGGGCAAGAACAGTCAGAACCTCAAGCGAAAGAAGGAGCGAAACCACCGGCTATCCAAACGCGTATTCGGCTACCCGGGTGTGTTGGCGCAGGATAACCTGAGGGCATACCAAAAAATCTACCGCATGCCGGTGGCGGCGCTTTGCCTCAGCTTTGTGCTGGTGGCCGGGACGCTGTGTATGATCGGTATCGCGCGGGTGAGCAACGAAGCCGCCTATGCCGAGGATTACTTTGACGCCCAGGCCTATCTGTACATTGCCCAGGAGCGGGACGAGAACTTAATCCATGAAATTCGCACCATGGAGGGCGTGCAGGAGAGCGTTGCCTCCTCCTCTGTCGGCTTTGGTATGGCAGTTCCCACAGAGATGGAATCGGAGGAGTTCTCCGCCCTCGGCGGCTTTGCCGGGGTGGATAAAAGCAAGTACAATGTCGTCGAGCATGGCGACGGCTGGCGCATTCACGGAACCCTTTTGGGCCTGGATGCGGAATCCTTTCGGCGATACTGCGGGAGTCTCGGTCTGGATGCCGGTGAATATCTGAACGCGGAACGGCCAATGGCAATCGCCGTCAATGCGGTGCGGCCGACTCCGGATGCCCGAAAAAAAGAGGACAAGGAACGGACAATACCGTTTCTGCGGCTTGAAGAGGGCGCTGTCTACACGCTGGATGAGCAAACCTATGCGGACACCAAAAGCAGCCACACCTTTGATGTGGAAGTCGGCGCGGTGACACAGGAACACCCCGTCACCGATGCCCAATACAGCAATTACCGCATCATTCTGGTGCTTCCCTTGTCGCAGTACGACAAAATCGTGGAGGACTTCCTGCCGGAGCGCGCGCTTTTATACCGCCGCACCAACGTGCTTTTGAAAACCACCCTGGACGGCATCACGGCGGAGGAGCGGCTGGATAGAATCTGCGAGGCGTATCTCGGCAGCGAGGATTTTGGCACCTACAGCAGGGATGGTGAACTGAAGGCACAGCAAACATCGAATACTGGATTGCTAGCCATGGCGAGCGGCATAGCGCTGGTGTTTGCGCTCATCGGCATCTCCAATGCCTTTTCCACCGTCTCGGGCAACCTTGCCATGCGCCGCCGCGACTTTGCCATGTTGCGTTCAGCCGGGCTGGACGATGCAGGCTTTGGCCGCGTGCTGTTCATCGAGGGACTGTTCTTCTCTCTGCGGCCCATCCTGTTGGCCGTCCCGCTGATTGGGCTGCTCTGTGCCTTATTTGGGTATTTGCTGGATTTACCGCTTGCTTCGCTGCTTGGAGCGCTGCCCTTTGGAGCGATCCTCCTGTATGCCGCCGGGATTCTTTTGGCGATGGGGCTTGCGTATCTATATGGGGCAAGGAACATTCGCAAGGGAACCATTGTGGATGCACTGCGAAGCGGGCTGGTATAAGGTTGCGCATTGTGAGATGGACAAACACATTGTCCATCAGGTTATCCTTGATTTTGAGATAAACAGCCGCTTTCTTTTTCGCCGTTTCAATGCTCTGCTCCAATGGGCGGCGGTTGGCGGTGGACACAAAACCGGCCAGTGCGTCGCATTGCAGACAAAAGCTGCCAACAGACATCGGGCCGGTTTTGATGATGATTTTAGTGAGCCGGTTGATTTGCGGCATCAGCAGCGCCGATATTTCCTCCCGGATTTGAGTGCGAATAAAGGAAATA
>JAJDGX010000117.1 GCA_030265885.1 Ruminococcaceae bacterium OttesenSCG-928-L11 | reverse complement strand
AAACACTCATTGAAACATAAGCAAAAAAGTGAATATACTCGTGCGTGACGATACCTCGCACATTCACTTTTTTGAATGTTTCTAATGGTGTTTCGTATAAAAAGCCAGCGAGCGGTTCGTCGGGCTTTACCCCGGCAATTAGCGAGCGGATGAGAGAAGGACACCGGTAAAAGGGCACAGGGCATGGATGCATGCACCAGCCAAGCCGGTCGTCATCTTGACCGGTTTGGCGGACGACTTTGGCCCGGTGACCGGCAGCAGCCACGAAGTGAGCAATACCAATCTCCCATAGAAGGGTAGACAAAAAATGGGAGATTGGTATAGGGAGTCCAAAGAACCCCATACAATAAATTGATTATGGGATTCTTAAGGGGGTCACACCCCCTTAAGCGGGGCAAGGGCAGAGCCCTTCTAAATGCGCCGCAGGCTCCTCTACCCTCGGAACAACTCAGCAAGCACCTTGCTGTCTGCCTGGAACTGGGCCACGCTGTCGTCCTTGACAAATTCCAGCAGGAAGTTCCGGGCGAGGCCCAGCTTTTCGCCGTAGGTGTTCCAGCGGGAGATGCCGTCGGCCAGAGGGAAGCGCACATTGCCCTTCTCCCACTGGAACACATGGACTGTGGTAATCCAGGGCAGCAGCTGGTCGATCTCCTCCAGCTGCTGATCCAGTGTCAAATCCGGGTTGGGCTGCCAGTAGGTGGAGACGTTCTTGGCCCCGCATTGCTCCAGCAGTTCCCGGGCGCTTTGCCAAGTATCTGTCAGGGTATTGCGGTGGTATTCCAGGCCGATTTGCACGCCTTTTTCGGCGGCCTGGGCGGCGACTGCGGACAGCCGCTGCGCTGTGGCGGCTCGGCTGGCGGTGTCTGTTTGAGCGGAGCCTGCCGCGCCCGCCCAAACCCGGATGCAGGGCGCACCCAGAGCCACAGCGGACTGCAGCACGGGGGCGAAGTCCTCACCCTCCTGCAGGCGGTAGTAGGAGCCGTAGGACAGCACCTGCAGACCGGCGGCATCGGTAGCGGCTTTGGCCAGGGCTGCCGCCGATTCATCTCCCGGGGGGACGTGGATGTCCCCACCCCACTCTATGCCGTCCAGCCCGTTGGCGGCCGACAGGGAGACGATTTCCTCGACGGACAGATTGCGAAATGTAATGGATGTCAAGCCCAGCATGGCATTTCCTCCTGTTACTGTTTTGTCAATGGGAATGAAGTGTGCTTTTTCCCGAAAAAATCAGTGGAAACGACGCATTATGCCATGGTTTCCAGCATTTTTTCCGTTATCTCGTACCGGCAGGGCTTTCCGGCCAGCACGTCCCGGAACTCCGCCTCCATGTAGGCACCCATCCGGGCGACCTCGTTGTTCATGCTGCCGGCGATGTGGGGGGTAAGCAACACATTGGGCATGGTCCAGAAGGGGCTGTCCGGCTCGGGCGGTTCGGGATATGTCACATCCAGCAGGGCTGTGCGGTTGGGCTCCTCCCGCAGGGCGCGGATGAGATCCGCCTCCACCACCTGGGCGCCCCGGCCGGTGTTGATAAAGGTGCCGTTGGGCTTCATGCGGGAAAAATGCTCATATTTCAGCATGCCAACGGTGGCGGGCAGATTGGCAATGTGGCAGGAGACCGTCTGGCATTCGGCGAAAACGGTATCCAAATCCGCCCGGGTAGCCCCCAGCTCCGCCAGCTTTTCGTCCGAGGCAAAGGGGTCAAAGACCAGCACATCCATCTCATAGGCCTGGAGCAGCCGGCAGACAAGGCTGCCTATCATGCCGACACCCAGGATGCCCACCTTGACATTGTAGTTGCAGGGGAAGGTATCGTTGTAGGCGCGGGCGGCTTTGCGGGCTGCCAGGGGATCCCCGGTGCCCTCCTCCTGTATGCGGATGCCCTGGAAAAAGCCTTTGCCAGCCAGGATGATCTGGGCTACGGTGTATTCCGCCACCGGCACCGCGTTGGCGCCCCAGGCGCTGAACACCCGGATGCCCCGCTGCAGGAAGGGCCGCGCAAAGGCCTGCACCGTGCCTGCACCGTAAAACACCGCCTTCAGCGAGGGGAAATACTGCGCGATCTCCTCGTCGGTCAGTTCCGGCATGCCCCATGTGGAAAACACATACTCCACCTGGGCAAGGGCGGCTTCGCTGCCGGGTAAATCCGCCTTGCGGTATACCGTTTCCGGCAGAACAAGCTGCTCCCGCAGCTTTTGTAGGGTAGCGGCATCGTATACTCTCCATACAGTTTCCGGTCTGTCGCACAGGAATATCGCCTGAGTTTTTTCCATAATGTAGACCTCCTAATACTCAACGGGACTGGCGGAGACAGACGGGCGTCGATGCATCGGCGCCCGCTGTTTCCGCGGTACCCGCTTTATTATGAACCGAAAGGACAGGCCCCATTGGGGCAAGTGCTTCGCCGCCCTGCCGCCACAGCGTGTTCCGGTACTGCGCCAATCCCTGGGATTGGCATCAGGAGGCCGCTTGGGGAGGGTGGCTATTGTGCGGAGGGACGCTCCTTGGCCTTGTCGGCCTCGGTGGCGTTTTTCCGGGACTCTTCCTTGTTGGCCCGCATTTCCTCCACACTTTTTTCCTTGAGGCGGATGCCGGTGTAATCCCGGGGGGGAATGTGAGTGGCGGGGTCGGCAAAGCGCACCTTGGCCCGCTGGATTTCGTCTTTGTATTGGGGCAGCCACTGGGCCTGGGCAATCAGCATTTCATCCACCATCTGGAAGATTTCGGCGGGGGTGCAGACAGCGCCGGTCAGGGGATCCATCAGCATGGCCTGGCGCAGCAGGGTAATGTCGCCGGCTACGGCCGCCTCGACCGAGAGCCGCTGTACCCAGGCGCTCTGGGAGCAGATGGCCGCACAGCCCAGAGGCAGGTCGCCTATTTTGGGGATATTGACGCCGTTGGCATCGATGTAGCCGGGTACCTCCACCACGCACTCGGCGGGCAGATTGGTGATGCAACCGTCGTTCATCACATTGAAATGGCCCCGGTATACCCGGCCGGTTTCCAGCCCCTCGATGATGTGGGAGCCGTGCTCCTGGCTGCGGTCGGCGGGCAAATAGCTTTGGGGCGGCTCCTGCATCCAGTTGGGGAAGTCCTCCTCAAACCAGTTGCGGCCCTCCCGGCAAACCCGCAGATACCCGCCGGTTTCACCGTTGATCCATGTGCCCAGGTCGATCCATTTCTCCACCTCGCCGGGCCGCTTGCGGTACCAGGCCACATATTCGGACAGGTGGCCGTTGGATTCGGTGGAATAGTAGCCGAAGTTTCGCAGCATGTCAATGCGAACCTTTTCGGTGCGGGACAGGGCCTCGTCGGCCTCGTAGGCGGGCAGGATTTTGGGCAGCAGATCCTCGCCGTTGTGCTTTACGGAGAGGTACCAGGTTTGGTGGTTGAGACCGGCGCAGATGATGTCCACCTCGTCCTGCCTGTAGCCCAGGGCCTCGGCGATTTGCCGGTGACCGCCCTGTACGCCGTGGCAGAGACCCAGGGTCTTGACTCCGCCGTATTTGTTGGCGGCCCATGTCATCATGGCGTTGGGGTTGGCGTAGTTGAGAATCATGGCGTCGGGATGGGCGACCTCGCGGATGTCCTTGCAGACATCCAGCATGACGGCGACGCCCCGCTGGCCGTACATGATGCCGCCGGCACACAGGGTGTCGCCCACGCACTGGTCGATGC
Source organism: Ruminococcaceae bacterium OttesenSCG-928-L11 (assembly GCA_030265885.1). Classification (GTDB taxonomy): domain Bacteria; phylum Bacillota; class Clostridia; order Oscillospirales; family Ruminococcaceae; genus WRAV01. The sequence continues at coordinate 4,214 of JAJDGX010000117.1, read as the reverse complement.
CGTATTTCAGCGGGATATCCACATCCAGCTCAAATGCCTCCAGCATGCCGATGCGGAAGCAGACGATGACGTACTTGGCATCCCGCAGGGCCTCTCGCCGGTCGGTGGTGGAGTGAATGCGGATGGGGATGCCGTGCTCGTCCAGATCCCGCTGGCAGAGGCGGGTGACCATGTCCAGGTTGTGGGGGTTGATGTCCATGAAGGAGACCTGAATGTCCCGGAATTCCGGCACTGTCATCAGGTCGGAGAAGAGGCGGCGGGTAAACCCGACGCTGCCTGCGCCAATAAACGTCACTTTAAATGCCATTTGGAAAACCTCCCAATATCGTTTGGTTCCATTATATCGCCTGTGTTTTCCAATGTGGACGGGATTGCATGCCAAGTTGACTTTGTGTCCGGTATTGTGCTACTTTATTTTCAGGAGAGGGGAACAGCGATGTCTGGTCAGCCTGAAATGTACAGCCTGTACGACCCGGCGGCACACGATCGGTGGTTTGCCGTGGAACGGTATTATGCCATGCAGTATACGGTGTATGAGATGCGGATGCACGAGCATCCCCAGATGGAAATTATGTATGTGTCCGATGGAAGGTGCAAGGTCGCACTGTCCGACACGGAGTATACTCTGAGGGAAGGGGATTACATCCTGCTGGACAGCGGCGTCCCCCATCGGTTGATTGTGGAGCGGGGCGTGCCCTGTCGGGTGCTGAACATGGAAGCGCGCCTCTGCCGGAGCGACAGCCCTGTGCGCGTGGAGCTCCTGCGGCAAAGCGAGAAGTACGACCGGTTTCACCGGGCGGCGCTGCCTGCCTTTGTGGGGGAGGACGGCGACGGGATTTTGTACGACGGTCTGGTCAACCTGCTGCGGCTGCTGGAGCAGGCCGCCGATGCCGTGGAGATCGATATTCAGCTGGCGTCTCTTCTGTTGGAGACGGGCCGGCAGTTTGCCGACAGGCGGGGGCGCCGCACCAAGGGGATACCGGCCTACATCAAGCGGGCCATGGACTACATCGGTGAGCAGTTTGACCAGGATATCTCCATCGATGCCATTGCTGAGGCGGCGGGGGTGTCCCGCTCCCATTTGCAGCGGACGTTTCATCAGCATGTGGGCTGCCCCATCACGGCGAAAATCAATGAACTGCGGATGGAGAAGGCCAAGTATCTGCTGGATACCAGCACCATTCCCATTGTAGACATCGCGGGCAGCGTCGGCTTTGACAGCCGCCAGCACTTCAGCAGCCTGTTCACCCGGCTGACCGGCTGCACGCCCGCCGAATACCGGAAGCGGAAGGGCAACCAGACGGTGTCGAGGGGGCATGGGAGGCTGTAGGGCGGGTGAGTTATGTTGAAGGCGTGTTTAAAGCAACGGATTTGAAATGGGGCGTTGCCCCAAACCCCATTTAAGGGGGTGTGACCCCCTTAAAAATCCCATAACTTATAGGTGAATAGGACGATGGCTTTGCATCCTTGGGGGACAGGGCATCCACGTCCGCGCCTGCCAGAGGCGGGGTAATACGAACTCCAAATAAATGCAGCTGTGCAGCTATCGCTCAGAACGCGTTCTTCCAGAAGAACGCATCGCTCTGCTTCACAGGCATTTATATTGGATTTCGTATCCGGCCCGCCTCTTCGGCGCTGGTGCGGTGAGGCCTGCGGGATTTTGGTGGGTTATTCGTGGAGATTGAGTTTGCGGAAGGCGAGAGGGGTTACGCCCTCGGCGCTTTTGAAGGCGCGGATAAAGTTGCTGGAGCTGTTGAAGCCGGATTCGGCGGCGATTTGGGCCACGTCCCGGTTGCTGTAGTAGAGCAGGCTCTTGGCATGGGAAATGCGCTTGAGCAGGATGTATTGCTTGACCGTATATCCCGTCACCTGGCGGAATATGCGGATGAGGTGAAACTTGTTCAGGTGGAAGTGGGCGCTGATTTCCTCCAGATCCAGCTCGCTGCTGTAGCGGCTGTCGATGTAGGCCTGTATGGCGCTGACCATTTCCTCGTTGTAGGGGGAGATGCCGGCGGGGAAATACTCGCTGTGGCTGCGGTACAGCAGGATGAGCATCTCCTGCACCCGGGCCAGAATGACCTCGCGATAATAGGGGGCTTTGGCGTCGTATTCGGCGATGCAGGACTCAAACACGGCGCGGCACCGGGCGGCTGTCTCGTCGTCCAGGGGGATGCCGTGACGGAAGGAATCAGGCCGCTGCTTGAAAATGGCGCGGCAGGGCTGAACCGTGACAGAGCGGTCGAACAAGTCCGGATCCACCATCAGCACATAGCGGATGTATGGGGTGCGGATGGGCCGCATCTGGTGCTTTTCCAGGTTGCTGATGAAGATGATGTGGTTTTTCCCGTATTCCCGGCCATAGTCGTTGACGGCAAAGTCGGCGCTGCCCTCCACCACCAGAATGAGTTCGTAGGCGTTGTGGAAGTGATAGGCGTAGGGCTTGTCGGCCCGGGACTGGTATACCTTGATGATTTCATCGTCCGATTCCGGTGTCCAATTCATAAAAACCTCAATTTTTATCAATTTTCAGGCAATAAATGCGCACCTGGGTTCCCGTTTTGGTGCTATACTGGTGGTAATCGGAGAAAATGGCTTTGTTTCATGTTCCAAAGGAGCGATATACTCTTCGTACATTATAGCGTTCCCAGGGGTGGGACGCAAGATGGAATATCAATTTTTGTGAATTTTATTTGAAAGGCGGGTCGCATATGGGCGCACATGAACCGTTTGCATTCCAATCTCTCGCGCAGCTGCGGGAGAAAATCGACGAGCTGGGAGTGGCAATCAAGCTGTCGGAGGATCTTTCTCCTCTTCGGGCCAAGGTAAAGGTGGGCGCTCTGGAGGCCCCCAACGCCATGGCCGTGCTGCCGATGGAGGGGTGCGATTCCAACCCCGACGGCAGCCCGTCGGAGCTGGTGGAGCGCCGCTATCTGCGGTTTGCCGCCGGTGGCGCGGGACTTCTGTGGTGGGAGGCCTGCGCTGTGGTGGAGGAGGGCAAGGCAAACTCCCTGCAGATGATGCTGACCCCGGACAACGCGGGGCAATTCGCCCGACTGGTGAAGCAATCCAACCAGGCCGCCGCCGACGCCAACGGCGCGGATCATCGGCCTGTAAATGTGCTGCAGCTGACCCATTCCGGTCGCTATTCCCGGCCTGTGGGCCACACAGCCGCCCCCATTATCCCCCAGCATGACCCCATCCTGGACGGCCGCTCCGGGGTGAAGGAGGGGGATCCGGTGGTCAGCGACGCCTATCTGGAAAGCCTGCCGGAGAAATATGCCGCCTCGGCCCGTCTGGCCAGAGACGCGGGCTTTGACGGCGTGGACATCAAGGCCTGCCACCGCTACCTTCTCAGCGAGTTGCTGGCCTCTCACACCCGGGAGGGCAAGTACGGCGGCAGCTTTGAAAATCGCACCCGGCTGTTCCGGGAAATCATCGCCGAGGTGAAAAAGGCGGCCGGAGAGGACTTCCTCATCGCCTGCCGCTTCAATGTCTTTGACGCGCACCCGTATCCCTACGGCTTTGGCGAGGACAAAGAGAATTTCATGGTGTTCGACCCGGAGGAGCCGGTGAAGTTTGTGCAGATGCTGTGTGAAAACGGCGTGGGCCTTCTCAGCAACTCCGCCGGGAACCCCTACTATATCTATCCCCAGGTGACACGTCCCTTTGATGTGTCCAGCAAGGGCATTCCCACTCCGGAGGAGCATCAGCTGGAGAGCATTGAGCGGCTGTTTGACTTTACCCGGAAGATTCAGGCGGCTGTGGGGGATGTGCCGGTGGTAGGCAACGGCTACACCTGGCTGCGGCAGTTTTTCCCCTATGCGGGAGCGGCCAATCTGGCCGATGGCAGCTGCAAATTTGTGGGACTGGGACGCTCCAGCTTTGCGTACCCCGACGCGCCAAAGGATATCTTGACCAAGGGCGAAATGGATCCGAGAAAGTGCTGCATTGCATGCTCCAAGTGCACCCAGATCATGCGGGATCACGGCCGCACTGGCTGTGTGGTGCGGGATGCCAAGGTCTACGCCCCCCTCTACAAGCAATATCGCGATGAGGCCATCGCCCGCGAAGGGAACTGAGCAGCCTGGCGCGAATGGCTGTGATATGGCTGGGCAAGAAGGGCAGCGAGCGGTTTCCCCGGCTTTACCCGGGGGATTAGCGAGCGGATGGGCAAAGGGCGGCCGGTAAAAGGGCGTGGGGCGTGGATGCGTGCA
>JAJDGX010000116.1 GCA_030265885.1 Ruminococcaceae bacterium OttesenSCG-928-L11 | reverse complement strand
CTCACGCACCCCGCTGCCTGGGATATTGCGCGTTCCCATGCGATATTCTTTGCAGGGGCAGAGCGCTTTTCTGCGTTCCTGTTCCGCCTCTCGTCCGCTACATATAGGAGTTAATCGTATAACTATTATAGTACATTTTACCGGTTTGTCAAACCACTTTACCGGTTAACCACGGGGGGTGTTTTGCATATTTTCCGGTTTCTGTTCCCCTACTTTCACGCCGCCTTCACACAACAATCAGGAAGCGCTGTTATAATGGTTCAAAAGAGAACGATTCACATGTGGCCGGTCGAACCGATTGACACACCGGTGATTTGGCCATAAAATGACATAAGGAAGGGATGCCAATTGTCTTGCCCCGATTCGATTATGCAGCCGTACCTTTCCCTTTCCTGGAAGGCGACAAAGCTGTACCAGCGCTGCTTTCTGGATATTACCCGGGAGTACGGGCTGAGCCAAAACGAAAAGGATGTCCTGCTGTTTCTCTCCCACAATGCGACCTGCAACACTGCCAGCGACATCGCCAAGTACCGCTCCATCTCCAAATCGCTGGTGAGCAAGTCGGTGGACAGCCTTGTCCATCGCGGATATTTGGAGCTTCACCCCGATCGCCACGACCGCCGGTGCGTCCACCTGCACCCCACGGCGGAGGCCGCCCCTCTGCTGCGGCAGCTGCACCAGGCCCAGCTTGGCTTTTTTGAGGCGCTGGGAGAGGGCCTCTCCCGGGAGGAGCGGGATACCCTGCTCCGGCTGATGGCGAAAATCGGGGACAACATCGCCCACATGGACGATGCCGCCCCCAGTGGCGAGGCTTCGCCGGGCCGGGCATAGAATATCCGCACTGATTTTACACACATTACCGGTAGGAGGCATACGCATGTATTATTTTGACCCATACTATTTTCTTTTGGTAGTCCCTGCGCTGCTGCTGGGGCTGTGGGCCCAAAGCCGCGTGCAATCGACCTATCGGAAATACAGCCAGGTACACGGTTCCCGGGGATATACCGGCCAGCAGGCCGCCCGGTATATCCTTGACCAAAACGGCCTGCAGCATGTTCGAATCGAGCCCATTGCAGGCAATCTGACCGACCATTTCGACCCGCGCTCCAACACGGTTTGCCTATCCGAGGGCGTGTACCATTCCACATCCATTGCGGCGGTGGGCATTGCCGCCCATGAATGCGGCCACGCCGTTCAGCACTCCACCCATTATGCACCCCTGAAGGTGCGCAGCGCCATTATTCCCGTCACCAACATCGGTACAAAGGCCGCTGTTCCCCTGCTGCTGATTGGTCTGGTTCTCAATGTCTATCCCCTGATTCTCATCGGCCTGATTGGCTACTCCCTGATTGCGGTGTTCCAGCTTGTTACCCTGCCGGTGGAGTACAACGCCAGCCGTCGGGCCATGGCGGTTATCTCCAACGCGTGGCTGCTGGACGAGGAGGAGCAGGCCGGTGCCAAAAAGGTACTGAGCGCCGCGGCTCTCACCTATGTGGCGGCGTTGGTGTCCTCTCTTGCGCAGCTGCTGCGCATGGTGCTGCTGTACGGCGGGCGCGGGCGTCGCCGGGATTGAGTGAACACATCGACAAGAACGCACTGCCACCGGTCACATTACGGGGCAGTGCGTTCTTTGTTTGTCGATATTCTTCGAGACTCATTTTTCATAAATCGACAAAATCGTGATATTCAGCCTCAAAACCGAGGGTGTTTTATTCTATTTTCTCTTAATAATCCGCATATATAGCTGTTTTATCCCCGTTTTACCCACCACAATGAAACAATTTACCAGACGCTTCCTGCAAATTTTTACCACTTTCCCAATATCCTCCCAAAAGCGACAGCAATCGACTGCCGGGTGTGGTACTATGTTTGTACACCGGATGACATATTTTGGTAAATTGCTTTAAGTTTAAAAAAAGGGGGCGAAACAGCCGGGCCGGGACGGCTGCTAACTATATGACTATAGAACTTTTATATGACACCAGAAGCGTTGATGATCTTGGAAGAGTCATAATTCCAAAGGCGATTCGCGAGAAATATCGCATTGAAGAAGGGGATGAGGTGGCATTCCGTGACCAGGGTGACTGCATCGTCATTGAGAAGGTGCGCTCCAGCTGCTGCATCTGCCACAGCCTGGAGGATCTGACCGCCATTGATTCCAGCCGCAATATTTGCGGAAACTGCATCGCCAGGGTCAACGCACTGTAGAGCCTGTTGACATAATACAAACACAGGGGCTGGGAGTAACTCCCGGCCCCTGTGTTTGTTCAGTTGGATATCTCTTCAAAGGTAAAGCACTCCTCTTTCCGGTCAAAGCCCAGGAGATAGGAGCAATTGGGCTGGGTTTCCAGCACCTTGTCCACAACGTCGGTGGTGGTGGTGACCGTTTTGTGCAGCACACCGGGGCGGGTATAGGCATAACTCATCTGCACGCTGCTGCGGCCGGGAGCCACGTAAAACCCGGTTTTGCCGTTTTCCACAAAGTTGTGGGGGGCTTCGCCGTCCACAGTGTAGACAGTCACAGCCTCCGAGGTAATCAGGGCCTTGGTGGTCAGAAAAATCCGGGCGGCATCGGGATGCTGCCTCAGAAAATCCCCACCCTTTTTCTTCATATTCCGCATCCGGACAATATTAAACACGATGGAGCCCACAATCACAACCGCCATGACTATGAACACATAGATATTCTGCTGAATGACGCTGGTGATTTGGCTCCCGATATCTGTGTATGGATCCATGGTAACCTCCATTTTCGGCCGATGGAAACAGGCGATGTCCCCCTGCTATTGGGCGGGCTCCGCCTGCATCACCTCCGGCTCTTCGTTTGTATACTGCTTCATGCTCTCGTACATGCGCTCAAACCGCCGCAGACCGATGGGGCTGCAGTCGATGATAGTCTCCTGGCCGTCCTCCGTCACAATCTGCAGGTCGATGTTGTGATCGCCAAGCAAACCCGCTTCGCTCCGGCGGTGGTATCCCACCAGACAATCCTCCAGCTGAAAGGTATGCTTGACACGGCCCAGCTTATAATACCGAAATGTGCCGTCGTTGTCCAGTTCAAACCGGATGCTTTCACTGACTATGGAAAAATACAGGATGAGCAGGCAGATAAAGGCAGAAATGCCCGTCACAATCCGCTGATCCTCCACAAAAAAGCTCAGTGCGATGTACACCACCAGGCCCCCAAACGGCGCACCGATGATTCCCTTCAGCATTACCCACAGGGATCGCTTGTACACTGTCATATCGGCTCCTCCCTTCTGTCAGGATGGTGTCATCCCGGCTCGCCCTCCAATGGCGCCATACCCCATCCGGTCGGGGAGTAAAAATAAGAACAAATTTCTGTAAAATTCTATCACTCTTCCCCCCTGCCGTCAAGGGGGAGACGGGAAAATCCCCCTGCCTCCACAGCATAAAGCGAAGGGTTTTGCCCATACTCCCTGTGAAAATATGCCGCCGGGGAGGATTCGCATGATTGGAACCATCACATATAAGGTGTTGTCTGTTTTGGCCGCCGCACTGCTGACGGTGCTGTCCCTCCGCTCCTGTGACGATCTGGCGCGGGAGGTGCCCGCCACCGCCGCCGTGGAGGATGTGGCTTTGCCGGCCGAGGCACCGGTTGTCAGCATCCTGCAGGGGCGGGGGGAAATCAGCCAGCAGCTGCAGGTGGCAGCCGACCAGTATCTGGCGGCCAATCCGGGAGCGGTCTTTCATGTGCAGACCATTCAAAGCCGCAGCGATTACGGCGCGGTGCTTCGCTCCCGCCTGCTGGCCGGGGAACGGGTGGACATCTTCCAGATAAGCGGTGCCGGGGAGCGGCAGGAACTGGCCCCGTATCTGTCGGATCTGTCCGACCTGGAGTGGTTATCCGGCGCGTTGGATGGCTCTTTGAACGCGGTCACCGACGGCGGCGCCATCTATGGCATCCCTTATTCCCTGGAGGGGGCGGGGCTTATCATCAACCGGCGGATCTTTGAGAGCGCGGGGATCTATTTGTCCGGAATCGCCACGCTGGAAGCACTGGAGGAAGCCTTTGCGCAGCTGCAGGATGCCATTGCCGCCGGTGAACTGGCGGAGGCCTTCCCCCGGCTGGAGGCTGTGACGGAGTTCGCCGCCCACGACGTGGATTACCTGGCGGCCCTGGTCTCCGGCCTGCTGCTGACAGACAGCTTTGCCACTGCCGCCGACACCCGCACCGCCATGTATCTGGAACTGCCTATGGAGGAGAACGCCTATGGGCTCATCCGGCTGCTGGCGCTGTATTCCTCCTGTACCTCCTGGGATCAGCTTACCCGCGTATCACAGGTGCGGCAGCTGGAGGAGGGGCTGGGAACCGAGCGCATCGCCTGTGTCTACCAAAGCACGGAGGTGTACCGCGCCCTGATTGCCGCCAACCCGGAACTGGAAACCCGGCTGGAGCTGTTGCCTGTCCCCCTGGGGACAGAGGAAAACCGGCAGGTGCTTTACACCGAAACCCCCGCCTATTGGGCGGTTCACAACGGCAGCGATGACACTGCGGCCCAGGAGGCCAAAAAGTTCCTGACCTGGCTCTATTGCTCCGATTCCGGTTCCACGCTGTATGCCTCCCGGTTTCAGGCGGTCTCTCCTTTTCGGGCCACGGCCAAGGACACCGGCTTGCCCCTTCACTCCCATATGCTGCGGCAGATAGAGGCGGGCAACAGTCAGCTGTGGCATTCCAATGAACTGCCCGTCGGCTGGGGCGTCGATGTGTTTGCCGCCGGTTTGCAGGGTGTGCTGGCAAAGGAATCCACATGGGATGCGTTCGTGGCGGATTGCCGCGACCAATGGCACCGAGAGCGATTGCTGGAAAGCAGCACCGAATAAGTAGCTATGGCGGAAAAGCAACGGATTTTGAATTGGAGCCGGCATCTGCTGTCGCAGCTGCACCCCAACCCCTACCTACCACAGTATGTCAACAACTTGAAAGCCCGGATCCGTATGGGATCCGGGCTTTTCTATGCTACAATTCCACGTCGGCCATTGCTCCGCCCTCCATGCGCTTTAGACTGGAAAAGCCCACATCGCGCAGCAGATCGACTGCGTTGTCAAACCAAAAATCCAGGGTATCCGCCTGGTGGGAATCGGAGGAGAGAGTGACGGGCACCTGATGCTCCCGCAGCATGTGCAGAATCGCCCGGGAGGGGTATGGGATGTCCCGATAGCCCCGGGAGATGGCCCCGGTGTTGACCTCCACAATGACGCCGGTTTTGGCAATGCGGTGGACAGCCGCCTCACAGCAGTCCAGATACCAGGGTGCGGCGCTGTCAAACAAGCAGCCTTCGGCGTTGTTTTTCTCCAGCAAATCCATGTGGCCCAAAATGTCAGGGCGGCGGGTCTCCGCCAGTTGGCACAGCTGCCGGTAATACCGCTCCACAAAAGGGCGGGGATCCTCGCCGCCCATGGCCCGGATCCCTTCCTCCACCATCTCCCGCAGGTAGTCCACCACATAGCCCCGGCCCGTAGCCGGGTCGGTGACAAAGTGGACGGAGCCGATGGTGTAATCCAGTTCCGGGTGAGTAAAATCGGACAGGGCGTCGATTTCCATGCCCCAGTACAGTTCAATCCGCCCGGCGTATTCCTCCCGCAGGGCGCGGAACTCCCGGACATACGGTTCCACCTCAGCCTGGGCAAGGGCAAAGCCCGCCTCCGCTTTTGACGGCGCATGATCGGAGAAGCCAAGACTGACAAAGCCCTTGGCCAAAGCCGCCTCCACGATTTCCCGGGGGGGGTGCTTGCCGTCGCTGTAGGTGGTGTGGGTGTGCAAATTTGATAAAAAAGCCATAGCCTACCCTTCGCCCCCCATGCGCTCCTGCTTGACCTTTTTATCCACCACATGGCGGGACGCCAGCTCGCTTCGGATGTCGTTCAGGGTGATGCCCTTCTGCACCATCAGCACCATGGTGTGATAGGCCAGGTCGGCGATTTCGTAGACGGTCTCGGCCTTGTCGTCGTTTTTGGCGGCGATGACCACCTCGGTGCACTCCTCGCCGATTTTTTTCAGGATCTTATCCTCGCCCTTCTCAAAGAGATAGGTGGTGTAGGATCCCTCTTTTTTCTCGGCCTTGCGCCTCTGCAGCAGGGAATAGAGGGCGTCGGCGGAGAATTCCCTGTAGGCGTCGTCCCGCGCCATTTCGTTGAAAAAGCAGCTTTGCTCGCCGGTGTGGCAGGCGGGGCCCTGGGGGATGACCTTCACCAGCAGCGTGTCGCTGTCGCAATCGGCGTGGATGGACACAATGGCCTGTGTGTTGCCGGAGGTTTTCCCCTTCCGCCACAGCTCCTGTCGGCTGCGGCTCCAGAAGCATGTGCGCTTCTCCTCCAGGGATATGGTCAGGCTTTCCCGGTTCATATAGGCCATCATCAGCACCTGGCCGGTGTGAAAATCCTGTACAATGGCCGGTATCAGGCCGTCGGCGGCAAATCGCAGTGCATCAATATCAAACATAGCATCAAATCCCCCTGTGTATAGCGTTCCAAGGCATTCCCGGCCCAAACAGTGCTACAGCCGGACAGGAACCCCTTCCTCATGCAAATAATGCTTCAAATCCCGGATTTTTACCTCGCGGTAGTGGAAGATGGAGGCCGCCAGCCCGGCGTCCACCCCAGGCAGTCGGAATACCTCGGCAAAATGGACCATGTTACCCGCCCCGCCGGAGGCGATGATGGGAATGGAAACCACCTGTTGCAGGGCGTCCAGCATCTCCAAATCAAAGCCGTCCTTGACGCCGTCGGTGTCGATGCTGTTGACCACCAGTTCCCCCGCGCCGCTTTGCTCGCCGGCCTTCGCCCATTCGATGGCGTCAATGCCGGTATTTTCCCGCCCGCCCTTGGCAAAGAGGGTAAAGGCTCCGTCCACCCGTCTGATGTCCATAGAGAGCACCACGCACTGGCTGCCGTATTTTCGGGCAGCTTCGCCGATTAGACCCGGGTTGCGGATGGCGCCGGAGTTGACGCTGACCTTGTCCGCACCGCATTTCAGCACCCGGTCAAAGTCGGCCACCGTGTTGATGCCGCCCCCCACGGTCAGGGGGATGAAGATGGTGGATGCCACCTTGGTCAGAATATCGGTGAAAAGCTCCCGCCCCTCGTGGGAGGCGGTAATGTCGTAGAATACCAGTTCATCCGCGCCCTCGCCGTTGTAGAAGGCGGCCAGTTCCACCGGATCGCTGACGTCCTTGACCCCTTCAAAGTTGAGGCCCTTGACGACCCGACCATCCCGCACATCCAGGCAAGGAATAATCCGTTTGGTCAGCACAGTTTCATCACATCCTTCAGGCTCAGCGCGCCGGTGTACAGGGATTTGCCCAGTATCGCGCCGTACAGGCCCATTTCTCTGAGCATTTCCAGTTCCTCCAGAGAAGAGATGCCGCCGGAGGCCGTCACATCGCAGCCCAACTCCTTGCGCAGCAGGTTATAGATATCCAGATTGGTGCCCTGCATGGCCCCGTCCTTGGCAATGTCGGTGTAAATGATGGTGGAGACGCCGTCCCCATCCAGACGCTTGCAGAATTCCACGGCGTCCACGCTGGTGGTGTCCAGCCAGCCCCGCACGGCGATTTTGCCGTCTCGGGCGTCGACGCCTACGGCGATTTGCTTGCCGTATTGGCGGATCATATCGCAGGTGAAGGCGTAGTCCTCCACCGCCACCGTGCCCAAAATCACCCGGCCTACGCCCAGATCCAGATACTGCCGGATCCGCGCCTCATCCCGGATTCCGCCGCCGACCTCCACAAACAGGCCGCTGTGCAGCGCAATTTCCCGGATGACGTCGAAGTTGGTGGGCTCTCCCCGCTTTGCACCGTCCAGATCCACCACGTGCAGATTGCGGCCCCCCTGCTCCCGGAATTGCCGGGCAATCTCCAGGGGGTTGTCGGAGTACACATCCATTTTGTCAAAATCGCCGTGGGTCAGGCGCACCACCTGCCCATCCTGCAAATCAATCGAAGGAAAAATCTCCATATTCACCTTTTCTCCTCTCTCTTCTTTTTCTTTTAGTAAAAAGAAAAAGAAGCAAAAAGAAAACCGTCCCGCCAGCTTGAAGCTGGACACATCCCGCTCCGCGGATTGCTGCTGTCAGCTTTGTGGGGCACAAATTCCGGCTTG
>JAJDGX010000115.1 GCA_030265885.1 Ruminococcaceae bacterium OttesenSCG-928-L11 | reverse complement strand
TGCTCTCCCGCACCAGATAAACGGGGCGCCGCTTGACCTCCAGGTACATTTTGGATATATACTGCCCCATAATGCCGAGGCAGAACAGCTGAATGCCGCCGATCACACACACCGCGCAGATAAGGGTCGGGAAGCCCGCCACCGGGTCTCCGTACAGCAGGGTTTTGATGATGACGACGCAGATGATAATAACGGCCAGCAGGCAGAGCAAAATGCCGGAGATGGACGCGATGGCCAGGGGCGCGGTGGAAAAGGACAGAATCCCATCCAGGGAATAGAGAAACAGGCTCCAAAAGGACCATTTGGTGGTACCGGCCGCACGCTCGACATTCTGGTAGGGCAGCCACTTGGTGCGAAATCCCACCCAGGAGTTGAGCCCCTTTGTAAACCGGTTGTATTCCTCCAGGCGCAAAATGGCGTCCACCATCTGCCGGGTCATCATGGAGTAATCGGTGGCACCGTCCACCATTTTTGTCTGAGAGATGCGATTGATCAGCTTATAGAAGCCACGGGCAAACATCGAGCGGATGTAGGGCTCCCCATCCCGGGAGGTTCGGCGGGCGGCAACCCGGTCATAGCCCTCCTCCACAATGCCGTTATACATATCGATGAGCATGGAGGGCGGATGCTGCAGGTCGGCGTCGATGGGGGAAACATAATCCCCCCGGCAGTTTTGCAGGCCCGCGTAGATGGCTGCCTCCTTGCCAAAATTGCGGGAAAAGGACAGATATCGCACCCGGTCGTCCTGAACGGCCAGCTCCTTCAGTTGCTCCAGCGTATTGTCCCGGGAGCCGTCGTCGACAAAAACATATTCAAATTGCACCCCAAACCGGTCATCCATTTTACTGGAAATGGACACCAGCTCCTTGTACAGATGGGGCAGAGACTCCTCTTCGTTGTAACAGGGAATAATCAGGGAAATCAGCGGTTTCATAAGGAAAAACCTCCTGTCAATTACCGGCGTTCGGGCCGGATGATGGCACTTGTTCAAGTATACCACGCCCAAAGGGACAAGTAAATTATTCCCTGAAAATGGACGTGGGAATTGCTATGTTGTATAATCAATAGGGAGCATTTGCCCCCGGCAATTCCGGACTCCGATCGGCAGGCTCCCGCCGAGCCCATCCGGACATTGCCCCATGGGATTCCACTGCGGGCCGAAGGGCTCCGGTCTTTTGGAAATCGCGATAAAACGACGAGACGAGGGAACGCTGTGTTAAAAACCAAGCCATTTCAATTTTTCTTAAAGAAACATCGGTTTCTCATTGCATCCTTTTTTGTACCCGCATTGTTAATGGGGCTGGCCTATGCCCTGCACGACATACATCCGTTTGGCGACCGGCAAATCCTGGTCACCGATTTTTGGCAGCAGTATTACCCCTTTCTCAGCGACCTGTGGCACAAGGTGCGGGAGGGCCACTCCCTGTTGTGGTCCTGGACAGGCAGCGGCACAAACTACCTGGCGATGATTGCCTACTATATGGGCAGCCCCTTAAACCTGCTGCTGATTCTGGCGCCCCATGCGTGGCTGCGGGAAATGATAACCATCACCCTCCTGATGAAAATAGGCTTTGCCGGCAGCTTTTTTGCCGCCTATCTGCGCTACACCTTCCGGCGAAACGACTTCTCCCTGGTCATCTTCTCCATGTTCTATGGGCTGTGCGCCTTTACCCTGGGCTACTACTGGAACATTATGTGGTTCGATACCTTTGCCCTGCTTCCCCTTGTCATACTGGGCATGGAGGCCCTTCTGCGGGAGGATAAATTCCGCGTCTATGTCGTGGCTCTGGCCCTTTCTGTATTCATCAACTACTACATCGGCCTGTTTATTTGCCTGTTTGTCGCCATCCGGTTTGTCATCTACTTGGCGACGGAGCGGCCGCCGGTTCGGGTGTTCCTCAAAAAGCTGGGGCAAATGGCGCTGTACTCCCTGATTGCCCTGGGCATGACCGCCATTTTGACGCTGCCGGCGTTTTACGCCCTGCAAAACTCCTACAGCGCCGTCAACAAATTCCCCAAGAGCCTGAGCCTGTACGAAAATTTCATCGATATCATAGGCAATTTTGCACCCTTTGCCCCGCCCTCCGCCAAGGAAGGGCTGCCCAATGTGTACTGCGGCCTGCCTGCGATATTGCTGCTGCCGGTTTTCCTGTCCGCCAAAAAGGATAAAATACGCCTGGCGGAAAAAATCGCCTGGATTGGCGTGCTGGTATTCCTCATTGTCAGCTGTAACCTGAACGTGCTGAACTACATCTGGCACGGCTTCCACTTCACCAATATGATTCCCTACCGGTTCAGCTTTCTCATCTCCTTTGTCCTGCTCACGGTCGCCTACCGGGCCTATACCCTGCTGGAGGACATTGGCCGCAAAACGCTGATAGCCATGGCTGGGTCGGGTGTGGTGCTGGCGGTGTGCACCGTGCTGGGCCCCCAGGAGAAGGCCGCGACGATTGGTACAGTGGTGCTGACAGCTGTGTATATGGGTTGCTTCCTCCTGTTTTACAAAAGCAGAAAAATGAAGCTGCAGCAGCTTTCCGTTTTGCTGGGGATTGTCATGCTGGCGGAGTTGGGATACAGTACATGGATTGGTGTTAAAACCGTCAGTACCAGCGCATATTCCACATATTTGAGCAAATACAGCGAAGTTCAGGAGCTTTTATCGCTTCGTGAAAAAAAAGACAATGACTTCTACCGCACAGAGATGGCGGCCTACTACACCACCAACGATCCCTCCCTGTACGGCTACGATGGAATTTCCATTTTTTCCTCCACGGTAAACGCAGATACCACCCGGTTCATAAAAGCCATCGGTTTGCCCGCCAGAGAAGCAGGAAATCGCTATTGCTACGCCGAAACCTCCCCCCTGACCAATGCCCTTATCAATATGCGGTACCTGATTACGCGAAATGGCGCAATCGCCGACGGCAAAACCTTCTGGCAGGAAACCGGCCGCTCAGGGGATGCGGTGCTTTTTGAGAATCAGCGGTACCTGCCCATGGGCTTTGTTGTAGGCGATGGGGTGCTGGAGTTTTCGACAGAGGATGTGGGCGAGAATCCGTTTCTCTTCCAAAACCAGCTGTTCCAGCGGCTTGCAGGGGTGGAGGGAGACCTGTTCACCCTGGTTGATATGATTCATGTAGGCCATGTGGGCTATGATGTGTACCGACAGGACTGGGGAAAATACGAATATGTAAAACAGGAGGACGCGGAGGAAGGGCATGTAAAATGGAACTACCAGCTGCCCGACGACGGCATTTACTATGCGTACGTGGATATGAGCAAAACCTCCAAGGTAAAGGTCAGTCTGAACGAAGTGGTACAGCGCACCCACGATTATAAAAACCCGTATATCTTCTGCCTGGGCAACTATACAAAGGATGAACTGGTATCGTTGACCATGGATGTGGAGGAAGGGACAGAAAAGGGCAACCTGCGGATCTATGTGGCAAAGCTGGATACGGCGCTGTTTGATGACGGATATGAGCGGCTCCGGGATGAGCCGCTGCAGCTGACGCATTTCTCCGACACGGCAGTGGCCGGTACAGTGACGGCACTGCAGGAGGGGCTGCTGTATGCATCGATTCCCTATGAAAAGGGCTGGAGCGCCTATGTAGACGGCGAGGAAGCGGAAATTCACACGGTTCTGGGGTCGATGGCGGCGGTCTATGTCCCTGAGGGAGAGCATTTTGTGGAGTTTCGAATTGTGCCGGCCGGATTCCGTCTGGGAGCGGCGGCCAGCATCGGTTGCCTGATTGTCTTTGCGGGATTGATTTGGCTGGCGAGAAAGCGGCGCAGCTGATTGGCTTTGTTCTTTGCGGCATGCAGGGAAAAGCAACGGATTTAGAATGGTTGGGGAGCAGCTGCTCCCCAACCGAAAGAGAACGAGGCGGAACATTGTGTTCCGCCTCGTTCTCTGTATTGAAAGCGTAAATGAAGATATCAGGTTTTGACAGTGGAATTACTCTTCGTCGTTTTTACGGCTTTTCAGGGCCAGGGCAACGCCGCTCAGGAGAGCCAGCAGGCCAGCAAAGGTTGTTTTGCCGGAGCCGCCGGTCTTGGGCAGGTTGGCCAGAGGAATCTGCTCATCCAGGATGATCTGTGCCGGAGGAGCGGCTGCCAGAGGAACGTCGGGCTCGTCGAAGGTTCTGGTGGAAACCCATTCATCCTGTGTGTCGTTGCTGGAATCGTAATCGTCGTCATCTTCGATAACGGGACCGCTGGAACGAGTTTCTTCCTCAGTAGGCTCAGTGTCTTCCTCGGTGGGCTCAGTTTGCTCTTCGGTGGTTGCCTCAGTGGTAGCTTCGGTAGTGGCCTCAGTGGTGGCTTCGGTAGTAGCTTCAGTGGTGGGCTCGGTAGTAGCTTCAGTGGTGGCCTCAGTAGTAGCTTCGGTAGTGGCTTCAGTGGTGGGCTCGGTAGTAGCCTCAGTGGTAGCTTCGGTAGTGGGTTCAGTGGTAGGCTCGGTAGTGGGTTCAGTGGTAGGCTCGGTAGTGGGCTCAGTGGTAGGCTCGGTAGTGGCTTCAGTTGTAGGCTCGGTAGTAGGAGCAGTGGTGGGCTCGGTGGTAGGCTCAATCTCAGCCTCGTAGACAACGTTGATTACATTGCCTTCTTTTGCAATTACAATGAAATTGACGTCTGGTTTACCGGGAATGACATAGCCCTCTGTGGGAGCAAAATCATCAATTTCGGGGTCAATATCGGTCAGAGTGATGGTGGTGCCCAGTTCGGCGTCGTCGGTGTGCTGGCCGAGGAAGTGATCGTCGTCATCGATGGCTTCACCTTTGTAGTAATTGATGACATAGTCGGCCCGGGCCTTCTGGCCGCGCACTTCGGGAACGGGGAAATAGACGGTTTGCTCGCTGTCCTTTACGTCGGTATAGGTAAAGGTGGCGTAGTCGTTGGCATCGTACCATTCGTCGCTTACAAAATCAAGGTCATCATTTTTCAGTCTGACAGTGTAAACCAGGGTAGAGCCTTCGGTCAGTTTGGAAGGATTCCAGGAAAGGATGTCTGTTTCAGCATCGTGGGTTGCGGTTCCGTCTGCGGAAACGACTCTTACAAATTCGACCATATCGCCCATTTTATCCTGGACGGAGCCACCGGAGAGATCGAGAACCTCTTCCTTGATGAAGTTCATGACTGCGGTAAGGGCGCTGCCGATATCGGCACGCCAGCAGTACGAGGTTTTGGTTGCCAGTGTTTTCAGCACTTCGTGGGCAGGGCCGTTTCTCGTAACGTCGTAACCGATGGTCATGAGGGTGACGGTTTCTTTAAGGTCCGCAGCGGCAGCAATAGTTGCGTCTTTAGTGGCGTCAGTCATTTCCTTGCCGCCACCTTTAAGATCGTGGTTGCTGTCATAATAAAAGGTAGGCTCGCCGTCGCTGAGCAGGATAACAATTTTGGTGTTAGTGGAATCAGCGTCGAACATACCGGCTGCGGTATTCAGGCCGTCCTGAATATTGGTGCCGCCGTTGGGGGCGTTGGGGAAGTCACTGCTGGTAAGAGCCGTATTCGAAATGGCTCGTTTCTCGCTGGCAGAATTGGCAAAGGTGACCAGCCCAACAGGGATGCCTTTAGCAACAAGGTTCTCAGAAAGGGTGATAGCAGCGCTTTTTGCGGATGTCCACTTCGACCAATCCCATCCGCTGTTATTCATGCTGCCGGAGGTGTCAAATACCAGAACTACTTCGGCGGTGTTTTTAACGGTGATGCCGGTGCCCTTTACTTTCAGGGTGATGTTAAATTCGTTTTCTTTTGCGGTTGCCGCAACGGTTTTGTCATAGTCGACAACGCCGGTGTCGGCCGAGCCGGCTGTGGTAACCCTATCCGGGTCGTTCCAGAAATTTTCGCTGACATCTGCGGGTGCGGCCAGGGCTCCCATTGGGAACACGCTGCAGACCATTGCCAGCACTACAAGTATGCTGAGTATCCGTTTCGTTGCTTTCATGTTCTTTTCTCCTCGCTTTCAATTGTTGTACGGTTTTACTATAGCCATTATTGGTAATAATTGAGTAACAATATTCAGTGACTGCGCCGAAATGGGGTCCGCTGTATTCCCATGGGCATCGGTTCCTTTCTGTGGGCCACCGATTCGTCATAAATATGTGAATCAAGTGGGTCGGCCGGCGTTTCGTATTACTGGATTAATTCCCATTATAACGGCTTACGGTTACACGGTGGTTACATTTGGGAAAATATAGTCTACTTTTTTGAAATTCTTAGAAATTTATTTTATTTGATTTTTGGCTGTGGTGCACAAGAAATACATTACATATAGAGATACAGATGAAAAAAACCACGTGTATATTGGCTATTGATATACGTACTTTACACATAAAGCGTAAAGGGTGTACGATACGCATTGATCGTTGGAATAAAAGCCAAAGTTTGGAAATCTTGTGCACACAATGCGTAAATACGTACGGTGAGTGCGATTGAAAACAGCGGATACACCATAAAAACAGCCGCAGGGAAAGCGGGCTTCCCTGCGGCTGTTTTTATGGTGTTGAGAGAGAATATTGGGGTGTAATTCCGCTGAAATTATTCCAGAGGCTGTGTATTTGTCAGCTTGCACCATACGATCAAACGGTGGGAGTGCACCATATACGGCGTACAGGTAATCAAGGTCAGCATCGTTTCCTCATCCTCCTGGGGGTGCATAACCCAGGCATCGGAGGGGTTTACCTCAAAGATTGTGAATACCTGGTAGGTGTATTTGTTTTTATCGTCGGTGATGTAGACATTGTCGCCTACAGCGACCTTGTCCAGATAGCGGAAGGGTCGCATATAGATGTAGCTTCTGTGGGCCGCCAGGACGCAATTTCCCGCCTCTCCGGGCATAGCGGAGTTTTTGACATGGCCGACACCATAATACATTTCGGCATCGCTTCCCTCCACAATGTTCTCGGATACCTGTATGGACGGGATTTTGATAATGCCCAGCTGTGTCAGGTTCATGGCCGGGCGAACGGCAAAGGTGTCGGGCTGATCCGGGATGCCGGTGGTTGCTCCGTCGGAATCAGATACCGGAATGGTTTGGTCGGTTGCCATGGCCGGCAAGGGAGAGGGATCCGGCAGATCCTCTGCAAGCTCTATCAATCCCCACTGGGCGAACAGGGTTTTCCAGGGATAGCCGATCATGGAGTAGGCCACATAAACAACTAAAAAGGCAATGCCCAGTGCAATAAGAATATTAGGCAGATATTTTTTGGCTTTTTGCACGATGTATCCAACCCTCCGGTAAAAAGTGACGAGCCGCTTATATCATACAAGCGGCTCGTCGTTCAGTCAAGTGCGTACTTGCAATGATTCGGTTAAGCGCTGCAATTACGCTTCATCGTCATCCTTCTTCTTGCGAAGCTTCAGAAGGCTTCCGATGCCGAGCATCAATGCGCCCAGAATACCCACAGATTCGATGGGAGTACCGCCAGCCAGCGGGATCTCTTCGTCGGAGATGGTAGTCACTTTTTCAGGAAGTGCTGCCAGCGGGACTTCAGGATCCGTAAAGGTTCTGGTTTCCCGTTCGGAATCGGGGATGTCGGGGGTTGTCGGGTCGTCGTCATTGTCTTCAACATCGCCGGGCCTGGGAGGTGTGACAGGGGACGCGGTGATAGTGAGTGTACCGTTGACAACAGTGACCTCGTAGTTCGGGTTTTCGTCGGGGGTAGCAACGATAGGATAGGAACCGACTGCTTCGCCTTCCTCACGGCTCAGGCTGTAATCGAGAGTATCGCCCTCGATCAGGCCGGATACAGAGGAGGTGAGTTCGGGATCGCTGCTGCCTTCTACTTTGGTTTTGTCATCCACTGTAATGGTGACAGCCTTCGGTGTGATGGTGAAGGTACCGGTTCCGGGATCTTTCTCTACTTCGTAGTTGGGATCCTTCGGTGTGATGGTTACGATGATTTCATAGTCGCCAACATCTTCACCGGGTTTGCGGATGATTTCAACTTCAAAGTCATCGGGATCGAGATCTTCAGGCCAGTTTTCAAGCTCAAAGTCAGGATCCTTGCTGCCATATTCTTTGTCGTCATCCTTGGGTTTTACACCGATATCTTCGAAGTCGAGTTTTTTGGGATTCACAGTCAGAGTGCCTTCCACAAGTGTCAGCTCGTAGTTAGAAGTGGTGACATCACCGTTCTTCAGAATAACTGCGCTTGCAA
>JAJDGX010000114.1 GCA_030265885.1 Ruminococcaceae bacterium OttesenSCG-928-L11 | reverse complement strand
GGACACGGGGGTCTCGGGGGATTCCCCCGAGCGCGCTTTGGTTACTTTGGCGCGTACCAAAGTAACTGCCCGTCGCGGCACGAGCGACAAGGCTGTGTGACAGCCAAAGCCACCGGTAATGGCACATTGCCCCTCAGGCCAAGGCTGCGCCACAGCCAAATCCCCCGGCGGCAGCCCATCCCCCCACAAAAAAACCAAAAAACCAGGCAACCGCCAAAGTCTCCTCCGGCGGTTGCCTGGTTAAAAGTTATTATCGCCTACTCGGCGTCTGCATCAGACTCCTCGCGCTTGCCGCGAAGCTTCTTCCAGTCAGCCTTGAGAATCAGGCCAATGGACAGGAAGCCCAGCCCAAGCCACGGCAGCGGATTTGCGCCGCCTGCCCAGGGCAGATTGGCCAGCGGAATGCCGTCATCGAAGATGGTCAGCAGGTTGGGCAGATTGCCCAGAGGAGTCGGGTCATCGCCGATGGTGGTAAAGTCGTCATCCCGGTTGGGGTCGTCGCCGTCATTGGGGCCACGGCCGGGTGAGTCGGGTCCGGGCGGTGTGGGAGGTGTCGGCTTATCCGGATCCCTCGGTGTCTCCGGAGGATTGTCGCCGCCGTCATCGCCGCCGCTCTTATCGTTGAGGAATACAATCGCCAATTCAGTGTCGTGTACCAGAGCAATGGTCTTGCCTGCGGTAACGGTAATAACCGGCGCCTCGCTGAGTGTAAAGCGAATCTCGGAAGTTTCCAGCCGGTATCCGTTGGGAGCATGCAGCTCAGTCAGGATATATTCCCCGGCAAAATTGGTAAAGGGCAAATTGAGGGTTGCTTTTCCGTCAACCGTAGTCAAACGGTGCCGATTTCCGATGTTGTCTGTCAGCCAGAAGGTCGCGTCATCCAGCAAAGCACCGGTTTCCGCGTCGGTTTTGTAGATGGTTAACGCATTCACCAGCCGCTCATTCCAGGCGACAACCTCAAAGGAGGAATCGGTGTCGGTCAGGGTAAAGGTAATCTCCGGGGTGGAGATTTGGGCACCGTTGTGCTCCCAGTAACGGAAGGCGTAGGCATCATTGGCGGTTTCCCGCAGGGTGTAGGTTACATCCTTGGCGAGATTTTCAAACAGGGCCACACCGCTCTGGACTGTAGTAGCCTCTATGACCTTCCCGGTGGAATCGGTCAGGGTAAAGTGCACCCCTTCGGTAGAGACGGTGCTGTTGGTATAGCTCTTTTGCACCACCAGTGTGCCGGGATTGCGGGTATTGCGGGCCACCAGGCGGATTTCCGGGGCAGTATCGCTGAGAGTCAGGGTCAGGGTTTCGTCGGTCGACTCTTTGCCGTTGAGAATCCACCGGTCAAAGGTATAGCCGGTCTTGGAGACCTCCCGGAGGGTATAGCTGGTGGGTGTGCTACTGAGAGGCAGACTGTCAAAGACAGCCACGCCGCCGGCGTCGGTTGTTTCGGGGCCATAGACTGTGCCATCGGCGCCGGTCAGGGTAAAGGTGAAGCCGGAGGGAGCAATGGTGCTGCCGGTGACCTCCTTGGTGACGGTGACGGAGCCGACCCGGGTGTTGTGGGCAGTGACAGTGATGTCGCGGTCAGCAGCGCCCTTCCGCAGGCGGAACTCGTACCGGTCGGCGGTGACACTGCCGTCGGCGTCAGTCCAGTATGCCAGTTCAAAGGTGGACTTGCTCTCCTCTGTCAGGTAGTAATCCCGGTTGATGGCCAAGTCGGAGAACACGGCGGGACGGCCGTTTCCGGCGGTCTGAGTCGCCACAAGGGCGTTGGTCGCCTTGTCGTATACGGCGAAGGTAAAGGTTAGGTTGGGGAATTTGCTGAAATCGGTGTTGGTGAAGGTCTTGTTGACGGTGATGGAGCCCTTGTGCAGGTCGTTGTGGGCCTCCACGGTATAGGTGTCCGCCGCCGTCGCGGTAAAGACCAGCTTGTCGCCTTCCACCGTGATGCCGGTGGGGATATTGGTCTGGGATACCCACTTGTTGAATACATAGGTATCGTCGGCCAGGATTTCCTCCAGCACATATTCATTGCCGATGATAAGGTTGCCGAAATAGACCTTGCCGGTGGAGTCGGTGCTTGCCTGGGCGGTCTTTCCGGTTGTGCGGTCGGTAATCTTGAAGGCAAAGGATTCCGTGGTGAAATCGGCGGCGTCATCCTGTACCTGCTTCTGAATTTCCACAGAGCCGGTCATTGTCTTGACACCGACACGGATGGGCTCGGTGCGGACAAGGCCTTCGCCGTCAGGGGTAACCTGCACCGCAAAGGAGTTCCACGCAATGTCCTTGAGTTCCAGCCAGCTGGAGGGAGAGCCTGCGGGATCCCGGCGGGTTACGATTTCCGGTGTGGGAAGCTGACCGTTAAACTCAATGTACAGGGTTTCCTCGGCAGCCAGTACAACAGTGGCGCCAAAGTGGAGGAGAATGGCGTTTTTGCCTGTGGTGTCACCGGTGGTGGCGGCAGTCGTCATGTTCCACGGATCCGCTGCATCCGAAGGATTGGTGGAAACCTTGGCATCCTTCGAATCCACACCGGCGGCAAAACCTACAGTGTAATCGGTAATCGGTGTGCTGTTGCCGGCTTTGTCCACCTTGTAGAGGACAAGTCCCAGCTGAGAGGCGTCGGGGAAGGTGACAGGGAACCGGGATTCCCGGTGCTGATCCTTAACCAAAACGCCGACGTCCCCTACATGAGGCAGCACATCCAGCACGGAAATATCGTTGAAGCTTTTGCCCTTGTCGTGGACGTTTTCAATTTCCAGCCGGTAATTGACAAGGCCACCGGGCTCCTGATAGATGTTGGCGGTTTCCGCCACACCCATGTTGTAGGTGTATTTTGTGTCCTCAGGCAGCTTGATGCCCTTGCGGGTGGCAAGTCCGGAGGCCTGGGAGAGAGTCACGTTGACATCGGCCCACAAACCGGCGTTGCCACTGGTGAGGTAGGGCGCCATATTCTGCCGCAGATTGGCGTATTCCGCGCCCTTCAGCACACCTTCGCCGTTGTCGCCCTTATCCAGAATGGCCTGGGTGACATAGGAACCCTTGTTCCAGTTGACAAAATCGGTGTCGGGCAGCAGAAGTGCGTGGTTCTTGTAGATGTTGATGGGGGTTTTATCCATAAAGCCAAGCACCTGGTACTCAATGACCAGAGTCTTGCCGCTTGCCAGCGGATATTCGCCGCCGGACAAATCCCATTCCATGGTGTGGTACGCGTCAGAGGTTCCCGCCTTAGCCACAGAGGAAATCCCGGACAGGGTAGTGATGGCGGTGCGGGTTGTGGCATCGGGGGTTGCCTTCTCATAATAGGAGAAGGGCACAGCAGCGTCCAGATTGAAGCGGGCGTCCATGAAGTCCACGATTTTGTAGTTGGTCATGGGCTTGCTGCTGGTGTTGGAGACCTCCACCGTAAAGGTGATGGGCTGCCCCAGGGTGGAGACAGACTTGTTGGATTTCTTGACAATCTGGGGAGCGATCTGGTCATCGTGATACAGCACATTGACCTGTGCCATGATGTAGTCGTTCTCTTCCAGCTTGTCGGTGTGCAGACTCTTGAATTTGTTGGGGTTGGGGGAGTCCTTCAAGGTCTGCCAGGAGGTTTCGTAGCCCAGGTTATCCTTGACAGTCCAACCCATGGAGTTGACCAGCAAAACGCTGTTGAAGGTCTCGTACTGGTCTACGGTTGCTCCGTCGGGGTAATTGGAATTGTTGTTGAACCAACCGCTGGCCGCAGTGTAGTCCGGAATGACTGTGCGGATGTAGATGGACTTGCTTTCGCCGGCAGGGATAATTTCCGGGTTTGTGAAGGAAATGGTCTGCCGGTTATTGGTGCTGGCGTCTCCGTCTTTCAGGGTAATGACATTGCCCTTGGGGTTCATGGAGGAATCAAAGATGCGAGCTTTTCCGCTGTCGACGGCTACCACGTTGCTGCCATCGGCAATCTTCTGGAAGGGGGGCAGCTGGTCGTACAGCTTCAACGTACCGGCGGCAATGTTCTTGCCGGTGTCGTTGTGGATGGTGATTTCGTAGAGGAACACGGCACCGGTGTTGCCCGTGGCTTTTGAGCCGCGCAGCCACGCGGTGTTGGCGGTGGCGTTGCGGATGGCCGCGTCAACGGTTTCGCCGTCCAGATCCGCCTGGATTTCCGCGGTGTTCCGCACCCGGAGATCCTTCCAGTCGGCGTTGATGGGCGCGGAGTAGATGGCCTTTTTCTCCAGGCCGATGCTGCCGGTGACAGTGCCCTTCAGCACGATGGGGGCGTAGTTTTGGACAGACATGTCGCTGTTTGCCATCCGACCCCTGCGCGAACCGGAAGAGCTAACGGAAATCTTGTTGGCGGTATCAGCGGAGGTGTCCTTGATGTCGTACAGATCCACATAGTTGTACAGCATAACCGGCAGATCCGTTACGTCATAGGTGTCTTTCAGGGTTAGGGTGTAGGAGATCTGGATTTGCTCGTCAGTTTTGAGGGAATAGGTGCTGTTTGTCGGACCGGTGCCTGCGCCATAGGTGGTAATCAGTTGGCCGTTGTGCCAGGTTGCGTTGAACCCATTGTCGGCATAGACAGCGGCTCCGGTGCCCACAGTGCAGGTGCTGTTGTAGGTTCTTGCCTTGTTTTTGTCGTAGACAGCAATATTGACGATATCGCCCTCAATGGCAAGATTACCGTTGCTGTCCATTACAAAGTAGCTGCTCAGGTCGGCCAGGGCGCCGGTGGGGGTGGCGCCGCCGCTGTCCTTCATCACCTTGAGCACGTCGACCAGCTTGTAGTTAGACAAGGTTGTCTTGCCGGTGTTGCGCGCGATGATGGTAAAGGTAACTTTGTCGCCTGCCTCATATTCTGGGGCGCGGCCATAGTAGCGGTTCTGTGCCTCGGAGGGCAGATCCGTGGTGGCAGGGAGGGTACCGAGGATTATGTTGTAATAGTTGTCTGTTCCGGCAAAATCAGAAGAGGTTCTGCCGCCGGGCAGTTTGTTGGCCATTTTGAACACGCCTGCCTGAGGGGTGCGGCCCTTGACCTTGATATCGCAGCGGCCATTAATGCTGTCACTGCCGCCGGAGCCGACACCGACACCGGGATCCCATGCAAAGTTGACGGTGTAGGTGTTTGTCAGCTGATCAATGGGCTTGGCGCCTGCGATCAGCTTCATTTTGTAGCGGATCACCAGCTTTTTGCCGGATTCCAGCACCAACGGGTTAAATGTGGTGGTGGAGGTTATCTGACCCGAGGTAAAGTCGGAGGAGCTGAGGGAATTGGTAACCGAAGCCGGGTCGTTGGAGAAAGAAGTGGCCTTGATGATATCCAAGTTGGGCGTGGTATAGTCGGTCACGCCGTAGCCGATAAATTCGTAGCCCTCAAAATACTGGCCGCCTGAATAGGGCAGTACGTCCACAATGTTGGATACCTTAATCGGCAGGCCGCTGGTGTTGGAAACGGTGATGTGGTAATAGACCTCGTCGCTGGGATAGAATTCGGTTTTGCTTGCGGAGGAGGTTGTACCCACAGTGCCGGAGGAGAATTTGGCCCCCTGCAGGGTCGGCGTGCCGTTTACCACTACGTTATAAGAGGCCGAATCGTCAGCGGCAATCGACTTGCCGGTGTCTGTTTTGGCATCCAGTTTCACGTAGTTGGTGAGGGTAGCATTTGCCGAGGGAGTTTGGGTGATAAAACCGATCTTGGGGTTGGTGGTGGGGTTGAAGCCCGGGCCAACCGTGCCATAATCAAATACGATTTTGTCGATTTTGTCGGTGAGATAGGCGCTGATATCCCAAATGGACGCATCATCTGTGGCAGAAGCCAGTGTGCCGTAGGTAAAGGTTTTTGAGGCCTTTTCCACCGTGTTGCTGTACAGATAGATGGTAAAGGTTCCGGTGCTGTCCACGCCGGTGTACTTGCCGGGCAGGATGGCATAGGCCAACATCTTGGCGGAGTCAAAGGTATCCGTCACGGTGAAGGAATCCAGCCTGTTGTAGGGTTTTACTCCATTGCGCTCAATATTGCCAAAACCGGACAGAGTAAAGTTCTTATACCGCACCTTTTCCCACAGGATAGTCGGATCTGACGGGTGGGTCGGATAATAGATGGTGGAGGAGTCGTCTACTGCCTTGGTAATCCCGATGTTATTTACACCAGGGGTGCCGGTGCCGGTCGGCGCAACCGCGCCCGTATAAAACCACGCTGTCGCGGTGCTTTGTCCCGCGTCGGTGGCAGTGGTATTTTCATGGGGATAATAGTCCAGATCCAAGGTGTGGGCGTAGCTGGCGGAAAAGCTGTTGGTGTCGTATTCCGTCCAGCCGTTGGCAGCCTTAATATCGTTGCTTTCAATCGCTACATTTAAGAAGTTCAGCCGCAGAATAAGAGTATCCAGATCCTTGGCGGCGCCGTTGGCGATGGACTTGTTGGTGACAGTTCCCGCAACGGTATAGGTGCTGCCGGAACGGGTAACGGAGTAGGTCAGGTCATAGTCCGCAGTCGCCATGCCGGTCTTTGTTTTCAGTTCGAAATAGGGGGCAAGATCGGCGTCGGACAGGGTATCCAACGGGAACTCAGTCGCCCCGTTGGTCAGGGTGATGCCTGCGGGCAGCGTAAAGGAACTGGAGAACTCCAGCTTGTCGGTCATCAGGACACCTTCGGTCAGGCCTGATTTCTCGTTTTTCAGGGTAAAGGTGTAGTTGAGGGATTTATCCAGCTTATACACGGTGCCATCCTGCCAGATTTGGTACAGGACATTTTGCCCGTACAGACCGGCGGGATTGTTGACAGAGCTGATGTTTGCATCGGTGGAAAGCTGGTTGTTTACCGTCCAGCCATGGCTTGCCGATGCCTTCAGCTGCAGCTCCCGCTTGGGAACAATTGCAGCGCCGGATGTGGGGGTGGACAGATTCTCATCCCCCCCAGAACATCTCGACCTTGACGGGATCGTAGCTGACATCCTGGCTGCTTTGGGTGGTAAAGGCGGGGAAATAGACCGTGACCGGAATCTTGTCGCTGTTGGAGCCGGAGCTGACATTGCTCTGGTCAAAGTCCATCAGGTGCAGGGCATATACATTGCTGTCGCCGGTGCTTTCATCGGCCAGAAATTCCCGGTCGACAACCCATTTGTGCAGGACATTCGGCTTGCCCTCGGCGTCCAGTGTCATTTCCATGGGCTTGGGCAGAGTTATTTTGACCCAGGTGTCGTAATACTGGAAGGTCTCCAGAGTGGCCGCCAGCGTGAGCCCAATGTCAAAGGTAAGCTTTGTGCCGGTGGGCATGGGCTGGGAAACCGTGCTGGGATCCAGGGTCATTGCCATGGAACCGGGGCCCGGCTTGCCGGTGGCATCGTCGCCCTTGGGCGGCGGGTTGGAGAGTCCGTAGGTTGTCCAGGTGTCTGCCTGGTTATCGCCCTCGGTAGGATCCTCGTTTGAATGGCCATAGGCTAACACAGTATCCGCAAATACCGTCGTCAGCCCGGGAAGATTGAACGCCAGCAGCATTGCCAGCGTAAACGCCAGAATCTTCACAGCGCTTTTTCTCATGTCGTCGTCCTCCTGATCGTTCGTGTGAATGAAATGTGCAGGCTTACAGTAGAACTCGTGTGCTTATGGGCAATGGGCGGGAAAAATCACGCCTGTGTGACAATGATATATCCTGCCTTTTGTGTTTGGAAATGAAGGAAGCCATTTTCATCCACAACAAAATCGGTGTCCTTGATTGCCGTGTAGGCATTGGCGGAGCTGTCATAGGCATAGGCCTTGAGGGAAGAAGTATTCATGGTGCCAAAATCCAGCTTTGCCGAAAGCACTACCGTCATGCCAAAATCGACGGTGCCGCAGCCAATGACGGCCACATCCTTGCCAAAGTGCTTGGTGAACTTCTCCCGCACTTTGTCGACGCCTTCACCGGAAAGAGCGATGTAGGGATCAATGGAGCCTTCTCCATCCTTGACCAAATTGGGATTTACCACCATCCGGGCCACGACCTCCTTGTTCTGCAGGGAGCAGAATTCAAAGAAAACCTTTCCCCGTTTGGCGGTCATATCCTGGGCGACATACTGCAAATCGGCCTTATCGACTTTGTCGATGTCATAGAGTCGGGCATATGTAACCTGTCCGGGCTTGAGTGCATCCTGCATCTTCTTTGTCAGAATTTCCTTATCCGCCGTATACGCAGACGCCGGGAACGCCATTGCACCTGCCAAAATGGCAGCGACGCCCGCC